>NZ_JAMYVF010000003.1:140000-480430 GCF_040323735.1 Mesorhizobium sp. M0029
AAACATCTAAGTACCCGTAGGAAAGGACATCAACCGAGACTCCGGAAGTAGTGGCGAGCGAACCCGGACCAGGCCAGTGGCGATTGAGAGACAAGCGGAACCTTCTGGAAAGTAGGGCCATAGTGGGTGACAGCCCCGTACGCGTAATGCAATCAATCGTCCTCGAGTAAGGCGGGACACGTGAAATCCTGTCTGAAATTGGGAGGACCACCTTCCAAGCCTAAGTACTCGTGCATGACCGATAGCGAACTAGTACCGTGAGGGAAAGGTGAAAAGCACCCCGACAAGGGGAGTGAAAGAGTACCTGAAACCGATTGCCTACAAACAGTGGGAGCCCGTAAGGGTCACCACGTACCTTTTGTATAATGGGTCAGCGACTTAGTGTGACGAGCAAGCTTAAACCGCTAGGTGTAGGCGCAGCGAAAGCGAGTCTGAACAGGGCGTTCAGTTCGTCGCATTAGACCCGAAACCGAGTGATCTAGCCATGAGCAGGTTGAAGGTAAGGTAACACTTACTGGAGGACCGAACCCATAACTGTTGCAATAGTTCGGGATGACTTGTGGCTAGGGGTGAAAGGCCAATCAAACTCGGAAATAGCTGGTTCTCCGCGAAATCTATTTAGGTAGAGCGTCGACCGAATACCCCAGGGGGTAGAGCACTGGATGGGCTAGGGGTCCTCACCGGATTACCAAACCTAACCAAACTCCGAATACCTGGGAGTACTAGTCGGCAGACACACGGCGGGTGCTAACGTCCGTCGTGAAAAGGGAAACAACCCTGACCTACAGCTAAGGTCCCCAAGTTATGGCTAAGTGGGAAAGGATGTGAGGATCCCAAAACAACCAGGATGTTGGCTTAGAAGCAGCCATCATTTAAAGAAAGCGTAACAGCTCACTGGTCTAAATAAGGGTCTTTGCGCCGAAAATGTAACGGGGCTAAAGCCATACACCGAAGCTTAGGGTTTGGTCCGCAAGGGCCAAGCGGTAGCGGAGCGTTCTGTAAGCTGACGAAGCCATACCCGTGAGGGGTGGTGGAGGTATCAGAAGTGCGAATGCTGACATGAGTAACGTAAGGGGAGTGAGAGACTCCCCCGCCGAAAGACCAAGGGTTCCTGCTTAAAGCTAATCTGAGCAGGGTTAGCCGGCCCCTAAGACGAGGCGGAAACGCGTAGTCGATGGGAACCACGTTAATATTCGTGGGCTTGGAGGTAGTGACGGATCGCACAAGTTGTCCAATCTTATCGGATTGAACGGGCAGCGGAGCGGTTCCAGGAAATAGCTCCTCCTTATAAACCGTACCCGAAACCGACACTGGTGGTCAGGTAGAGTATACCAAGGCGCTTGAGAGAACTATGCTGAAGGAACTCGGCAAATTGCACGCGTAACTTCGGAAGAAGCGTGACCCTTTTCTACGCAAGTAGAGGAGGGTGGCACAGACCAGGGGGTAGCGACTGTTTATCAAAAACACAGGGCTCTGCGAAGTCGCAAGACGACGTATAGGGTCTGACGCCTGCCCGGTGCTGGAAGGTTAAGAGGAGGGGTGCAAGCTCTGAATCGAAGCCCCAGTAAACGGCGGCCGTAACTATAACGGTCCTAAGGTAGCGAAATTCCTTGTCGGGTAAGTTCCGACCTGCACGAATGGCGTAACGACTTCCCCGCTGTCTCCAGCATAGACTCAGTGAAATTGAATTCCCCGTGAAGATGCGGGGTTCCTGCGGTTAGACGGAAAGACCCCGTGCACCTTTACTATAGCTTTACATTGGCATTCGTAGTGGCATGTGTAGGATAGGTGGTAGGCTTTGAAACCTGGGCGCCAGCTCAGGTGGAGCCACCCTTGAAATACCACCCTTATTACTATGGATGTCTAACCGCGGCCCGTTATCCGGGTCCGGGACAATGTATGGTGGGTAGTTTGACTGGGGCGGTCGCCTCCTAAAGAGTAACGGAGGCGCGCGATGGTGGGCTCAGAACGGTCGGAAATCGTTCGCTGAGTGCAATGGCATAAGCCTGCCTGACTGCGAGACTGACAAGTCGAGCAGAGACGAAAGTCGGTCATAGTGATCCGGTGGTCCCGCGTGGAAGGGCCATCGCTCAACGGATAAAAGGTACGCCGGGGATAACAGGCTGATGACCCCCAAGAGTCCATATCGACGGGGTTGTTTGGCACCTCGATGTCGACTCATCGCATCCTGGGGCTGGAGCAGGTCCCAAGGGTATGGCTGTTCGCCATTTAAAGCGGTACGTGAGTTGGGTTCAGAACGTCGTGAGACAGTTCGGTCCCTATCTGCCGTGGGTGTAGGAATATTGAAAGGATCTGTCCCTAGTACGAGAGGACCGGGATGGACGGATCTCTGGTGGACCTGTTGTGGCGCCAGCCGCATAGCAGGGTAGCTATATCCGGACGGGATAACCGCTGAAGGCATCTAAGCGGGAAACCCACCTTAAAACGAGTATTCCCTGAGAACCGTGGAAGACGACCACGTTGATAGGCCGGGTGTGGAAGAGCGGCAACGCTTGAAGCTTACCGGTACTAATAGTTCGATCGGCTTGATCGTTCTCATTCCTTATGCTCATCGTGAAACACGATGATCTGACCAGCGCTCACGCATGAGCGGCCCTTACAGGGCCTATGCTCCGCGAGGGCGCCGGAAAACCGGCGACGCGCAGTCGCGCTTGCGGGCTTGCGCCCGAAAGCAAAACACAAACGTCGCCTTGGCACGAAAAAACAGCTTCTCGATATAACGTGCGTTTTGCCGACCTGGTGGTTATGGCGGAGCGGCTGCACCCGATCCCATTCCGAACTCGGCCGTGAAACGCTCCAGCGCTGATGGTACTTCGTCTCAAGACGCGGGAGAGTAGGTCGCTGCCAGGTCTGCAAAACGCACGTTGAACTCTCATCCGCAAACCGGATGAAACTGAAATCTTCTCTCTACGAAAAGGCCCGCCAAGGGATCACGGGCCGCGCAAGCGGCCCTTTCATTTGGTCAGCCATATACCTATCTGTAAGCCATCCTGTTCATAGGCCCAGGCTTACGTCCAGATAAGCAAGCAAACGCTTGCTTCAGATCCGGAGCAGGCAAGAGCTTGCCCTGGAGGTGACGCGGGGTGGAGCAGCCCGGTAGCTCGTCAGGCTCATAACCTGAAGGTCACAGGTTCAAATCCTGTCCCCGCAACCAACATCAAAAACAGCCCGCTTCACGCGGGCTTTTTGCGTTCGGACCGTGATCGATGGCCACGACCGGCTATTCAACGATTGAGGAGGGCAGCAAGGTTGGCGTGCTGAGAGGTCCGCGAACCGGGGGATTGATGCCGCCTCGGCGCATTTCGCGAGAGCTATACGTCGAGCATTAGGAAGTTCGCCAACCCGTCATGGCAATCGATCTGCACGACAACAGCATGATTCGAGCCGCGGAGAGATCGTCGTGCGAAGGCGCGAACCGTTGATTTAAACAACCCGCGCCTTGCCGAAGCTTTTCGTCGCGGGCCGCGTCAGCCAGCTCGCCGCAATGACGCCTGGAAGGCCAGCGAGGTCCAGCTGTTGCTCGAGGCGAGATGGCAATAGAGCAGCGCAAGCGCGCCGGATTTCCTGAGATCAAGAAACGCCTCGTCGCTCAATTTGTTGAAGGCCGGCTCGTCGATCACCTGAAAGTCGGTGAGGTTGAGGGTCTCGCCGCCCTCCAGCGTCACCTTGCTCTGCCGCGGCGCGAACAGGCCGTGCGCGTCGATCTTGTCGATCATGGCGCGAGTCGCATTGAAGTCGGTCTGGAACTGGCTGCAGAAGGCGAGCGCCTGCCTCGAGGCCTCGGCCGGCTCGTTGCCGTCGAAGAAGGGCGCGGTCTCGTCGCCGCCCTTGGACGAAGGCGTCTGCTCGACGACGCGTTCGCTGGCGCGGTCGATGCACAACGTCAGGCGGCCGGTCGTTTTCGGTTCATCGGCCAGGATGAAGGGGTACCGGCGGACATAGGCGGGAATGTAATGCGGCTCCGCCCATTTGCCGTCGGCGCCGACGAACAGGTTCTGGTCCTGGCGCAGGCCGGTGATGATGACAGGCGCCTTGGCGTCGCCGATGAAAACGATCGGGTAGGAGCGCATTGCCGCCGGCATTTCCGAGGCGACGACGGGGATTGCGTGCGCGGTGCGGGCAAAGGAGAAATCGGCCCGCGCCGTAAGGCCGAGTGAGCCGTGCCGCAGCGGATTGAGCGCCTCGGGTTTTTTGTAGAACAGCGGCAGCGCGTTTGTCGCGGTGCTTCCGGCCGGGGCCGTGTCTGTTTTCGCGTCAGTCATCCCTAGTGTTCTCCTCTTATACCATTCCGGTTTAGGCCAGTGGCTGCCGGTGCGCAACGCGTTGACGGCTGCTTCACCCTACATGGCCAAGATAAATCTATCTGTTTGCTTGATCGTGCTCTTTTGTACTTCTGGAGATCGAGCTCTATAGACAGCACGCCATGAAGCGGCGAGATTGGCTGACGGGATAGACATCTCAAGAGAGCCGTCTGAAAGACAGACGAACCAGGGCAGGCGCATGGCATCGCTTTCGGATTTCGAGCAGGGGCAGAGCTTTTCCGTCGAAGCCGGAGGTCAGACGCACACGATGGAACTGAGCGCGGTGCAGCCCATTGCCAACAGCCCGCGCGACGGCGGTGGCTTCACGCTGCTGTTCAGGGGGCCGCGCGACGCGGCGCTGCCGCAGGCTATCTATCGGTTCAACGGCAAAAGCGGCGCCCATGAGATCTTCATCGTGCCGATCGCTGCCGATGAGGCAGGGCGGCTTTACGAGGCGGTATTCAACTGATTTTTTTCGACCGGATCGGCCACGGGGACGCTCCGGCCATCAGGGCGATTTGGCAGCGCGGCGGCTCGACATATGATCGACTATATCGAGATTGGGGACGTATTTGACGGAGCGGCGTGTAGCGCACTGTGCGCGGAAATTCGGGCGGCCGTGGGCCGTCCGGCCGGCCTGCTGGGGCGTGCCGACCAGAAGATGGCATGGCCGGAGATCCGAAAGACCGTGCGCGCCGATGTTTCGCAGGCCACTGAAGAGCGAGTGAGTGCCCTGTTGGCGCAGCAGAAGGCGGCTCTGGAGCGGCATTTCGGGCTGCTGCTCGGCCAGGTCGAGAAACCTCAGTTCCTTCACTATCGGCAAGGCGATTTCTTTGTGCCGCACCAGGATGGCAACACGCCGCTCATTCACGACGAGTCGCGGTTCCGAAAGATCTCGGTGGTGATCTTTCTCAACCGTCAATCGGACAACCCTTCGCCAGAAAGCTATGCAGGCGGCTCGCTGGTCCTGCATGGGCCTTACAGCGGCCCGGACCTGCGCATTGCCATGCCGGCATTGCCGGGCTCTCTCGTCGCCTTTCGCTCGGAAACGACGCATGAAGTCACCCCGGTCACGTGCAACGAACGTTTCACCATCGTCTCCTGGTATCGCGGCACGTGACGACCGGCACGGCCCTTACGGCGAACGGATCATCAGGTCGTAGACGCCCTTGTCCTCGGCAACGGTGAAGCCGAGGCGCTTGTAGAGCCGCCGCGCTGGATTGTTCTTCTCGACATGGATCGAGACCGACTTGCCGACGGCGGCGGCCTCATCGATGAGATCGGCGAGCAACGCACCGCCAGACCCCTTGCCGCGATGCGCCGGCAGGAAGGCGATATCTATGATGCAATGCTCGCTCGCCGAGCGCTCGATATACAGGCGACCGATATCTTGCCTTGCCTGCTCGATCACCAGCCAGTCGGCGTTGGGATAGTATTTCTGGTAATGCGCGTGCTGCGCTTGAAACTGCATGTCGAGGAACGCCGTTTTCTGCGCGTCGCTCCACGGCGTGACGGCAAGTTCTTCGGCGCGGGTCGAGGCGTAGAGCGCCGACAGGAACGGCAGATCGGCGTCCGCCATCGGGCGGAACGTCAGATCAATCCGCGCCGCGCGCACCCAGCAAAATATAACAGGCCCGTTGTTCACAATCGGAAGCTGGATCATGGAGTGGCGCTTACGGACGCGCCGGATAAACGCCTTGCATGGCAATGATGAACGTCATCGCCAGATAGGGAGGCAGGTTGTTGTGAGGCAACGTACTGCCCGTTATGCTCAGTGCCTGGGGGTCCATCTGGACCAGATTTTGCGAAGTGTTGTTCTGATACAGCGTTCCGCCCCCCGACTTCCCCAGAACAACCGCATCGGTAAGAGTTCCCTGGGCGCCACTCTCGGTGGATATCGCGACAAAATGATTATGTTGCGGCATTTCCGTTTGCAGAAGGGTGACGGAGGTTTCGCCACCCGTCTCGCCGAGAAACCGCTCCGACAAGCCATTGCCCTGTCCTTGCCCCATGGGCGCGGAGCCAGCCATATTCGGCAACGCGAAGGTCGACTTGCCGTCGCCGCCGTAAACTGTGCCCAGCAGCGAAAACAGCGCCGTATTCTGCGAGATTGGCAGGAGCTGGCCATCGCAGGTCGCCCACCCCGTCGGGGCGAAATCTCCGGCAAAAATTCGAATTTCGGCGACGAACGGATTGGTCATGGCAAGTCTCTAGCTTTGCTGGGGGAAGATGCCAAATAGCGAGATGATGAAACTGACGGCGAGGAACGGCACCATATTGTCGTGAGGCTGGCTGCCGCCGGCCGGCGAAATGGCTCCGGCGGCCATGTTGCCATCAGGTGCGATACCCACATAGGGCGTCAGCAGGCTCGATGTCGCCAGGACACCGCCGGACGGACCCGGATTTTTGGCGATATTCGACGAACCGGTCCAGGTATGGGAATGGTTCGGCATTTGTTGGGTTGAAACAGTGACGGATTCGACCCCGCCCAGTTCTCCGATGATATAGGTCTGGCTGACCAGCGGGCCCTTGCCAGCATGGACGGGGATGCGGGATGCGAGGTTGGGCAGGGCGAATGTTTCCTCCCCGTCGCCGCCATAGGTCGTACCGATCAGATTGAACAAGGTTTCGTTCTCGGAGATCGGCATCAGCTGGCCTTGGCAGAACGCCCAGCCATTCGGAGGGAAATTGCCACCGAACATCCTGATCTCGCCGACAAAAGGTTGGCTCATCGAAGCGTCCTCTTAATTTCGCGACGGGAATATGCCTTGCAGGGCAATGATGAAATTCAAGACGAGATAGGGCGATCTGTTCTCATGCGGCTGGCCGCCACCGACGAAAGTGATGTTTTCCTTCGCCATCGCCACCGCGCTGCCAGGCGGCTGATAGATCGGGCTGGCGTTCGCCCCCAACAGCGCGCCGGATGGATTGTTGACGTTGCCGGCAGTGTTCGATGCGTTGACGAAATGGTTGTGTGTCGGCATTTCGCCGAGCGTGAGCGTGTGAAACTCTTCGCCGCCCTGGCCGCCGACAATTGCACCGATAGGGCCGCCCGTATGAACCGGCGCACGTCCCCTCATATCCGGAAGGGCAAAATTTGTCTGGCCGTTGCCGCCGTACCTGGTGCCAAGAAGTGAGAACAATGGCTGGTTCTGGTTAAGCGGCAACAACTGGCCGTTACAAAATGCCCAGCCGCGCGGTGCATAGTTCCAGGAAATGATCTTGACTTCACCTAAATAAGGCTCACTCATCCCCGTTCCCTCCGTTGGCCGCTTACTGTCTGAATTCTTGTATTATGCCTAAGTAAGACAACAAGTCGATATCAGATTCATAAAATATATTTCCTAGGACGAAATCCAAGGTTGCTGACTACGGTGTCGCGGCAGGCAGCAGTGGCAGCGGCTGGTTGAAGAACGTCCGGGTGTCCGTCAGTGCCGTTGCCCCGCCATTGACGGTTTCGATACCGGCCTCGCTCGCCTGCGGTACGTTGATCGTGCCGTCGGCGCCGCCGAGGCCGTCCGCGAGGAAGCGGATGGCATTGGCGTTGTTGACGTTGGTGATGGTGTTGGCATGAACGTCGGCATTGATGATAGCGCCGGCAAATGTGGCGGTGACCGTGATGCCGCGGCTGTCGGCATTGTCGCGAATGGTGTTGTTGGTGACCGTCGCGTGCACGGTGCCCGGCTGCACGAGCTGCGTGATCGAGACGCTGTCGCCACCGCTTATGCCGTTGACGCCGATGCTCTGGATAATGTTGTTGTCGATCAGCACCTTGGCGACGCCGAGGCTTTCATGCCCAACCCTGATGCCGTTGCCGGTTCGCGATCCCGAGGTTGCTACGCCTTGCGTACCGATGACGTTGTTGGCGATTGTGCCGTCAAGCGTCCGTGCGAGGTCGCCGCTGCTGAACACGTTGATGGCCGTCGAGTCGCTGTTGGTGACGGTGTTGTTCCGGACGGTGAAATTCAGATTGCCGCCCGTGCCGGCGCCGGAATTGCTGCTCTGGGTGAGGTTGATGCCGTTGTTCAGATTGTTGAATAGATTTCCCGTGGTCTCGCCGATGTGAGCGTTGACGGTGCCGTCATTGGCAATGACGAACAGACCGGTTCCAGGGATGACTCCCGGTCCGGGATAGGCGTTGTTGCCGGTGAAGGTTGCGCCGTCGACGGTCAGCGTCATCGTCGGCGCGCCGGCGACACCGGCGCCGTCCGCCTCGAAGATGAAGTCGCTGCCGGCATTGTTTGAGGCGCCGTTGTTCGAGAACGTGCCGCCGCTCACCACCAGGTTCGCCAACGTGCCGCCGGAATTGATGACCTGCACGTTATGGGTGAATGAGTTGGAGACCGTGAGGTTGGTGAACGTGGTGACGTGCGAGGCGTTGCCGGTAAGTTCGTTGAACAGGATTCCGGACTCGGTGTTGGCATCGGCATTGCTGTTCAGGGTCAGACCGTTGAGCACCACACCGTTGACGCGCAGGCCCTTTATGCCGTTGCCCGCATTGTCGCTGATAATCATGTTGCTCAAGCTGACATCCTGAGTGTCGGTCAGGCTGACGCCATCGCCGGTCGAGTTCTGGATCGTGCCGCCGCTGCCCCCCGTCGCGCCGGTGCCGGTCACCACCAGATTGCCGCTGGTGCCGGTGTTGTTGAGCACGATGCCGTTGGCTGCACCATTGGACGCAATGCTCCTGAACGTCACGTCGCCGGCGCCGATCGTCGTGTTGGCGACATTAAGCGCCGTGCCCGTGCCGGACGCGATGGTGTTGCCGGTGCCCTGCACCGTCACCGTGCCGCCGCCGGTGGCATTGAAACCGGCGCCGCTGGTGGTGGCGATGACCAGCCCGCCATTGGTGAAGTTGATCGTCGCACCGGCATTGTCGCTCAGGCTGACGCCAGCCGCCGTGGTCGAGGTGATCGATTTCGACGCGCCGGAGAAGGTGATGATGCCGGCGACATTGTCGTCCAGCAGGATGCCGATCTGGCCCGCCGCATTATGCGTGATGTTGCCCGACAGGGTGATGTTGCCGGCGGTCAGGGCGCGATCCTGGATGTTGACCGCCTGGCCGGTGCTGCCGCTGGTGATCGCGCCGGCATAGGTGAAGGCCGCCGTGCCGCCGCTGTTGGCGGTGCCTAGGCCATCGCCGATACGGATCACGGCGCTTGTTCCGCCCACCAGCGCGCCGGTGCCGAGGTCGATCGCGCCCGAACCGGTGACGGTATCGAGGATGACGGCGCTGGTGCCGCCGGCGCCTTTGTTTGTGGAAGCGAAGGTCACGCCGCCCGCCGCGATAGCAACGCTGTCAAGGTTGACCGCGACGCCGCTGCCGGTCGAAATCGTGTTGCCCGAGCCAATAACGGTCACGGTGCCAGTACCGTTGCTCGTGGCGTTGAAGCCGGTGCCGGAGGTGGTGGTGATGGCTAGGCCGCCGCCGGTGAAGTTGACCGCGGTGTTGGTGTTCGCCGTCAGGTCGACGGCATTGTTGGCTCCGGTGGTCAGTATCTTGCTGGCGCCGGAGAAGTTGATCGTGCCGCCGGTGTTGGCGTTGACGAGGATCCCGTTGGCCACGCCGCCGGTGGCGCTGAGAGTGCCCGACAATGTCGTGGTGCCGGCGGTGCGGGTGGAGATGCTGACGACGTTTCCGGCCGTGGTCTTGGTGACCGAGCCGGCATAGCTGATGTTGGCCGAGCCGCCAGTGACCAGGAAGGCCGCGCCGGTCGCGCCGCCGAGCGCACCGGAGCCGAGGCTGACAGTGCCGGCGCCGGTGACATTGGTCAGCGACACGTTGTTGGTGCCGCCGGTCGAATTGGTCGAGGTGAAATTGATGCCGGTGGTGGTGGCGATGCCGTTGAGGTTGACCGCCTGCGCGGAAGTGGAGCTCACCGTGCCGGTCGTCACATTGACCGTGCCGCCATTGATGGCGCTGAATCCGGTGGTGCCGTTTGTGACGATGTCGAGGTTTGCGAAGCTGACGGTCGAGGCCGTGGCGCCGTTGTTGATTGCGACTGCGGTGCCGGTCATCGGCGTCGTGGTGCCGAGATCGACCGTACCGGTGAAGCTCACCGTATTGGCCGCCGTCGCGCCGGAAATGCTGATGCCGCTCGCAGCGCCGTTGGCGATCACCGAGCCGGCGAAGGTGAAGCTGCCGCCAGCGCGGGTCGAGATCGTGGCCGCCGCGCCCGACGTGCTGATGATGGAGCTGGCGCCGTCGAAGCTGATCACCGCGTTGCCGCCGGTCACCGAAAGGCCGCTGCCGCCCGATATATCGACATTGGTACCGGCAATCGTGCCGCCAGCGCCCGACGCGCCGCCGAAGGCGATGCCGGTTCCGCTCGCCGCCGTGGTGATGTTGACGTTGGTCAGCGTCGTCGTGCCGGTGGTGTTGTCGAGTTTGAAAGCAATGCCGGTGGCGCCGGTGCTGGTGACGTTGGTGATGGTGGTGTTGGACGCGTTCAGCCACACATCGCTGGCGTTGCCGGAGAAAGTAACGTTGTTGATCGTCGCGCTGTTCGACGGGGTAATCTCGATACCCTGCGTGGCGAAATTGCTGATGGTCATGTTGCTGATGACGGTATTCGCAGCACCCGCGCCATTGTCCTTGACGCCACGCGCGGCACCCGCCGGGCTGCCATTCAGGATGAAGCCGTCGATGATGTTGCCGCTGGCGCCGAGCGTGATGACATTGTTGCCGGCGCTCGTCGTCAGCGTCGCGGCGCCATTGAGCGTCTGGTCGATGATCGAGATGCTGTTGCTGGCGAGCTGGATGGTGGAGGGCACCGTCAGCGCCAGATTGATGTTGCCGTTGCCGAAGCCGCGCACCTGCTCGCCGGTGGCGAGCGCCAGCGTGTCGTTGCCATTGCTGCCTGCCGCGGTGATGGTGCCGCCATCGTTGACGAGAACCAGGATGTCCGTCGCCACGGCTGCTGCTTCGGCGGTGGCCAGCGTCGCGAGATTGTTCTGGTCGCGACCGCTGCCGTCACCGGTCGCGGACGCGCCGACGAAATAGACCTTGCCGACTCCGAAGCCCAGGCCGGGAGCCGACTGGAAGTTCACGTCCTGGAAATTGTAGGTGTCAGCAACCGGCGCACTGGAGGCATCGATGCCTACATTGGCGCCGATGGTCGAGAGCTGGTCGGTCGCCGATTCGCCGTCGCCATAGGTGAAAGCGAGGTTGGTGGCGCTGTTGAGGAACACGCCGGTGTTGACGCCGGCAATGCTGGAGCTGGCGCCGCCGACAACGGCATCGCCGAGGCGTACCGTCTGGCCGCCAGTGGCGCCACGCAGGTCGACGGCGATGGTGCTGCCGGCGGCGGCCGCGTTGGTCACGTCGAAATCATTGGCGGTGATCGCCGCGTTGATCGCCGCACCATTGAGGTCGAAGGCGATGCCTGTCGTGCTGTTCAGGCCGATGTCGAGATCGTTGAAGGACAGCGCCGCGCCAAGCGTGCCGGAAACATCGACACCACGCGTGGTCATGCCTTGCAGGTTGACCGTGCCGAGAATGATGGCGCCGCCGCCGGACGAGGCGATATTGTTCAGCGAGATGCCGGTTGCGGCGGCAGTGGCCGAAACACTGTCGAAATTCATGCCCGCAGCGCCAATCGTAACGCCATTGAGGTTCAACGCGGTGCCGCCGGCCGTCGTGGTGATGCTGTTGTCGCTGAGGGGCGCGCCGACGCTGACCGTGCCACCGCCGCTGGTGTTGAAGCCCGTGCCGGAGGTGGTGGTAATCACCAGGCCACCCGTATCGAAGTTGATCGTCGCGCCGGTGTTGGTCGTCAAGTCGACCGCCGTATTGGCGCCAGTGGTCAGCGTCTTCGTGCCACCGCTGAGAGTGATGGTCCCGCCGGAGTTGCCGTGGACATAAATACCATTGTCGAAACCGCCGGTGGCGCTGAGCGCGCCGGACAGTGTGACCGTGCCGCCGGTGACGCCGGAGATGTCGACGATCTTGCCGGCGGTGGTCTTGGTGACCGTGCCGCCATAGCTGACGGTCGCAGCACTGCCATTGAGCAGGAATGCGACGCCCGAAGCGCCGCTCAATGCGCCGGATCCGAGGCTGACTGTTCCGGTGACATTGGCCAGGCCAACATTGTTGGTGCCGCCGCCCGACGAGGTCGAGTCGAGCGCAATGCTGGCGGCGACGTTGATGAGGTTGATCGCCTGGCCGCTGGTCGAATTTACCGTCTGGGCTGCAGCGGAAGCGGTGATGCCCATAACGCCACCGGTCCCGACAATGCCGGTGCCGCTGGTGGTATCGATGGTCAGGCCGTTGAGGAAGTTCACCGTGCCGGCGCTTTGCGAGAAGCCGACGCCGCTGCTCGTGTCGATGTTGGCGAGGCCGGCGATGTTGAGGTTGCCGCTGACCCAGTTTATGCCGCCGCCGGTCGTCGCGACGTTGTTCACCGTCACCGTGTTG
The DNA here is from genome assembly GCF_040323735.1 of Mesorhizobium sp. M0029. Lineage (NCBI taxonomy): Bacteria > Pseudomonadati > Pseudomonadota > Alphaproteobacteria > Hyphomicrobiales > Phyllobacteriaceae > Mesorhizobium > Mesorhizobium sp. M0029. Next base: position 152,739 of record NZ_JAMYVF010000003.1, read on the forward strand.
AAGGTGAACGTGCCGGTGTTGGCGCCGGTGACGTCGATGCCGAAGCTGCCGGTGCCGGTGATGCTGGTTGCGCCGGAAACATTCACCGCCCCGGTGACGCCGTTGAGGATGATGCCGCTGGTGGCGCCGCTCGAGGTGATGCTGTCGAAATTGACGCCGCCGGCGCCGAGTGTGCCTTGCAGCGACAGCGCGGTCTGGCCCGTGGCGTTGATCGTCGTCGAACCGGCATTGGCGACGGTGAGGCCATTCAGTCCCGAAAGGCTGAGGCCGGTGGCCAACGATGTCGTGATGTCGAGGCCGCCATTGAAGTTGACCGCAGCTGCCGCGCTGCCGCCCGAAATCGAAACGCCGTTGCCGCCGGTGATCGTCACCTGGTCGGTGAAGGTCACCGCGCCGCCGGTGCGGTTGGCGATATTGATGCCGCCACCGGTCAGCGTTCCCGGAGTGGCGCTGTTGGGCAGGATGCCGCGCGACACCGAAATGGTGCCGGTGCCGCCGTTGACGTCGAGCAGCGTGCCGGCAACGTTGATGTTGTTGTTGATGATCGACAGATTGCCGTTGAGGCCGGCGACCTGGATGGCCGTCTGACCAGCGGCGACGTTGCTGATCGTCACGCCTTCGATGGTGATGCCGCTGGCATTGCTGAAGCCGACCGCGCTCTGATCGATGAGGAAGGCGGCACCGGTCGCGCTGCTGAAGTCGAAAGCGGTGTGGCGCACGGCGTTGTCGCCGAGCAATTGCATCAGGTTGGCCGTCCCGCTGACCACGGCCTCGTCGCCGGTGATGTTGCCGCCGGTGGCGCCGAGATTGCCCTGGACGTTGGCCGGCTGGATCGTGCCGGTCGAAACCACATTGCTGTTGCCGAAGCCGGTGATCGTCTGGCCGGAATCGAGCGTGAAGGCGGTGGCGCCGAGATTGATCGTGCCGACGAAGGCGAAGTTCTGCGTGCCGGTCAGCGCATCGGCGGCGGCGAGCGAAATGGTGTTGACGCCCATGCTGAGATTGCCGGTCGTGCCGGCGGCGATGAAGCCGCCCGACTGCGAGACCAGCGTGATCGAACCGGGCGCGGTGGCGAGGTTGGCGCTGCCGGTGAAGAACACGTCGTCGAAATCGTAGTTGCCGAGCGTCGGATCGAGACCGACCGTGTTGACGGTGAAGCCGCCGGCGGCGGCGATGATGAAGGATTCCAGCCCGTCGGTCGAATCGCCGTCGCCGAAGGTGAAGTTGGCATTGGCGGAGGTCGCCGTGGTCTGGCCGGACGACAATTCGACGCCGATGCCGACATTGTCGATCTTCGAGCCCTGCAGGAAGGTGATGACCTTGTTGCCGGTGGTCGACGACAGGTCGATGCCGCGCGAGGTCAGGTCGCCCAGGCCGGTGATCGTCGTCAGGCCGAAATCGGCCGTCGTCGAGGAGCCGCTGAAGTCGATGCCGGTCTGGTTGGCGCCGACATCGTCGATGGTGGTCGTGCCGAAGCTGACATCGTTGTTGGTGCCGGCGAAGTTGATGCCGGCAGTGCCGCTCGTGGTGCCCAGCGTGACCTGGGTCGTGCCGAAGGTCACCGGGCCGGCATTGCCGACAATGTTGATGCCGAAGCCGCCGGCGCCCGTCACGGTCACCGCCCCGAAGGTTGCCGATGCGGTGCTCGCGACACCGAAGACGGACAGGCCGGTGCCCAAGGCATTGGTGATCGATAGCGGGGTGGTAACATTCAACGTTGCGGTGCCGATCAGGCCACCGACCACCGCGCCGCCGCCACCGCTCGCCGACAGGGTCGGGCCGGTGAAGCTGAACGCACCGCCTGCCGGGGGCAATGTCGAGCCGATGGCGAACAGATTTCCGGTGCCGGTCGACGTGACGCTGCCGCTGAACTGGGCCGAGCCGCCGATGGTGCCGTCGATCTTGACCGCCGTGCCTGGTGCTGTTGCCGAGCTGGAGATGTTGGCCGAGACCGTGATCGCGGCGCTGCCGCCAAAAACCACGACGCCGTTGCCGGTGCCGGAACCGGTGATGGTGCCGCCGATGTTGATCGTGCCGGTGTTGTTGGTCAGGCTGACGTCGTCGCCCGAAACCAGCGTCGTCACCAGATTGTTGACATTGACCGTCGCGGCGCTGCCTTGCACCCCGAAGCCGGGGCCACCGCCAACAACCGTGTCGATCGTCGTCGTGCCATTGAAGGTAACGGCGTTGGCCACGTTGGTGAGGCGGATGGCGTCGCCATTGACGCGATTGATGTCGACAGCGCCGAAGGTGACGCTGCCGCCGCTGGTGTTTTCGATGAGGATGCTGGTCTGCACGGCGCCGCCTGAGCCGTCGACGGTGACGCTGTCGAAAATGACGCCGCCTGCGCCGATGGTCAAACCGCCGGCGCCACCGAGATGGATGCCGTTTTCGACAGGGCCGAGCCCAGATGCGGTCGTGTTGGTGCCGGTGACGGTGAGCGTGCCGCCATTGATGGCGCTGAAGGCAAGGCCGCCATCGGTGGTGAGGTCGAGCCCGCCGGTGAAATTGATCGTGCCGCCGGCATTGCCGGTCAGGTCGATGGCGTTGGCCGCGCCGGTGCTGGCGGTGATTTGGCCGGCGAAGGTGGCGAAGCCGCCGGTCATGCCGCTGATCATGACCGCGCTCGCGGCACTCGTCTGATTGATGGTGCCGTTGTAGGTGAGGTTAGGCGTTGCCCCAAGAATGCTGAGCGCCGTGCCCGTCGTGCCGGCGATCGAACTCGCATTGTCGAAGGTCAGCGTGCCCGTGGAACCGCCCGTGACGCTGACGCCGATACCGGCGCCGGTGATGTCCAAATTGTTGAAGGTGCCGGTGTCGCCGAAGTTGCTGGCCAGCAGGCCGGTGCCGCTGACGCCGCCCATCGTCGTGTTGGTGATGTTGATCGCACCCGTTGCGCCGGTCAGGTCGATGCCGGTTACGGCGCTGCTGATCGTCACCCCGGTGATGGTGGCCGCGTTTACATTCGATCCGTTGATCGCCGAGCCCGAACCCGCATTGCTGACGCTGAGGTCGGCGACGCGGTTGCCGTTGGCGAGATCGATGGTGCTGCCGGCCGAGTTGTTGAGAGTGGCGGCGCCATTGCCGAACGGATCGACCTGGGTGCCCGAAGTAACCACCTCGGCGCCGGTGACGTTGGCCGGCGGCCCGCCGAGAGCGACGGTGTTGCCGTTGGCGAAGGAGACGATCTGCTGGCCGTCGGCAAGCGTGAAGCCGTCGGCATCGGTGTTGATGGTTCCAGCGCCGTTGTTGACAAGGACGAAGATGGTGTTGGCTTCGGTCGTCAGACCGTCGGCGGCGTCGGCGTTGATAAGGTCGCCAACGCTCGCGCCGGAGCCGGTCCCGGTGTTTGCTGCGCCGACGAAGATGACGTTGGCGGTGTCGAACAGCTGCGGGCCGACCAGATGGGTGGCGTTGAAGGCATAGGTGCCGTTGCCGGCCAGCAGGCCGCGCATGTCGAGCGAGGCGGTCGTCCCGGTGATCGAACTGGTGCCGACACCGGCGCCGAACGAGAAGGTCGTGTTTGCGCTGGTGCCTGCCGCGCCGTTGGTGCCCATCTGGACGCCGGTGCCGGCGGAGATCACACCGGTGCCGATCGTCACCGAGCCGCCGGTGGTGCCGGAAAGGTCGATGCCGGTCGAAGTGCCGGCGCCGGTGATGTCGAGCGAGGTGGCGGTGAAGGTCGACTGGCTGCCCGACAGGTCGAGCCCGGTCTTGCCGGTCGGCAGGCCGGTGATGTCGATGTTGGCGAAGCTGATCGTGCCGTTCGTACCGGAAATGTCGATCGCGTTTTGGCCCGGCTGGTCGATCGCGACATCGCCGAAAGTGATGGCACCGGAATTGGCAGCCAGTATGATACCAGAGCCAGAAGGAGCGGTGACCGTGACATTGCCGCCAAAGCCTACCGTTGCCGAGCTATTCTGGATGACAATGCCGTTTGCGACGTTCGAAATCGTCGTCGAGCCGGAGATATCGAAGCTGCCGGTGACGTTCGTGAGGCCGACACCGGTCCCGCCACTAATCTGGTTGAGGCTGGTCAGCGTGACATCGAGCCCAATCTGGGATGCGCTGAATCCGTTGCCGCCATTGCCGGAGATCGTTCCGCCAGTGGTCGTCAGCTTGCCGGCGCCCGTCGATGTGGCGTCGACGCCACTGCCGCCATTGACCTTGGCGTCAAGCGTCTCGAAGCCGTAGGTACCGTTGCCGTTGATCAACAGGCCGTCGGTGCCGTTGTTCGACAGCGTCGTCGTGCCGTTGAACGAATAGGTTCCGTCGCCCTGGATCGACAAGCCGGCGCCGCCATTGTTGGTCGAGCTGAGGTTGGTGGCGGTAACGGTATTGGTGCCGTCGAACAGCAAGCCGTTCAGGTCGGCGCCGCTGACGGCCAGGCCCGTCATTGTGACATTGCTGACGGCGCTGCCGTGAACCGCGTTGCCGCCACCGGTATTGGACAGGTTGAAGTCGAGCAGCGAGGTATTGTTGGCGAGCGTCACCGTGTCGCCGGCACCGCTATTGGTCAGCGTGGCTGCGCCGCCGGCGTCGGAGACGGTGCTGCTGTGCACGACATTGTCGCCCGTCACATTGATCGGGATGCCGCCGAGCGAGAACGTGCGGCCGTTGCCGAACGAAGCCAGCGTCTGGCCGGCGCTCAGCGAGAAAGCGTCCGCATCGTCTATGTCCGTGCCGCGATTGACCAGCACGAAGATCGCGGTGCCGTCGGTATTGGCATCGGCCGTCGCGACCGTCGCCAGATCGAGCAGCGAGGATCCGGTGCCCGAACCGGTCGCGGTCGCGCCGACGAAAATCACATTCTGCTGGTCGAACAGCTGCGGGCCGCTGAAGGTCGTCGAGCCGAAAGCATAGAGCCCGAGCGTCTGGTTGAGCCCCCGCGCGTCGAGCGAGGCGGTGATGCCGGCAATCGAGCCGCCGCCGAAACTGAATTGGGCATTGGCCGAATTGGCCAGCGAGCCGGAAATGCCGAAGCGCACGCCGGTATCGACATTGGCGATCGCGCCGCCATCGGTGATGACGATCGTCGCCCCGCCCGCGCTCGGCGAAGACAGATCGATGCCGATCGAGCCGGCGGCGCCTGTGCCAGTGATGTTGAGCGACTGCGCCCTGAAATTGGTCTGGCTGCCGGAGAAATCGAGGCCGACGCCGGAGCCGAGGCCAGCAATGACGATGTTGCCGGCAATTATCGATGTGTTGGCGCCCGCAAACACCATGCCGTCGGTGCCGGGATTGATGATGTCGATGTCGCCGAAGCGGATCGCGGCCGGCGAATCCGTGATCGCGATGGCCGGTCCGGTCGTGTTCGAGATCGTCGTCGCGCCGTTGACGGTGAAGCTGCCCGAAAGATTCTCGAGCACGACGCCCGATGCGCCGCCGGTCTGGGTGATCGAATCCAGCACGATATGGGCGGTGATCGGATCGATGAAGACACCGACCCCGTCGTCGCCGAGCCCCTTGTTGCCCGACACCTGGCCGCCGGTGATGGTGATCGAGCCGGCGATCCCGGTGCCCTTCACGGTAATGCCGGCATCGTTGTTGTCGAGCGCGTTGAGGGTGGCGAAAGTGTAGGTGCCGTGGCCGGTTATATCCAGGCCGTCGTCGCCATTGCCCTGCAGCAGCGTCGTGCCGGTGAAGTTATAGGTGCCGTCGCCTTCGATATGCAGTCCGTCGAGGCCGTTGCCGGTCGCGGTGAAGTTCGAGCCATTGACGCCGGTCGATGTGCCGGTGAAGTCGGCGCCGTGGCCGCCGGTGCCGGTGACCGTGACGTTGGTCAGCGTGGCGCCGGCGATGTTGTTGCCGAAGATGCCGTCCTTGCCGCCGGTGATGGTGATACCGCTCAGCGTGTTGCCATTGGCGAGCGTCAGGACGTTGTTGGCGGGGTTAGTGCCCTGGATGGTGCCGTTGGAGCCGCCGAAATTGTAGGTGCCGATGCTGCCGTCGGCGAGCCGCGCCTGGACACCGCCGCCACCGCCGATAACGGTCTGTCCGTTGGCGAGCGTCACGCCGGCTGTCGTAATGTTGCCCTTGCCGCCCAGCGCGACGACGACGCCGTTAGCGCCGGCGCCGGCGACTGCATTGTCGAGCGTGGTCGGGTCGCCGATCGTGCCGAGGCCGAGCGCGTCGTTGTCACCATCGGCAAAGAAGAACTGGCCGAATGCCGTGTTGGTGGCGGCATTGATCGCCACCCGCGTCGACGTGCCGGTAACTTTGTCCTGGCTCTCGATGCGAACGCCGATGTCGCCGCGTACGCGCTCGTTGACGCGTTTGCGCAGGCCGGGGCTGACCGGATAGACCGGCTCGGCGCCGTCATCGGCCGAAGACGAGCCCTTGTCGAAAGCGTTGAGCGGCACCGTCAGCCGGATGCTGCCGGCGAACTGGGTGTCATCGCGGTTGTCGTTGCGCACCTCGCCGGTGAAGGTCAGCGACGTGCCTTTGCCGATGACGTCGCCGATCGAATATTCCAGGCCGGCCTTGGCGCCGGTGATGCTGCCGTCGTCGCCGTCGGGATCGCCGAAATGGTAGGCGCCGACATCGAAACGCAGTGAATGGTTCTCGGGCAGGTTGAGCGGCACCTGAACGCCGACCTCGCCCTCGATGCCCCAGGCCGCGTAATCGCGGTGGGCGATGGCCGATATCTGCTCGATCAGCTGATGACCGACCAGCGACAGGCTCGACTCTTGCCCGGCCGTGCTGCGGTCGCCGCTGATCGGCAGATAGACGTTTACGTGCGCATCGTATTTTGAGGTGATGGCCTCGAGGCCGAGCGTCGAGGCGACGAACTGGTGACTGTCGTGGTTCTGGATGTTGAGATAGGCGTAGCCGCCGATCATCAGATCCGGATTCACGATGCGGCGAACGCCGAGGCCGACGTCCTGGCCGAAGCCGTCGTCGAAATCGTATTTCGAGCGCACATCGAGAAAGAGAACGGATTCGAGGTTCTGCTTCAGCGGCAGGAAACCCTCGATCGCCGTGTTGCCGCCATTGTTGTTGGCGCCGATGATGGCGCGGACCTGCGGCTGCCACAGTCCGGTGTCGCCGGCATGGGCGGCTATGCCGGAAAGGGCAAGTGCCAGAGTGGACAGCGCAGTCGTCTTCCAGAGATGCCTGGAAAAACCTGACCGGCGATACTTGCTATTCGCCCGGAAGCTTCTTCCGTGCGTCGCCATGCCATTGATCTGCCGAGTTTTCTCGGTCGTCTCCATCCCTTGCGAACCCCGACGAGTACACGCTCCGTCGCTAATACTATCCGAATCCCAGTGTATAGCGAGCATGATTGTTTGCTTAACACGTACAAGATTTCAAAGTTGTTTATTGTGACAAGTCAGCAACAGTAATTTAGCCCGAGCTCATGTACCGTATTGGCTTCCCCGCCAGGCTCGGCTGTTGTATCAACGCGCTCGGCGAAACCCTGACACGACGAGGATCGGGTGGCTTCATTGCTGAGAACCGTTTGTGGCCGGGCCGCCTGGGTCGGCGCGCTATGGCTGGTCGTGACGGCAGGGTCGGCGCTTGCCGAAGAGCCGAAGTCAACCACATCTGCCGAGACCAAGCCTGCAGAAGGCAATCCGTGGGCGCTAAACTGCGCCAGCGGATCGGCCGGCATCGAGCTTCAATGCCAGGTCTCCCAAAACCTTACCGAGGCCAAGACGGGGCAGCGCGTTCTTACCGTTACGGTTCGCCGCGACAACGGCAATGGCAACCTCGCCATGCTGCTGGCCTTGCCGCACGGGCTGTTCCTGCCTTCCGGCGCCTCGTACCAGATCGACCAGGGGCAGAAGACGACCATCGCCATCCAGACCAGCGACCAGAACGGCGCCTATGCCGCGACCCCTTTGTCGGCGGACCTCGTCAAGGCGATGAAATCGGGAACCAACCTGAACATCGGCATGGAGTCGGTGACGCGCAAGCCGGTGACCATTCCGGTCTCGCTTGCCGGATTCACTGCCGCGATCGACAAGCTTCAAGCGTTGAAATAGCCGGCCTATCTCGGCAGATGCGTAAGCATCAGCTTACGTTATGGACTGGCCGGGCTCACACGTGCTTGCGGCCGCCTGTCTCGCGGAACCAGCTGTCGGGGTAAGGATACCACCAGTCCTGGATCGCCGGTCTGTGGTCGATGATGACCATCTTGGAGCGTCGGAAGGCGTCGAGTCCCTGGCGTCCCAGCTCGCGGCCAAGGCCTGATGCCTTCCAGCCGCCGAAGGGCAAGGCGTCATTGTCGATCAGCGGGTTGTTGACCCAGACCATGCCGGCCTCGAGCCGCTCGGCCGCCTCATGCGCCTCAGCGAGGTCGGTGGTGAACACCGAGGCGCCGAGGCCGAACGGGCTGTCATTGGCAAGCCGGATCGCCTCGTCGAAATCCTTGACGCGGCAGATCGCGGCGACCGGTCCGAAACACTCTTCGCGCACGATCGCCATATCGGGGGTGACGCCGGTCAGGATCGTTGGCTCGTAGAACCAGCCAGTGTTGTGCGCCGGCGGAATGCGCCCGCCGGCAACGGCTATAGCGCCGTTGCTGATAGCATCATCGACCAGCCGCATCACTTTCGCCCGGGCGGCTTCGCTGACCAGCGGGCCGATCTCGGTCTTGTCCATGCCATTGCCGATGCGCAGCGCCCGCGTATTCTCGGCGAACAGCTCGACGAAGCGATCGTGAACCGAGTCGACGACAAAGAAGCGTTCGGCCGAGGTGCAGACCTGGCCGGTCAGGTGGAAGGCGGCGGTGACGCTGCCGGCTGCCGCCACGTCGAGCGGCGCGTGCTCGCTGATGATCAGCGGATCGCTGCCGCCGGCTTCGATGACGCAAGGCTTCATGCGCTCGGCGCAGGCGACTGCCACGGCTTTGCCGGCGGCGACCGAGCCGGTGAAGGCGACAGCGTGGGTGCGCTCGGAGGCGATCAGCGCCTGCGCGGTGGCGGCCGTGCCAGGCAGGCAGGCGACCAGCCCTTCCGGCAGTGAACGGAACACCGTCATGTAGTCCAGCGTCGACAGCGTCGTCGCTTCGGCCGGCTTGATGACGCAGCCGTTGCCGGCGGCAAGCGAGGCCGCGACGGTCCAGCACATCAGCAGGATCGGGAAGTTGTAAGGCATGATGTGCACGGAGACGCCATACGGCTCGTACCGCGCATACTGGAACGACCCGGCCTGCGTCGTACCGGCGATCTTGCCGGCGTCGTCGCGCGCCATCTCGGCATAGTAGCGGAAGATCGGCGCGCAATTGGCGATCTCGCCGATCGCTTCGGGATAGGGCTTGCCCATCTCGCGCACCATCAGCTCGGCGCAGCGCGTGAAGTCCGCCGCCTCGATGGCGTTGGCGACCGCATGCAGATGCTTTGCCCGGCTCTTGGCATCGAGCTGCTTCCAGGCGGCTTGTGCCGTGGTTGCGGCACACAGCACCGCATCGACCTCACCGTCCGTTGCGGCGGAGATCGAGCCGACGGTCTCCAGCGTCGCCGGATCGATCACCGGTTTTGCCGTGCCGGTCATCGGCCGGTAGTCCGGATTGACGAAGAAAGCCGGCCGTTCAGCGGAGAATTGCATGGTCGTCCTTTCAGGTCCGCTCAGCGGATCATGTAGACCTTCTTGATGGTCTCATGGACGGTGCAGACGCCTTTCCAATTCTGAGGAAAGAACGCCGCCGTGTCCGGCTCGATCTGGATGACCTCGCCCGATTCGTGCACATAGGTGCAGCGGCCCTCGAGGAAGTGGCAGAACTCGTCGCGGGTGACATGGCAGTGCCATTTGCCGGGGGTGCAGACCCACAGGCCGCATTCCGAACGGCCCTCCGGCCCCTTGTAGAGCAGCTTGCCCGAGGTGTGGGACACGCCCTCGATCATGGTCGGGATGACGCCCCAGTCGACGAGGTCGGTGATGGCAAGCGGGGATTGCATGATGGGCGTGGTCATGGCGATTTCCTTTAAAAAAGTGCTCAGCGGCACATGAAGGCCTTGGTCAGTGTTTGCGTGATGGTGGAGGTGCCGGCCCAGCCGGCGGGGAAGAACACCAGCATGCCGGCCTCGACCGGGATCTCTTCGCCATTCTCGCGGACATAGGTCCCGCGGCCCGACAGGAAATGGCAGAACTCGTCGGCGGCAAAGGTAACCTTGCGGCTGCCTGGCGTGCACGACCACAGGCCGCATTCGCTTGAGCCGTCCGGGTTCTGCGAGAGGATCCTGCCCGAGGCGCGCGGCGAGCCGGCAAGCGTGTTGCTGCCCCCGCCCCAGTCCTCCAGTTTCACGGTCGAGGCCTTTGGCCAGTGCGGTGTCGGCATATTGGGAAGCTCCGTTGCTGTTCAAGCCAGCATGTAGACGTTGCGCATGGTCTCATGCACGGTGCATTCGCCTGTCCAGCCGGCAGGGAACATGACCACGGTCCCGGCTGCGACTTCTACCACCTCCCCGGCATCCGACCGGTACGTCGCGCGGCCGGCGACGAAATGGCACAATTCGTCGCGCGGAATCGAGAGCCGCCAGCGGCCGGGCGTGCACATCCAGATGCCGGATTCCGGCTGGTTGTTGGGTCCTTTGTGGACAAGCCTGCCGGTCGAGTGCGACGCGCCGTCCAGCGCGTCGGACTGGGCGCCCCAGTCGACGAGGTCGGTGCGGGTGGAGGCTTGGTAGAGATGCGGGGCGGAGGAGGTCACAGCAGCGCCTCCAGCAGCCCGGCTGCCTTCTCAGGCCCGTTCTGGGCCTGCATCTGCGCCGAGGTCTTCGCCAGCCTGATCTTCATCTTGGGGTCAGTCAGGCAGGCTTCGATCCTGCTGATCAGCTGGGCGTCGCTCCAGTCATAGCGCGGCATGCCGAAGCCGTGGCCGGTTTCCTGGACGCGGGTGGCGTTGTCGTGGCCGTCCCAGACATAGGGCATGATGATGGCCGGCTTGCCGAAATAGAGGCACTCTGTGAACGAGTTGTTGCCGCCATGGTGGATTACGGCATCGACCTGCGGGATGACTGAAGGCTGCGGAAACCAGCTCTCGACGACGACGTTGTCCGGCACATCCGTGTACAGGTCCTTGTAGCCGCCGACATTGACCAGCGCGCGGTAACAGGTCTTGCCCAGTGTTGCGATTATGCGCTTCAACAAATCGACATCGCCGGCGCCGAGGCTGCCGAAGGAGACATAGAGCAGCGGCCCGTCATTGTTCTCGGCGAAGGTCGGCACGGCGTATGGCTTTTCCTGCCGCACGCAGCCTTCGAGATACTGGAATTTCGTCGTATCAAGCGGATGGCGGCGTTTGAACTTTGCCGCTTCGGGATAGAGCAGCAGATTGAGATAGGGCGAGGTCTCGAAGAACTGACCGACCGGGTATGGCGCTTCATTGTTTGCGGTGAGGAAGGCGTTGAAGTCGTCGTGGATGGGCTTGATCACCGCATTGAAATGATCGCGATAGCGCTGGTGGCCCACATGGTCGTTCTCGCCGCAACCGGAGAGATGCGGCGGGATGTCCTCATCCTCGATCTCGTTTTCCGAGCAGGAGATGACGCGCACCCAAGGCTTGCCGAACTGTTTGATGGCCGGAAACAGGATGACATTGTCGACGCAAATGACATCAGGCTTGATGGCGGCCAGGACTCGCGGCAAATCCTTCTGCGCCCATTTGGCGCTGTCGACGATCGCGGTCCAGCAATCCTTCACGTAATTGTCGACCTGATCGTAGGGCGATTTGCGGAAGTTCGGGATGTGGCCGTTGATGAAGTCTTCCCAGAATTTCGCCATCTGCTCGGGTGGCATCGGCTCCGACAGGTTCACCGGATGCGCTTCGAAGCCGTAACCCTTGTAGACATCGACAAAGCCGGGGTCGGACAGGAACACTGCCTTATGGCCGCGCGCCTCGACCGCTTGCGCGATGCCGACCGAATTGAGCGCCGGGCCGTAGGCCGCTTCGGGAAAAAACGCGATCGTCTTCTGCGCCATCAAGCTCTCCTATTCCTGAAAAATTCTGACATCGGCGGCGTCCCAGCCGAGTTCGACCTGATCGCCCGACGAGACCGGCCGGCGGTCGGCGGCATCGGCGGTGACGCGCACCAGAAATGGTTTTGGCGACAGAGGCGTGCGGATATGCAACTGCAGGTCCAGCCCGTGATAGGCCAGCGCCTCGACCATGCCGGCGGTGCGGTTGGCGGTCTCGGGTGACGGGAACAGCCGGATGCGTTCGGGTCGCACCGAGGCCACGGCGGAAGCGCCGGGTGAAAGCGCGGCGGGAACCTTGCCGGCAATGCGCGCGCCGTTCGCGGCGATCACGCCATCCGCAGACACCTTGCCCGGTACGAAATTCATCACGCCGATGAAGTCGGCGACGAAACGGTCGGCGGGATGCTCGTAGATCGCGTGCGGTGTGTCGCATTGCAGCAGTCTGCCGTCCTTCAGCACCGCCATGCGGTCGGCCATGACGAGTGACTCTTCCTGGTCGTGGGTGACAATGACGAACGTGATGCCGACTTCGTGCTGCAGGCGCTTCAGCTCCAACTGCATGGCGCCGCGCAGTTTCTTGTCCAGCGCGCCCAGCGGTTCGTCGAGCAGCAGCAGCCGCGGCCGCTTGACCAGGGCGCGGGCAAGCGCAACGCGCTGCTTCTGGCCGCCCGACAATTGCTCAGGCTTACGGTCGGCGCAGGGGACAAGCTCGGTGGTGGCCAGAATGGCGTCGACGCGGGAACGGATTTCGGCTTTCGGCAAGCGCTCCATCTCCAGCCCGTAGGAGACATTGGCGCGCACGCTCATGTGCGGGAACAGCGCGTAGGACTGGAACATCAGATTGACCGGCCGCTTGTTGGGCGGGGTCCGGGCGATGTCCTTGCCGTCGAGCAGGATGCGGCCGCCCGTAGGTGTCTCGAAGCCCGCCAGCATGCGCAGCAGCGTGGTCTTGCCGCAGCCGGAAGGACCGAGCAGCGCGAAGAACTCGTTCTCGCGGATATCGAGCGAGATGCCGTCGACGGCGGTGACCCGGCCGAACGTCTTCGACACGTTATCAATGGCCAGCAGCGTGCGCGGTTCGCTCATTGGCCGATGATCCCACGGTTGATCCGCTGCGACAGGGTCAGCGCGGTGATCGATACCGCCATGACGATGGTCGCCAGCGCGTTGATCTCCGGCGTGATGCCGAAGCGGATCATGGCGTAGATCTGCATCGGCAGCGTCGTCGAGGCGCGGCCGGCACCGGCGGTGAAGAAGGCGATGATGAACTCGTCGACCGAGAGCGTGAAGGCAAGCAGAGCGCCGGCAATCACTGCCGGCGCGATGACCGGCAATGTCACACGCCGGAAGGTGGTCAGAGCCGAGGCGCCGAGGTCGGCGGAGGCCTCGACGATCGACCAGTCGAAACTCTTCAGCCTTGCGCGCACCACCGAGCAGACGAAAGCGAGGTTGAAGACGACATGGGCGAGGATGATGGTGTGCAGGCCCATGGTGAGGTTGAGCATCGAAAAGAACGAGAGAAGCGCAATCGCCAGCACGATGTCGGGGATGATCATCGGCGCGAAGATCAGGGCTTCGAGGCCTTTGCCATATTGCCGGCGCATCTCGACGCCGATCGCCAGCAGCGTGCCGAGCAATGTGGCGATTGCGGTCGAGACCAGCGCCACGATCAGCGTGTTGAGCGCTGCAGACAGGATGGCGCTGTTCGAAGTTAGCGAAATGTACCATTTCAGCGAGAAGCCCGACCATGCCGTCGGCAATCCGCCTTCGTTGAAGGACAGCGCCACCAGCACGGCGATCGGGATGTAGAGGAAGGCGAAGACGAGGGTGAGAATCGTCCGCATGCCGAGCGTACGGGTGAAGGAATGGGTCATCGCCGGCCTCCGGCAATTGGAAGGCAAGCGAACGACCAGAGTCCTTCTCCCCGTTCACGGGGAGAAGATACCGGCAGGCAGATGAGGGGCAGCGCTGAGCGTCGCAAAGGTTGACGCCGCCCCTCATCCGCCCCTTTGGGGCACCTTCTCCCCGTGAACGGGGAGAAGGCAAGAATTGCGCAGCGCTCAGCCATCGACGTCGCCCCTTGCCTCAGCCGCACGCCCCGCGGCGCGGTCGGCGGCGAGCGCCTGCGCCATCAGCACCAGAAGCATGATGGCGATCAGCGCCATGGCGAGCGCTGCGCCGAACGGCCAGTCATTGGCAGTCAGGAACTGGTCGTAGACGAGGTTGCCGATCATCTGGAAGTGGCCGCCACCGAGCAGCGCCGGGGTGACAAAATTGCCGATCGACAGCACGAAGACGAAGACAGCACCCGCAGCGATGCCGGGCACGGTCAGCGGCAGGATGACACGTCGGAAGGTGGTGGCAGCGGAGGCGCCGAGATCGCGCGATGCCTCGGTCAGTTCCGGGTTGAGGCGCGACAGCGGCGCGTAGCAGGCGAGGATGACGAAGGGCAGATAGTTGTAGACGAGGCCTGCGATGACCGAGCCTTCGGTATAGAGCATCGAGGGCGGTTCGCCGGTGTAGCCGAACCAGCGCAAGAGCTGGGTGATCAGCCCTTCGCGGTTCAGCAGCACGATCCAGGCATAGGTGCGGATCAGATAGTTGGACCAGAACGGCAGCACGGCGAAGAACAGGAAAATTGGCTGCCACCGGCGCGGTGCGGCGGCAATTGCATAGGCCGCGGCATAGCCGATCACGACTGCGATGAGCGTCGCGGTACCGGCGATACGTGCTGAGTTGAGGAAGATGCCGGCATAGAGCGGGTCGAAGACCAGCCCGAAATTCCCCAGCGTGAAGGTGTAGTCGATGCCGCCATAGACGCCGCGCCGGAAGAAGGCGAGCGCCAGCACCAGGGCGCATGGGATAACCATCAGCGCGGTCAGCCAGACCAGCGCCGGGGCCATCAGCAGAGAGGAACGAAGTCGGGTCTGGGACAATTTCTCGGGTACCGCTCAGGGCCGGCGGCAGAAGTGCTGCCGGCCGTGAAGTCTGCGCCGCTTACTGCGCGGCCTTGATCTCGCTGACGATCTTGGAATAGTCGCGCTGGGCTTCGCCGACGTCACGCAACTGCTCGAACTTGACGAGATCGGCCACCGGCATCGCCATGTTGGGGAATTTGGCCAGGAAGTCGGCCGGCAGGCTTTCCATCGCCGGCTTGTTCGGCACCTTGTAGTCGATGTTCTGCGCCGCCCAGGCGTGGTTCTTGGCGTCGAGCATGAAGTTGATGAACTTGAAGGCGTCGTCCTTGTGCTCGGACGCCTTCATCACCACCATCGTGTCGACCCACAGGTCCGAACCTTCTTTAGGGATGACGTATTTGATCTCCGGCTTGTCGGCGATGCCGTAATTGCACCAGCCGTCCCAGGCCTGCACCATCAGCGCCTCGCCGGAAACCAGCTTGGAATAGAAGGTGGTGTCGTCATAGGCGAGCAGGGTCTTCTTGGCGGAGATCAGGAGGTCCTTGACCTCGGCCATCTTGGCCGGGTCGGTCTCGTTGACCGAATAGCCCTTGTCGAGCTGCCCGGCGGCCAGCAGCCAGCGATCGGTCGCCAGCATGGTGGTCTTGCCCTTCATCTCGTCGGAAGGGGCGAGCAGGTCGCTCCAGCTCGTGGGCGCCGTCTTGACAAGGTCAGAGCGGTAGCAGAGGCCCGTCGTGCCCCAGGTGTAAGGCACGGAGAAAGCGTTGCCGGCATCGTGCGGCAGCTTGGTCGCTTCGGGATAGAGGTTGGCGAGGTTGGGGATCTTGGCATGGTCGATCGGCTCGGTCAGGCCAAGCTTGTTTAATACTTCGGCGAAGGGCGAGGAGACGAAGACCACGTCATAGCCCTTGCCGCCGGCGGCAATCAGCTTGCCCATGATCTCTTCATTGGTGGCGTGCACCACCACTTCGCCGGCAACGCCGGTGGCGGTCTTGAAAGCGGCCATGGCGTCGGGTGCCATGTACCCATCCCAGTTCGAAATAACGAGGTCGGCTGCGGCGGCCGGCCCCGAGAGCGTCAGGGCGAGACCGAGAGCGATTGAGGATGTATTGAGCGCACGGCGCCGCAGGCTGGTAGCGGTCATGGCAGTCTCCCATTCGGTTTGATCGTCGAAATCATTTGCCGGACCAAGGCCGGCGACGCGCGCGCCTGACTCGATCCTGTTCCCTCGGTCTTTTCTCGCCGATTGTGCCGACAGTACTATTGCAGAAAAAAGTACGTCAATCCATAATCTGTCAACCGACGGAGGAATTTGGCCGATTGTCCCTGTTCAGGAGATCAGCCAGACCAATGCGCCACATTCGCATTCGAGAAAAGTCATGCAAGCCGTAGCCAGACGACCTCGCACCAACCATCTCGATCTGGCGCAGCGCATCCTGGATGTGGCGCGGCAGCGTGGCTTCGAGCCTGGCGCCCGCCTGCCCGAACAGCAGATCGCCTCGCTGTGCAATGTCTCGCGCACGCCCGTACGCGCCGCACTCGGCCTGCTCGCGGAACGGGGCGTGGTGCGCTGGGAGGCCGACAGCGGTTATCATCTGACGGTCGACCTCGCCGCCCAGCCCGCCATTGCCGCCGAACTACCCAGTGCGGAGGAAGACGAGCTCGCCGAAGCCATCCTGCGCGACCGCTCGGCGCGACGGTTGGACCAGACGGTGACCATCGCGGGGCTGATGCGACGCTACGACGCTGATCGCAAGACGGTACTAAAAGCACTTAACAAACTGACCGACGAGAATCTTCTGGATCGTGCGCCTGGGCAATCCTGGTTGTTTCGCCGCGCGCCGGACGATCCGGAGGCGCAAGGCGAAAGCTACGAGTTCCGCCTGGTGCTGGAGCCGGCGGCCATCCTGACGCCAGGCTTTCGGCTGGACGGGGCGCGGGCAGCAATGTTGCGGCAAGGCATGGAAGCGCTTGCAGCGCTGCCGGACGAGACATTCGACACGCGCGAGTTCCAGCGGCTGGACATGGATTTTCATGGCATGATCGCCGAGGGCTGCGCCAACCGTTTTGTGTCGGATGCATTGGCCGATCATCTCCGCCTGCGCCGGCTGCCGGGCATCTATTCCGGCGTCAACGTGTTTCGGCTGCGGCAATCGTTGCGCGAACACTCGGGCATACTCGACTATCTTGAAAGCCGGCAGTATGAGGTGGCTGCCGATCTGCTTCGCATCCACCTGCGGCTCTCCCGCAGCCAGCGACCGCAAGCAGCCAGCCGCGGAGCTCCCGCACTGTTCAGCATGATCAGCCGGCCGGATTGAAGAGGAATAATTGACGCGTAAAGCCAGCCCGACCATCGCGCTGTTTCCCGAAGCCAGTTTCGGCGCCGCGTTGAATTGCGTCGGTATCGCACAGGCATTGCGCGCACGGGGCGCTCGCCCCGTCTTCATCTGCCATGCCGGCTTCTCCGGCGTCTTTACCGACTATGGCTTCCAGGAATACCATCTGCCGACGGATGAGCCGCTGAGCGACAGCGACCGCCAGAGCTATTGGCAGGCCTTCGTGCGCCGGCACCTGCCGCATTTCCGGCTGAGCCCGATCGACCAGCTCGAGACCTATGTCGCGCCGACCTGGCAAGCGATCGTCGACACCGCCGTCAACGCCGAGGCGCCGCTGCGCCAATTGCTGGCGCGGCTGAAGCCGGACGCGGTGGTGCTCGACAACGTCATCATGTTCCCGGCGATCGCCGCCGCCGGCTGCCCGTGGGTGCGCGTCGTCTCCTGTGCCGAGACGGAACTGCCGGATGCCGAGGTGCCGCCCTATCTCTCGGGGATGGGTGCCGACGACCCGCAACGTGCGGCGTTCGAAGCGCGCTATCTCGCGGCCTCCGCACCCGCGCATGAGCGCTTCAACCGTTTTCGTGCGGATGCCGGCCTGGCGCCGTTGCCCAAGGGCCTGTTCCTCGAGACATCACCCGACCTCAATCTGCTGCTGACGCCAGCGATCGTACGGCGTGAGCGGGCCGAGCCGCTCGACCCCAAACGCTTTGTCTATCTCGAAGGCTGCGTGCGTTCGGAAGGGCCATTCGAGGTGCCGGTGTTTCCGCGCAATGGCGGCCCGCTGGTCTATGTCAGCTTCGGCAGCCTCGGCGCGATGGATGTCGGGCTGATCGAGCGCATGCTCGCCGTCTTCGACAGGCTGCCGGCGCGCTTCATCGTCAATGCCGGCGGCCTGCGCGACGCCTATCGCGCGGTGCCGGACAATGTCTATCTCGACGCCTGGTTTCCGCAGCCTTCGGTGGTGGCGAAGTCGGACCTGTTCATCCACCATGGCGGCAACAACAGCTTTTGCGAGGCGCTGCGCTTCGGCGTGCCGTCGCTGATCATGCCCTATTGCTGGGACGGTCACGACAATGCGCAACGCGCGGGAGAGACAGGTGTCGGCGACCATATCGGCCGCGACGCCTGGACGGAAGGGGGATTGGAGAGAGCCATTCTCGGCCTGCTGGCCGACGATGCGATGCGCGCCCGCCTCAGGGACAATGCTGCCAAGATGGCGCTGACCCCTGGAACGGATGTGGCCGCGCAAGCCATACTCTCTCTCATAGGTACGTGAACCAAAATGCAGGACAAAAATACCAACACCGCTCTCTTCACCGGCAACGATCCCAAGGCCTGGCTCGCCCAGCACGGCATCACGGAGGTCGAGTGCCTGGTGCCCGACATGAATGGCGTGCTGCGCGGCAAGGCGCTGCCGACGGTGAA
The DNA here is from genome assembly GCF_040323735.1 of Mesorhizobium sp. M0029. Classification (NCBI taxonomy): domain Bacteria; kingdom Pseudomonadati; phylum Pseudomonadota; class Alphaproteobacteria; order Hyphomicrobiales; family Phyllobacteriaceae; genus Mesorhizobium; species Mesorhizobium sp. M0029. Next base: position 171,340 of record NZ_JAMYVF010000003.1, read on the forward strand.
ATTCCTCAAGGCGCTGGAAGACCGCGCACTCTACCTGCCGAGCAGCGCTTTCCTGGTCAGCATCGATGGCCGCTACTCCGGTTCCATCGACGAAGGCTTTGCCTATCAAGACCCGGATATGCGCATGGTGCCTGATATGTCGACGCTGTGCCTGGCGCCGGGCGGTGGCGTCGGCAAAGCCTATGTCTTCGCCGACGCCTTCCACATGCAAGGCAAGCCCTGGATGGCCTCGCCACGACATGTGCTGCGCGCCGTGCTCGATCTCTACCGGAAGCGCGGTTGGCGCGCGGTGGTGGCGCCGGAAATCGAATTCTATCTGACCGCGCCCAATCCGAATCCCGACCAGCCGCTGACGGCACCGGTTGGCGCCAATGGCCGCGCCGAGGGCTCGCAGCATCCCTATGACATGGTGGCGCTGGAAGAATTCGAGCCGGTGATAAGGCGCGTCTATGATTATGCCGCAGCCGCCGGCCTGCCGCTCGACACGCTGATCCATGAGTCCGGCACCGCGCAGCTGGAGATCAATCTCTTGCACGGCGACGCGGTGCCGCTCGCCGACCAGGTGCTGCTGTTCAAGCGGCTGACTCGCCAAGCGGCGCAACAGAGCGGCATGCACGCGACCTTCATGGCCAAGCCGATCGCGGCGCAGGCGGGAAGCTCGATGCATCTGCACATGTCTGTCGTCGATGAAACGACAGGCGCCGCGCTGTTTGCCGACAGAGATGATGCAGACACCGAAATGTTCGGCCATTTCATCGGCGGCCTGCAGAGATATGTGCCCGAGATCATGCCGCTGTTCGCACCCAACGTGAACTCGTTCCGCCGCATCCGGCCGAACCACAGCGCACCGGCCAACATCGAATGGTCGCATGACAACCGCTCTTGCGGCCTGCGCGTGCCGGCAGGTGGCCGCGCCGCCCGGCGGGTAGAGAACCGCTTGCCGGGAGCGGATTGCAATCCCTATCTGGCGATCGCCGGTTCGCTGCTTGCCGGCTATCTCGGCGTCGAGCAGAAGCTGGCGCGCTCGGCTGAGGCCTCGGGCAATGCCTACAAGATCAAAAGCACGCTGCCGAAAACGATGGAGGAGGCGCTTGATCGTTTCATTGCTTGCGAGCCGGTGCGGGCATTGCTCGGCGAGGATTTTTTCCAGACCTATCTGCGCGTCAAGAGCGTCGAACTCGACCTGTTCCAAAGCGTGGTGACGAGTTGGGAACGCGACCATTTGCTGCTGAAGGTGTGATCATGGCCTCCGGCTCAACGGGTTTCAATTCGGGCCTCGATATCGGCAAATCCTACTATGTCGCCACCGCCAATCCGGCGCCGGACCATCCGGCGCTGGTGGGAGATGTCGGCGCCGATCTGGTGGTGGTCGGCGGCGGCTGCACCGGCCTGTCGGCCGCCCTTCATGCCGCCGAGCGCGGCCTGAAGGTGGTGCTGCTCGAAGGCGGCAAGATCGGCTGGGGCGCGTCGGGCCGCAATGGCGGCCAGATGATCCCCGGCCTGCGCAAAGGCGCCAAGGGGCTGGTCAAGCTCTACGGCCCCGAGCGGGCGAAGGCGCTGTTCGACCTCGCCTTCGAGGCGCGGGGCCTGGTGCTCGACATCATCGAGCGCCACACCATCGACTGCGATCTGCGGCTGACCGGCCATCTCGTCGGTGCCGTTAATGGCTCCGACCTCAGGGATCTCGAAGACGAGGCCAAATGCCTCGAGAGCGTGATGAAGTTCCACGACGTCGAGATCCTGTCGGCGGCGCAGGCACGCGGCAAGGTGGACACGCCCTATCATGGCGCCATGTATGAGCCGCTTGGCGGCCATATGCATCCGCTGAACTACACGCTCGGCCTTGCCCGTGCCGCCGTGGCGGCCGGTGTCGTCATCCATGAAAATTCCGTCGCGGTAAAGCTGGAGCGCGCGCCTTCGATCCGGGTCTCGACGGCGAAGGGGTCGGTAAGGGCCAAACATGTCGTGCTGGCCGGCGACGCGCTGCTGCATGGGCTGGAGCCGCGCGTCAACAGCCGCATCATGCCGGTCGGCAACTATATCGTCGCCACCGAGCCGCTGGAGGGCAAGCGCAATGTGATCCCGGCCAATGTGGCGGTGTCCGATACACGCTTCGTCGTCAACTACTACCGCATGTCGGCGGACGGTCGGCTGCTGTTCGGCGGCGGCGAGCGCTACACGCCATCGCCGCCGGCCGACATCGCCGGCTTCGTGCGGCCGCACATGGAGGCCACCTTCCCGCAACTGAAGGGCTGCCGCATCGATCATGCCTGGGGCGGCCTGGTGTCGGTGACCACGTCGCGGCTGCCGCATGTCGGGCACTATGGCGAGGTCTATTTCGCGCATGGCTATTCCGGCAAGGGCGTCATCCTGTCAACGCTGTCGGGCAAGCTCTTGGCCGAAGCGATTACGGGCGACGCCTCGCGGCTGGACCTGTTCTCGACGCTGACGCCGATGCCGTTCCCGGGCGGTACGGCGCTGCGGGCCCCGCTCTATGTGCTGGGGATGTTGTGGTACGCCATGCGCGACCGCATCAAGCATTGAGGCTGCGGCCGGCGGGCGCGAAATCATTGGAGGCGATTGCATGCGTGATTTTCAGTTCCCCGGACGCTCGCCAGTTCGCGCGACAGAAGCGATGGCGGCGACATCGCATCCGCTGGCGACGCTGGCCGCCATCGACATGCTGCGCGCCGGCGGCAATGCCATGGATGCCGCTGTGTGCGCTGCGGCGGTGCAAGGCGTCGTCGAGCCGCAATCGACCGGCGTCGGCGGCGACTGTTTTGTGCTCTACAGCCCCAAAGGCGAGGGCGAGGTGCTGGCCTTCAACGGCTCGGGGCGATCGCCTGCTGCTGCAAATGCCGATTGGTTTCTGGAGCGGGGCCATGGCGAACTGCCTGGAACCGGACCGCATGCCGTCACCGTTCCGGGCGCCATCGACGCGTGGTGCCGGCTGCTTGAAGATCACGGCAGGAAGGGCATCGACGCCGCGCTGGCTCCGGCCATTCGCTATGCCGAACAAGGCTATGTCGTTCATGATCGCGTCGCCTTCGATTGGGCTGACGAGGTCGCCCTGCTCGCCGCCGACGAACATGCGGCGCGGATCTTCCTGCCGAACGGCCGGGCACCACAGGCCGGTGATGTGCATCGGCAGCCGGAACTCGCGGAAACCTTGCGCATAATCTCGAAGCAAGGTCGCGCCGGCTTCTATGAGGGCGAGGTCGCCGGCGATCTGGTGGCGCGTCTCGGCGCGCTGGGCGGGCTGCATGCGCTGGACGATTTCGCTGCAACCAAGGGCGACTACGTCAAGGCGGTGAACACGTCCTATCGCGGCTACGACATCCGTCAGATGCCGCCAAACAATCAGGGCGTGACGGCGTTGATCATGCTGAACGTGCTTTCCGGCGTTGCGCTCGGGTCATTGGAGCCGAACAGCGCCGAGCGGCTGCATCTCGAGATCGAAGCCGGCCGGCTTGCCTACCAGGACCGCGATACTTTCATCGGCGACCAGGATTTCGTCCAGGTCCCCGTCGAACAACTGCTGTCGGCAGCCTATGCGGAGCGGCTGCGCGCCGCCATCGATCCGGCCCTCGCCATGACGCATCTGCCGCAGCTTGAGCTGCCGCGCAGCGACACCGTCTATATCTCCGTGGTCGACCGCGACCGCAATGCAGTCAGCTTCATCAACTCGACCTTCGGTTCCTTCGGCAGCGGCGTCGTAGGTCCCAAGACAGGCGTCGTGCTGCAGAATCGCGGCAGCAGTTTTCGCCTCACGGAAGGCCATCCAAATCGTATCGCGCCGCGAAAGCGACCGATGCACACCATCATGCCTGGCATGGCGACGCGAGGGGGTAAGGTGGTGATGCCGTTCGGGGTGATGGGCGGCGGCTACCAGCCGTTCGGCCATGTCCATCTGCTGACCAACATGATCGATTTCGGGATGGACCCGCAGCAGGCACTGGATGCGCCACGGGTGTTCTACAAGGACAATGCCGTGCTGGCCGAGCGCGGGATTCCGGCTGAGGCGATCGCCGGCCTGCGTCAGCGCGGCCATCAGGTTTCGATCGCCGAGGAGCCGCATGGCGGCGGCCAGTTGGTGCTGATCGATTGGGAAAAGGGCACGCTCACCGGTGCCTCCGATCCGCGCAAGGACGGTTGTGCGCTGGGCTACTGATCTGCTTTGCTGGAATGCGCATTCAGAACCAGATCAGCCAGACAAGCTGCAGGATTACCAGTGCAATGGCGTCCCAGAAGATGAGTTCGCCTGTCGAGAACCAGCGCCGCGACCCGTTGAAGCTGTAGAACAGCCACCAGACCAAGGCTGCGGCGGCCAGCGGCACCAAAGCGAGCAGCGTGCTCACGGCAGCCGCGCTCCCGACACAGCATCGAATGTGTGCAGCGCTGCCGGCGGAAAGCGTAGATAAAGCGGCTGGCCGGGATCGAAAGCGCGATCGTCATTCACAGTCCTGACGATCAGCGCGTTGGCCTCGCTATTGGCGAAGATCAGCACGTCCGGCTCGACCGGTTCGACGACGTCGACGGCAAACAGGATGGCGTCGCCGGCAGTCGCGTCGACAAGCTGGATCTGTTCCGGGCGAATGCCGAGCACGATGGGACCATCAGGCTTTCCCGGAAGCGGGCAAGTGAAACCGCTGGCGTGGAAGACGCCGGCGCGGACATCGCCATCGAACGTGTTCATCGCTGGACGGCCGATGAATTCGGCGATGAAGCGATTGGCAGGCCGCCGATAGATCTCGCGCGGGTCGTCGTACTGGATCAGTGCGCCTTCGCGCAACACCGCGACCCTGGTCGCCAGCGTCATCGCCTCTTCCTGGTCGTGGGTGACGAAGACGAAGGTCTTTTTCAGCTCGCGATGCAGACGCTTCAGCTCGGTGCGCATGTGGAGCCGCAACAAGGCGTCGAGATTGGACAGCGGCTCGTCCATCAGACAGAGGCTCGGCTGCCAGACGAGTGCGCGGGCCACAGCCACGCGCTGCGCTTGGCCGCCCGACAATTGCGAAGGGCGGCGGTCGAGGTAACGGGTGATTTCGAGCAGCTCGGCCATGGCGCGGACGCAGCGGTCAAGCTCGGCGGCCGGCATCTTTCGGATGCGCAAGGGATAGGCGATGTTCTCGTAGACGCTCTTATGGCTGTAGAGCGCATAGTTCTGGAACACCATGCCCATGCCGCGCAGGCGCGGCGGCAGGTCGGTGACATTGAGGCCCTCGACCATGATGCGCCCGGCGGTCGGCCGCTCCAGCCCGGCGAGCAGCCGGCAGGCTGTCGTCTTGCCGGAACCGGACGGGCCGAGCAGAACCAGGAATTCGCCGGGCTCGAAAGCAAGATCGAGCGCCTGCAGCGCCACCGTCCCGTCCGGGAAGGCCTTGGTGACGCCGTCGAAAACAATTGCCATACAAGATCCCTTCAACCCTTGACCGCGCCGAAGGTGAGGCCGCGGACGAGCTGTTTCTGGACAAGGAACGTGAAAAGCACGATCGGCAGCGTTGCCACGATCGCGACTGCCGCGACCTGTCCCCAGAGCGTGCCATGCGGCGTCACCAGCCCCGGTATGCCGACGGTCAGCGGCCGCCCGTCGAAAGCGACGAGGATGAAGGCATAGAGGAACTCGTTCCACGACAGGATGAAGCAGAGCACGGCCGTTGCGCCGATGCCGGGCGCGGCCAGCGGCGCGACGACGAAAAAGAATGCGCCGAGCCGCGAGCGGCCGTCCATCATCGCGGCCTCGTCGATCTCCCTGGGGATTTCGGCGAAGAAGCCGCGCATCATCCAGACGACGAGCGACAGGTTGAAGGAGGTGTGGGCGATCACAACGGCGTAGATGGTGTCGATCAGGCCCAGCGAGGTGAAGAACAGGAACAGCGGGACGGCGATTGAGATCGGCGGCGCCATGCGCGTGGTCAGGAAGAAGAAGAACAGGTCTTCCTTGCCGGGAAAATCCGAGCGGGCAAAGCCATAGGCCGCTGGCGCGCCGATGACGATGCAGAGTATGGTCGACGACACCGAGATCAGCACCGAATTGATCGCCAGCGGCCAGTATCCCTTGTCGATGAAGACGGCGGGATAGTTGGCAAGCGTCGGCGAAAAAATCCATTTCGGCACAGAAGACAGAAGATCGACGCGGTTCTTGAACGACGCCAGCACCATCCAGACATAAGGCGTCAGCGACACCACGACGGCGACGAGCAACACCGCCCAGGCAAAGCTTTTCCAGGCGCGGTTGGTGGATTGATCGATCATCGCCGCGCCCTCAAAACGCCGCCGCCTGCTTGCGGCTCGACCAGTAGACGGCCTTGTAGAAGACCGAGCACAGGATCAGCACGACGAGGTAGATCATGAAGGCGACCGCGGCGCCGTAGCCGAGGTCCCAGTTACGGAAATTGACGCGGTAGGCGTAGATCGAGACCAGCTCGGTCAGCGTTCCCGGACCGCCGCCGGTCATCAGGAAAACCTTGTCGAACTCCTTGAAGGCGTCGATGCCGCGCAGCAGCAGCACGAGCGCGATGACCGGCCGCAGCAGCGGCAGCATGACGTCTCGGAAAATCTGGAACGGTTTGGCGCCATCCATCATTGCCGCCTCGAACGGCGCGCGCGGCAGGCTCATCATGCCGGCGAGCATGATCAGGGTGACGAAAGGCGTCCACTGCCAGACATCGATGGCGACGATGGTCGGAAACACCAGGTCGGGTGCCGAAAGCACCGCCGAATTCTGCGCCAGCAGACCGACCTTGCGCATGTAGAAGGTGAGCATGCCGAAATCGCCCTGCAACAGCAGCCGCCAGATCAGCCCGACGGCGACCGGCGCGATCATCATCGGGATGAGCAGCAGTGTGGTGAGAAGCCGCTGGCTGGCGACGAAGCGGAAGATCAGGAAGGCCAGCGCAAAGCCGAGCAGGAACTCAAGGCCGACGGCGATGACGACGAATTTCAGCGTCAACAGGAACGATGCCCAGAAGAATGGGTCGTTGCGCATCAGCTTGCGGAAATTGTCGAAACCGACGAAGGCGCCGGCATGGCTGGCGTCGGCGAAGCTGAGGTCGGTCAGCGCGGTGTAGACCATGTAGTAGAACGGGCCGACCAGGAAGACGACGACGAGCAGGGTCGCCGGCAGCATCAAGAGCGGCCCCACCCCACGGTCGAGAAGCGGCATTCCGCGCGGCGATGGAGTGCGGTTCGTCACGGGCGTTTCCTGCGGACAAGAACGGCTACCCGCTTGTGCGGGTAGCCTCTGCGCGACATCTCAAGGCCTATCGTGCCGGATAGGTCATGGGTGCGCAAGAACCGAGCAGTGTCGAGATGTCAGTGGCGGCGGTGTCAAGGGCGGCCTGCGCCTCCTTTTCGCCGGCGAGGTAGGATGACAGTTCGCGCACTAGTATGTCGGTCATCTCGGCCGATTGCGGCAGCGTCGCCTTCGGCACCGCATGCTCGTTGGCCTCCATCGAAGCCTTGGCATAGGGCAGCTTCTGCACCTCGGCGGAGGCATAGACATCCGGCCGACCTGAAGCGCCGCCATTGAGATGCTGTTCGAGCTGGCGGTCATAGCCCATCATCCACTGGACGAAGAGGAAGGCGGCCTGCTGGTTCTTCGAATAGACCGGGATCAGATAGGTCCAGCCCTCGACCTGGCCGATCTTCCCGCCGTCGCCTTGCGGCACGAGATCGAAGCCAACCTTGCCGACCACGGTGGAGGCCGTGGTGTCGACCGACACGGCATAGGTTGCGTCGTTCCACATGATCAGCTCGGCGACCTTGGCTTGCTGCATCAGCGCCATGACATCATCCCAGAAATAGTTGAGGCTGTCCGGCGGCGAGAATTGCAGCAGGCTCTTGTAATATTCGAGCGAGGCGACGGCCTTGGGGCTGTTGACGATGACCGGGCCGCAGGCCGAGCCGCTCTTCACGTCGAGCACGTCGCCGCCGAAGGAATAAAGGAAATTGAGCCACTCATACCACAGTGCCTCATGGCGCTTGCCCTGCAGGGCGGTGCCGTAAAAACCCTGGTCGGGGCGATAGAACCATTCGGCGATATCGCGGTATTGCTTCCAGTCCTTGGCGGGAGCGAGGTCGTAGCCATACTTGGCCTTGAAGCCTGCCTGCTCCTTGGGATCGGCGAGCAGGTCCGAGCGATACCACATGAACATGTTGAGCACTGTGAAGGGGAAGCCGTACTCCTTGCCGTCATACCAGGAGATTTCGTGCCAGGCGGTCTGGTAGAGCTGCTTCTCCGGCTCGAAGCTCGGATCGCGCAAAGCCGGGTCGGCCATCATCTTGGCGATTTCGACCAGATGGTTGTTGGTGGCGAACTTGCCGAGTTCGCGATGCGGCTGGATGATGACGTCGTAGCGGCCGCGGTGCGAGTTGAGATCGAGCTGCACCTTGTTGACGGCTTCCGAGTGCTCGTACATCTCGACTTCGACATGGATGCCGGTCTGTTTTTCAAACTCCGGCGCCATCTTCTTCAGCGCTTCGAGCGGCGGCAGCGCCTCGCCGACCATGCGGATGGTCTGGCCGCTATAGCGTTTCGACGCCTCTTTCAGATCCCACGCGGCCGCTTGTGTCACTTGCCACGTCAGGGGCCACACAAATACGACTGCGACGAGCAGTCTGGACGCGGTACGTCTCAGCGGCTTGAGCATTCTTCCCTCTCCCTAGAAGTCGTGCCTGGCGGGCCGGCGCCCGTTTTGTCATAAAATGTGTGGTACTGCAAATCAAAATGTGGCACCTTGCAACAAATGGTTGGGAGGTGTTAACAGACCGGCAGCAAACCGGCTTTCCCGACCAGGCGAGGGACCTTTCGGATGGACTTCATCTTCATGCTGACGCGCAACGATCGCACGGTCGAGGACTGTCTCGACCTGGTCGATTTGATTGAGCCGGTCGGCCTGAAGCATGTCGGCTTCAAGGATATTGGCGTCGCGCCGGATGTGCTGCGCAAGCTCGCTGTCGCCATTGGCCGGACAGGCGCCACCACTTACATGGAAGTTGTCTCGACGACGGCTGAGGCCTGCCTTAATTCCGCGCGCATCGCCAGGGATCTCGGCATCCAGCGCCTGCTCGGTGGTACCCAGGTCGACGAGATCATGGCGTTGCTGGAGGGGAGCGGCACCGAATACTACCCTTTTCCCGGGCGGCCGGTCGGCCATCCGACCAAGCTCGGCGGTTCGGCTGAGGATGTCGAGGCCGACTGCCGCGCCTTCGCCGAGAAGGGTTGTGCGGGATGCGACATCCTCGCCTATCGCGCCACCGAGGCCGACCCGGCCGAACTGGTGCGCGCAGCCCGGCGCGGGCTTGGTCCGTCGCGGCATCTGATCGTCGCCGGCGCTGTGGCATCAGCCGATCGCATCAAGGCAATCAAGCTGGCCGGCGCCAACGCTTTTACCATTGGCACAGCGGTTTTCGATGGCTCCTATTCGCCGACGAAAGGTTCTATCCTCTCGCAACTGCGGGATGTCCTCGCGGATTGCGAGCGTGTCTAATGCCAGTCATCGGCATCGATCTCGGCACACAAAGCCTAAAGGCGATCGTTGTCGATGACGAATTGCGGCTGCGTGGCGAGGCCGCTGTGTTGTACCAGCCGGCCTTCCCGGCGCCCGGCTGGGCCGAACAGAACCCGGCGCTGTGGCTGGCGGCGCTCAAGCCGGCCATTGCCGGCGCGCTCGACAAGGCTGGGCTTGCACCGTCCGACATCAAGGGTATTGCCATTGCCGGCCAGCTCGACGGCTGCGTCGCGGTCGATGGCAATGGTGAGGCGCTGGCTCCGTGCATCATCTGGATGGACCGGCGGGCGGCAGGAGAGATCGCCGGCATCGATCCGGACTTCATCCGTGAGCGCACCGGTCTCGTTCTGGACGCCACTCATATGGCGGCGAAAATCCGCTGGGCCGCGCGCAACCTGCCCGAAGCGCGCCGGGTGGCGCTCTGGCATCAACCGGTATCGTTCGTGGTCGCGGCGCTGTGCGGTCGTGCCGTCATCGATCACGCGCTGGCCTCGACGACCATGCTCTATGGGCTGAAGGAGCACAACTATGCCGGCGATCTGCTGGCGGCCTTCGACATCGATGCAGATAAATTGCCCGGCATCGACGATGCATCTGAGATCGCCGGCGCCTTGACGCACGCCGGCGCCGAGCTCACCGGTCTGCCTGTGGGCACGCCGCTGGCGGTCGGCACCGGCGATGATTTTTCGGCCGCCATAGGCGCCGGGGTTGTCGTGCCCGGTGTCGTCGCCTGCAATCTCGGCACGGCCGAAGTGGTCGGCGCGGTGTCCGGCACGCTTCGCCTCGACCCCGGCGGCCTGGTCGAGACCCATGGCTTTCTCGGCGACGGCTATTTCATCTCCAATCCCGGATGGCTCTCGGGCGGCGCGGTGACGTGGTTTCTAACAACCTTCGGCGTCGATTCGCCGGCGGCGATGTCGGAACTGGCGGCGACGGTGGTTGCCGGCAGCGACGATTTGCTGTTCTTGCCCGCGTTGTCCGGTGCCATGGCGCCGCGCTGGATCGCCGAAGCGCGTGCCGCTTTCTACGGCCTGACATCCTTCCACGGCAAAGCCGCTTGTGCCCGTGCCGTGCTGGAGGGCTGTGCCTTTGCCATGCGCGACGTGGTCGACCGGCTGGACGATCTCGATATCGCGACGGATCGCATCCGGCTCTCAGGCGGTGGCGCGCGCAGCCGGGTATGGGCGCAAATCCGTGCCGATGTCAGCGGCAGGCCGGTCGAGATCGCGGGTGCGGCCGATGCCTCGCCGATCGGTGCGGCAATCCTTGCCGCCGCAGCCATCGGCCTTACCTCCTCAGTGCAGCAGGCGGCTGAAAGGCTGGCCGGCCACATCGAGACGATCGACCCTGATCCTTCCGCCAAGGCCGCCTACGACAGAAGTTACCGCCGGTATCGCACCTTGTTCGATGCCCTGACCCCGCTTCATGCTGACTGACCGGACTGCATCCTATGTCCAGACAAATGCTCGATCGCCTTATTGCCGGCACGCTGCCTGACCCGGATAGCCAGGGAATGCTGTCGGTGCCGCTGAAGACCATCGTCATAGGGCGCGGTCTCGGCGATGAAGCCGATGCGCTGGTCAAGCCGCTGCCGCTCGGCCGCAGGCTCGCCGTTGTCATGGATCCCGACACAAGGCTGGCTCTCGGCGAGAGAGTGTCGATTGCGCTGCGCGGCTCCAGTGATGTCGACAAGATCATCCTGCCGCGCCATCCGCATCCCGACATGGACACCGTGCGATCGGTGATCGCCCGCACGAAAGACGCCAGCGGTCTGGTCGCGGTCGGATCGGGCTCGATCAATGACATCACCAAATATGCCGCCCACCTGACCCAAAAGCCCTATGCGGTGTTCGGCACCGCGCCGTCGATGAACGGCTACACCTCGGTGTCTGCGGCAATCACAGAGGACGGCCTGAAGAAATCGCTGACGGCGAGCCTGCCGGTCGGTGTCTTCCTCGATCTCGATGTCATGGCGCGAGCGCCGCACCGGCTGATCGCTGCCGGCTTCGGCGATTCGATGGCGCGGCCGACCGCGCAGACCGATTGGCTGATGGCGCATCTGTTGCTCGGCACGCCCTACCGGGAGGCGCCGTTCATGCTTCTGGCCGAGGACGAGGAGGCGCTTATCGCCAAAGCCGGCGAACTCGGGACCGGCGACCTTGAGGCGACGGAAGTGCTGGTGCGCACGCTGGTCATGTCGGGCCTTGGCATGACTTTGTGCGGCGGCTCCTATCCGGCCAGTCAGGGCGAACATCTCATCGCCCACTATATCGACATGCGGGGCCAGGGATTGCCCGAGGCGCATCACGGCGAGCACATAGCGGTGACGACGTTGACGATGGCGCGGCTACAGGAACGCGTGCTGGCGCTGCGGGAGCTGCAGCTCGCGCCGTCCGCCGATACGCCAGACCGCTTCATCGAAATCTTCGGCGAAACGCTCGGACGTTCCTGCTGGGCGGCATTCAAGCCCAAGCTGCTGGACCGCGAACGGGCGGACGCTGTCAACACCATGCTGGCCAGGCAGTGGCGCTCGCATCGCGAAAGGCTGCTGCGGGTGGCACGCCCGGCGCGCGAGATCGCGGCAGCACTGCGTGCCGCCGGCGCCCCGACCACGCCGCAAGAGGTCGCCATACCGGCTGGCTTCTACGACGAGGCGGTCGCCAATGCGCGGCTGATCCGCGACAGGTTCACCATGCTCGACGTCGCTGCTGCCTCGCTCGAAACGGTTGCGGCGGGAGCCTGAGCGGGTGCTGCGTCCGCTCACCGACTTCACCGCGCCGGACCGGCGCAACATCGCTGTCGTGCTGACCGACATAGACGACACCTTGACCGACAAGGGGCGGTTGCCGGCAAAAGCCTATGTGGCGCTCGAGCGGCTGAAGCAGGCCGGCTTCATTGTCGCGCCGGTTACCGGCCGCCCTGCCGGCTGGTGCGACCTGATCGCCCGGCAATGGCCGGTGGACGGCGTGATCGGCGAGAACGGCGCCTTCTATTTCCGCTACGACGACGCCAAAAAGCGGATTGTTCGCCACTACGCCAAGAGCGCTGCCGAACGGCAGGCCGATGCCGCACGCCTCAAGGAGATCGAGCAAACCGTTCTGAGCGAAGTTCCGGGTGCGGCGGTCGCGGCCGACCAGGCCTATCGCGAGGCCGATCTGGCGATCGATTTTTGCGAGGACGTGGCGCCGCTGCCCAAAACCGAGGTTCTGAACATCGTCGGCATCTTCCAGCGCTATGGCGCGACGGCGAAAATCTCGTCCATCCACGTCAATGGCTGGTTCGGCAAATACGACAAACTGTCGACAAGCCGGCTATTCTTGCGGGACTGTTTCGGTATAGATATCGACCACGACAAGGACAGCATTGTCTTCGTCGGCGATAGTCCAAACGATGCACCAATGTTCGGCTTCTTCCCCAACAGCGTCGGCGTCGCTAATGTGCTGGACTTCGCCGGCGAGCTTCCTGCGTCTCCCGCCTTCGTCACAAGCGGGCGCGGCGCGGAGGGATTTGCCGAGCTTGGCGACGCGCTGATTGCTGCAAAGGGAATGGAATAGTCATGGACCAAGGCCGACTGACGAAGAAGGAGCGGCACGCGCTTATCCTTTCGGAAGTGCGCCGGTCGGCGTCGATACGCATCTCCAAGCTCGCACGGCGCATCGGCGTCGCCGGCGAGACCATCCGCCGCGATCTCATCGAACTCGGCGATGCCGGACTGATCAACCGCACCTATGGCGGTGCGACGATCTCGCTGGTGACATCAGAACCGGTGATTTCCGAGCGTGGCCTGACCCTGATCGAGGAGCGCGCCCGCATCGGCCGCGGCGCGGCAAGCCTTGTCGAGAAGGGCCAGATCGTGATGATCGATGGCGGTTCGACCACCTATGAGGTGGCGCGCAACCTTTCGCAGCTGAAGCGCGACCTGACCATCATCACCAATTCCACCGGAGTGGCCTCTGTGGCCGGCGCCAATCCGACCTTTCGGGTGCTGCTCTGCCCCGGGACCTATGATAGCCGGGAAGGCAGCGTGTTGGGCGAAGACACCGTCGAGTTCCTGCGCCGCTACAATGCCGACGTCGCCATTATCGGGGCATCGGGGATAAGCGCCGATGGTCCGAGCGACATGATCTCGGGCGCCGCAGCCGTTAAACGCGCGATGATATCGCGTTCATTGTCGACGGTGCTGGTGGTGACCCACGACAAGTTTGGCCGCAGCAGTCTCGAACGCATCTGCGGGCTCGATGACATTGCCGATATCGTCACCGACAGCGAACCGAAGGCCGACCTGCGCACTGCTGCCGAACAGGCGGGCACGGAGCTGCATGTGTTTGCCGCCGGCTGATCAGCAACTGCCTATCCGGCGGCATCCCGGTTGGTCAGCGCGATGTGGCAGCAGCCGGAGCCGTGGCCCGGCGTCCAGGTGACATTGTCGAAGCGCACGCCCGTTGCCTCGAACAGACCACGGTCGAAAGCGCCGGCGATGCGGCAGAGCGTGGCGAGTTTTTCATCACCGACACCGGCCTCGACCCAGGCGTCCTTCAGCGGACAACGCTTCACCTTGAAAGCGATGTGGTCCGGCCCGCGCTCGACATCCGTCGGATACATCAGGCCGCCATCCGGGCTGACGGCCAAAAATGCCTCGCCGATGGCCGGCGCGTCGTTAGGTCCGAAACGGGCGAAGGCGGCCGCCGCCACCTCCTTGCCGCGCTGCTCGATGGTGCGGATCATGATCGCCTCGGCCTTTTCCGCGCCGAGTTCGCCGGTCAGCTCGTCGAGAAACAGACGGTAGAGATCGGCGCGGTTGCGGAAGGCGGAATCGAGTTCGAGCGACAGTTTTTCGGCTCTGGCTTCTGGTTCGGTCATGGTACCTGCCTGCTGCTTTTGTTCAATCTTGGCGCCGCCGCAACCAGCGCCTTGCCGATTGCCGATTGCGGCGCGTCGATTACGTTGCGGGCGTCGCCGCTCTCGGCGATCCGCCCGGCGTCGAGAAGGACGACGCGGTGAGCGATCGCACGGACCACGCCGAGATCGTGCGAAATGAAGAGATAGGCGATCCGTTCCCTGGCTTGCAGGTCGAGCAGCAGTTCGAGGATCTGTCCGCGCACCGAAACATCGAGCGCCGACACTGCCTCGTCGAGCACGATCAGCGACGGGTTTGTCGCAATGGCGCGGGCGATGGCGACGCGCTGGCGCTGGCCGCCGGAGATTTCGTGAATGGCGCGCGGGGCGAGATCGGCTGCCAGCCCGACGCGATCCAGCAAGGCAGCAATGCGGGCCGGCCTCTCGGCGCGGGAAGCGATGGCATGGATGCGCAAGGGATCGTCAAGCACGCGAGCCACCGTGGCGCGCGGGTTGAACGCGGCGAGCGGATCCTGGAACACCATTTGCAGGCGCGCGCGCTTGGTGCGCAGGGCCGCACCCTTCAAGAGCAGAAAGTCATCGCCTTCGAACTGGACGGTGCCGGCGTCGGGCTCGATCAACCTAAGCACCAGCCGCGCGATCGTCGACTTGCCGCCGCCGGAGGGCCCGGCCAGCGCCAGCGTCTCGCCGGGTTCGATGGCGAAGGAGACACCGTCGACGGCCGCGATGGCCTTGCCGCCACGACGGTATCGCTTGGTAAGACCGGAGACGGTGAGCAAGTTCATGCCGGCGCCCGTCGTAGCAGCGGATCGGCGTCGAGGCCGAGATGGGCGTCGAGCAGCGTTCGTGTATAGGCATGGCGCGGGGCGTTTATGATTTGCTCCGTCGGGCCGAGTTCGATCAGTTCGGCGTTCCGGAATACAGCGATACGCTCTGCGAGTTCGGCGGCCAGCGCGATGTCGTGGCTGATGAACAGCAGCGTCATGCCGTCCTCCGCCACCAGTTGCCGAATGAGGCTGACGATTTCGGCTTGCACAATGGTGTCCAGCGCGCTGGTCGCCTCATCGGCGATCAGCAGTTTCGGACCGGCTGCAATGGCCGCGGCAACAGCAACGCGCTGCTTCTGGCCGCCGGAGAGCTGGTGCGGGAAAGCACGCATGGCGGTTTGTGGGTCGGGCAGCCGGACACGTTGGAGCAGGGTTTTGGCTTTGGCGTAAGCTTGTGGCCAGTCGAGGCCGAGGTGGGTGCGGGCGACTTCGGCGATCTGTTTGCCGACGGTCATGACGGGGTCGAGGCTGGCGGAGGGGTCCTGGAAGACGAAACCAATGTCGCGACCGGGAAGGGGGAGCGTACTGGGTTCGGTTAATTTGAGAGGTCGGCGTTCCGTCACACCCCCCTCTGTCCTGCCGGACATCTCCCCCGCAAGGGGGGAGATTGCTCTCTCATCTCCGCCTTCGCCAACCACGAACGTTGCAGAAGGGAAGCCGTCGGCAAAGCTGCTGATCTCCCCCCTTGCGGGGGAGATGTCCGGCAGGACAGAGGGGGGTGGGAAGGATCGCGGCGCCTGAAACTGCCACTTGACATGCCCTTCAATCTTGGCGCTCGCCGGCAGCAGTCCAGCCACCGCCAGCGCCAGCGTGCTCTTGCCCGAACCGCTTTCGCCGATAATCGCCAGCCGCTCGCCGGCAATAACATCCAGGCTGACCCCCTTCAGCGCCGTTACCTCGCTGCCATCGCTGAAATAGCGCACAGACAGATCGCGTATCTCAGCCAGTGCGGTCACGACAGGCTCCTCCGCACCGCCGTCGTTTCGACCACGCCTTCGCCGGTGAGATAGACGCCAAGCACGGTCAGCACCAACGCGATGCCCGGAACGATCGACAGAAAGGGCGCGGTGCGCAGCACAGTGCGGCCCTCGGCGATCATGCCGCCCCAAGTGACGCGATTGGGGTCGCCGAGACCGAGGAAGGACAGCGCTGCCTCGGTGAGGATCGCGGCCGCCACGATCACCGAGGACAAGGCCAGCACCGGCGGCAACGCGTTGGGCAACACCTCGCGAAAAGCGATCTCAAGCGGATGCATGCCGATGACGCGAGCGCCGGCGACGTAATCGCGCTCGCGGATCGACAGCACTTCGGCGCGCGCTACACGCGCCGGTCCGGTCCAGGCGCCAAGCGCTATTGCCGTGACGACGACGCCGAGCGACGGCCCGACGACGCTGACGAAGGCCAGCGCCAGAAGAAAACTCGGCACGGTCTGGAAGGCATCGGTGATGCGCATCAGCCCCTCGTCCACAAGGCCGCCGGCAAAGCCGGCCAGCGTGCCGACGACCGCGCCGATGAAGAGTGCCGCCGCTGCCGCCGCCAGGCCGACCGCCAGCGAGGTGCGGGCGCCGTGGAACAGTTCGGCCAGCACGTCACGGCCGAGCCGGTCGGTGCCGAGCGGCAGCGACCAGTCCTGGAACGGCGGCAGCAGTGCTGGTCCGGCAATGGCCTGCGGGTCGCCGGGGAAGAGCAGCGACGCAAACAGCGCCATGGCGAACAGAAGCGCCAGGATGATCGCGCCGGCGACCGCTTCCGGCCGGCGCAGGAACCGCGGCAGCGCGCTCACGCGCTGGCCTCGCCGGCGCCGACGCGCGGGTCGAGGAAGGCGTAGGCGATGTCGACGGCAAGGTTGACGGCAATGACGAGGACGGCGCTGGTGAGAATGATGCCGAGCAGCAGCGGCGTGTCGCGCGAACCGACCGCTTCCTGCGCCAGCCGGCCGAGCCCGGGCACGGCAAAGACGCTTTCGATGACGACGCTGCCGCCCAGCATCTGCGCCGATTGCAGGCCGAGCATGGTGACCAGCGGCAAGAGCGCGTTGCGGGCGACATGGGCGAGCACGATGCGGCGGCGCGACAGCCCCCTGGCGCGGGCGGCGAGCACAAAATCCTGCCGCCACGCCTCGGCCATGCCGGCGCGCATCATGCGCAGATAGAGCGCGAGATAGATGAAGCCGAGCGCGGAAACCGGCAGGACGAGGTGGACGGCGATGTCGGTGGCGCGGTCAAAACCGGTCTTGTCCGAGGCCAGGCTCTCGATGCCGCCGATCGGCAGCCAGCGCAGGTCGACGGCAAAGACGACGATCAGCACCAGGCCGAGCCAGAAGCCCGGCACGGCATAAAGCGCCAGCGAGCCGATCGACAGGAAGCGGTCGCGAAAGCTGCCGGGTCTGGCGCCGGCGTAGATGCCGAGCGCCGAGCCGAGCCCGAAGGAGAGCGCGGTGGCGGTGACCATCAGGAGCAGTGTCGTCGGCAGGCGTTCCAGGATGACATCGCGAATTGGCCGCGAGAAGGTAACGGACTGGCCAAGGTCGAAATGCAGCAGCGCCCAGAGGTAGTTGGCGAGCCGGGTCAACTCGGACTGGTCGAGGCCCCAGCGATGGCGCAGCAATTCGATCATGCCGGCATCGCCACCGGTCGAGACGATGTAGGCGTCGACCGCATCACCGGGGGCGGCTTCCAGGAGGAGGAATGTGCCGATGATGACGATCAGCAGCACGAAGATGCTGCCGACGAGGCGACGGCGCATGAGGGTGAGGGCGCGGGTCATGGGAAAGGCATAACGCTGCGCCAGTCGGGAGAGGTGCGGTGTCTAGGCACCCCCCTCTGTCCTGCCGGACATCTCCCCCTCAAGGGGGGAGATTGGCTGTCATCGCAGGCTTCGCCAATCTCCAACGTTGCAGAATTGGCGGGACAGACAAGCTGCTGATCTCCCCCCTTGAGGGGGAGATGTCCGGCAGGACAGAGGGGGGTGTGACGAAACGCGGCCCTACGCCATGCCTTCACACCAATTTCTTTGCGAACTTTCATCCGCGCAAATGTGTCACGATTCCAGATACGTGTCCGCCCAGTTCGAAACCGCCCAGCGCGGGTTGTTGGCGATGTTCCCCACCGTCTCGCGCGCGACGCTGATGAAGCTCCATTCGGCGACGTTGATCAGCGGCAGGTCCGCCGCGACCTGTTTCTGGAATTCCTTGTAGAGGTCGGTGCGCGCTGACGTATCCAGCGTCTCCGAAGCCTTGGCGATCAGCGCGTCGAGCGCGGCGTTCTTGTAGCCGCCCTGGTTGGAGAACGGCACGCCGTCGGGAATGCCGCTCTGCACCAGGATGGTGGTCGAGATCGCCGGGTCGCCGCGGAACACCGGCGGGCCGACGGCGAGGTCGAAGGCGTGGTCGGTGTAGACGGCCTTGATGTGCGCGGCCGAGTCGTTGTTGACGATCACGGCGTCGATGCCGATTGCCGCCAGCGCCTGGCGCAGATAGTCGCCGAACTGCTTGGTCTCGTTGAAATAGGGTGCCGGCAGGAGTTTCAGCGCAAAACGCTTGCCGTCATCGGCGCGCTTGTACCCCGCGTCGTCGAGCAAGGCGTTGGCCTTGGCGACGTCGAATGGATAGATCGGCACGTCGGCAGTGTAGAATTGCGGATCGTTCTTCGGCACCGGGCCGGTGGCGGTGGCGGCATAGCCGAGGAACACCGTCTTGACGACGAAGTCCTTGTCGATGGCATGCGCGATCGCCTGGCGGACCTTCACGTCGGCCAGTTCCTTGCGGCGATGGTTGATCTCGACGACGAGCTGATAGGTCAGCCCCTCATAGCCCTTGGAGATCACCTTCAGGCCCGGCACCTTGGAGATGCGGTCGAGGTCGGCCAGGGGCACGGCGGAGAAGGCGGCGAGCTGGATCTCTTCGGCCTCGAGCGCCGCTGCAGCCGACGTGCGGTCGGGTAGCACCTGGTAGATGATCTCGTCGAGATACGGCTCGTCCTTGGCCCAGTAATCCGCATTCCTGGTCAGCTTGTAATACTGGCCGGCCTTGTATTCGCCGAACTTGAACGGCCCGGTGCCGATGGGTGCATTGTTGGCCGGGTTGTCCTCGATCTTGCCGACCTCGTAGATGTGCTTCGGCACCACGCTTGACAGCGCCGGCAGCGCGTTGCGGATCAGCTGGAACGGCGTTGGCTTGGCGAATTTGAAGACGGCGGTCAGATCGTCAGGGGTGTCGACTCTGGCCAGATCCTTGAACACGGTGCGGCCGAGATTTTGCAGCGGTTTCCAGATCTGCAGCGCGGAGAAGGCGACGTCGGCCGAGGTGAACGGCTCGCCGTCATGCCACTTGACGCCGTCGCGCAGTTTGAAGGTCACCGACAGCCCATCGGCAGCACCTTCCCAGGAGAGCGCAAGGCGGGGTTCCAGTCCGTCCTTGCCTTCGAACGAGGCTTCGGCCAGCGTTTCGACGATCTTGCTGGAGATGAAGAAGACGCCGTTGGAGGCGACGATGGCCGGATTGAGGTTGCGCGGCTCGGAATCGGCGGCAAGCACCAGGCGGCCGCCCTTCTTCGGCGTCTGCGCCCAGCTGAATGTGGGCATGGCGGTGGAGGCCAGCAGTAAAACTGAGCCGCCAAGCAGCGTGCGTCTGGAAATATCCGACATGATCAACCTCCGTCCTCTCCGCGACCAGATGGGCGCACCCCTCGAAGCTGGCGGCACCCGCCAGCATCCTCGCGGCGATTATGGCCCTTGCCAAGGGTTTCGCCAGAGACGGAATTGGCGCATCTTTGCTTGGCTTTGAAATTTTCGTCCTCTGGACCAGTTTTAGAGGTGGCCCTTTCATTCTGGTATTCTGGTAGACCAGATTGCCTTAGTGTGCAGCAATGACGAGTGGTGACAGCCTGCCGAAGCAATCTAACCTGTTTCTGGCTGGACCAGAGTTAACGAAATTGTGCAGATTTGATCGAAGCCAAGGGATTGGACGCAGTACGGCCGACGATCCCACTGATATCAGGGAGAGAAAGATGAACATCGCCCCGGGCAAGAGCGCCGTCAGCAATATCCCGTTCGATCAGGTGAGGGTCGACCGGCTGATGGAAGAGGCCGGCATCGATGTTCTGCTCGCGACCTCCAAGCACAACACGCAGTATCTGCTTGGCGGCTACAAGTTCATCTTCTTTGCCGCCATGGATGCGATCGGCCATAGCCGTTACCTGCCTATCGTCCTCTATGAAAAGGGCGGGCCCGGTCATGCCGCCTATATCGGCAACCGCATGGAAGGCGCCGAGCACCAGAACAGCCCGTTCTGGACGCCGACGCTGCATGCCGCCTGCTGGGGCACGCTCGATGCTGCCAATCTTGCGGTCGAGCACATCAGCAAGATCGGCAAGGCCGGCGCCCGCCTCGGCATCGAGCCGGCCTTCCTGCCGTCGGACGCCTATGCGCTGATCCGCAAGGCGTTGCCGGATGCCAGGCTGATCGACGCGACCGGCATGCTGGAGAGCATGCGCGCCATCAAGACGGACGCCGAGCTGGAAAAGCTGCGTATCGCCTCCGAGCTGATCACCGATTCCATGTTGGCGACCATCCGGTGGGCGCATGAAGGCACGACCAAGGCGGAGATCATCGAGCAGCTGCGGCGTGAGGAAACCAATCGCGGCGCGCATTTCGAATATTGCCTGCTGACGTTGGGCGCCAGCCACAACCGCGCGGCGTCACCGCAGGCGTGGAAAAAGGGCGAAGTGCTGTCGATCGATTCCGGCGGCAATTATCACGGCTATATTGGCGATCTCTGCCGCATGGGCATTCTGGGCGAACCGGATGCCGAGCTTGAGGATCTATTGGCCGAGGTCGAGACGGTGCAGCAGGCGGCGTTCTCGAAGGTGAGGGCGGGCACCATCGGCGGCGACATGATTTCGCATGCCGAGGGTGTGCTGAAGGCCTCCAAGGTCGCGCCCTACACGGATTTCTTCGCCCACGGCATGGGCCTGATCACGCATGAGGCTCCGTTCCTGATGACCAACCATCCGGTGACCTATGAAGGCACCTATGCCGCCAAGCCGCTGGAGACAAACATGGTGCTGTCGGTGGAGACGACCATGCTTCACCCGACGCGGGGGTTCATCAAGCTGGAGGACACGTTGGCGGTGACGGATGCGGGATATGTGATGTTTGGGGATCGGGCGCGGGGGTGGAATAGAGGTGGGATAGCCTAGCTCGGCGCTACCCCCTCACCCGGATTGCCATCCGAATTGCGAAGGGCAATTCGGGGCTATCCGACCTCTCCCCGAGGGGAGAGGAGTTTGCGCCGGCGCTGGCTTCTGCCTCTTCTCCCCTCGGGGAGAAGGTGGCCGCGAAGCGGCCGGATGAAGGGGGCCTTTCGCGATTACTTCCCCGCCGGGATCAGCCTGAAATCCGGCAGCTCCCGCAGCACCAGTTCGGGTCCAGCCGGCGAATAGACAACGAAGAGCTGCATCGGCCCATCGCCCGTGTTCAGCGTCGAATGGAAACGGCTTTCCGGCACATAGATGGTGCAGCCGGGGCCGACCTTGGCGACGACCGGATTGCCCTCCTCGTCCTCGACCATCTGCTCGCCATTGCCCGAAATAACGAAGATGATCTCTTCCGCGCCGGGATGGTTGTGGCGCGTGTGTCCCTTGCCTGAGGGCAGGTCGACGACACCGCCGGAAAAGCGCTCAGCGCCATTCACTTCAGGCGCCACCGTCAGCGACAGCTTGCCCCAGTCAAAGCCGAAGGCGCTCACGTCCTTCGGGTATACGAATACCTTGCTCTTGTCGGTCATGATCTCATCCCCTTCTTTTTCTTCTGGTCGTGCAGCATGACGGCCTTGAAATCCGCCGTCTGCCTGGCGATCGCGGCTTCAGCCGGCAGCCGTTCCATCGAACTCGCGCCATAAAAGCCGTGCAGGCCCTTGCAGCGGTCGAGGATGTAGCGGGCATCATCCGGCATCGAGATCGGCCCGCCATGGCAAAGCAGGATGACATCCTTGCGCACCGAGCGCGCCGCGTTGGCGATGACGTCGATCTCGACCACGCAGTCGTCGAGCGACTTGGCCGACGTGGCTCCGATCGAGCCGCCGGTCGTCACCCCCATATGGGCAACGACGATGTCGGCGCCGGCTTTTGTCATGGCGCGCGCCTCGTCGGGGTTGAAGACATAGGGCGTGGTCAGAAGATCGAGCTTGTGCGCCTCGGCGATCATGTCGACCTCCAGCCCGAAGCCCATGCCGGTTTCCTCAAAACTCTGGCGCATGCTGCCATCGAACAGGCCGATGGTCGGGAAATTCTGCACGCCGGAAAAGCCCATCGTCTTCAGCTCGGCAAGCAGCAGCGGCATGATGACGAACGGATCGGTGCCGTTGACACCGGCCAGCACCGGCGTCTTTTTGACCACCGGCAGCACCTCATAGGCCATTTCCTTGACGATCTCGTTGGCGTTGCCATAGGCGAGCAGGCCCGCAGCCGAGCCGCGCCCGGCCATGCGATAGCGGCCGGAATTGTAGATGATGATGAGGTCGATGCCGCCGGCTTCCTCGGCCTTGGCCGACAGGCCAGTGCCGGCGCCGCCCCCAACGATGGGCACGCCGTCGGCGATCATCGCCTTGAACTTCTTCAATATGTCCTTGCGCGGTATTGCGGGCATTTGTTGGCTCTCACTATCTGGCGATGTCGAGGAAGGCCGCGGTTGCGGCTTTGGCAAATTCCGGATCGTTGATGTGCAACGGCAGGCGTGAGACCCGGCGCGCGGCGTTCGGCTTGATGGTGCGCTCGACGGCACCGAACAGCACGGCGTCGGCTTCGGGGTCGAAGAAGGCGCCGCCCTCGATGTCGAGTGCCGAGACGCCTTTTTCGGGGATCAGGAAATGCACAGGGCCCTCGCAGCGAGCGAGCCTGGTGCCGATCCACTCGCCTATACCGCGGCATTCATCCACCGTGGTGCGCATCAGTGTGACGTTGGGATTGTGCTCGTAGAACAGCCGGCCCCTAAACTTCTCGGGAATGGTCGGCGGCGCCCAGAAATTGACCATGTCCAGCGCGCCGACCGAGCCTACATAGGGCAGCTTGGTGCGGGCGATGGCGCCGAAGCGGTCCTCCGTCGCAGGCAGCACGCCGCCGAGCAGCAGGTCGCAGACTTCCGTCGTGGTGATGTCGATGACGCCGGCGAGCAGGCCCGAGTCCGCGAGCTTCTCCATCGAGCGGCCGCCGGTGCCGGTGGCGTGGAAAACCATGCAGTCATAGTTGGCGCGCAACTGATCCGCGATGGCGGTCACGCAAGGCGTGGTGACGCCGAACATGGTGAGCCCGAGTGCCGGCTTGCCGGTGGCAGTCGGCGCCGGCTTTGCGGCCATGCCGGCGATCGCTTGCGCCGCGTTGTGCAGCACCGTGCGGGAGAGCCGGTTCAGTCCCGCCATATCGGTGACCGATGGCATCATGATGATGTCGGAGACGTCGACATAGGGCGCGGTGTCGCCGGAGGCGAGCGTCGAGACCATGATCTTGGGCAGCCCAAGCGGCAGCGCGCGCATGCCAGCAGTGATGATCGACGTGCCGCCGCCGCCGCCAATGCCGATCACGCCTGATATGTCGTCGCGCGACTGAATGAAACTGGTGAAGGCGGCGCCCATGCCGGTCACTGCCGTGCCGCGATCATCGATGCCGAGCACGCCACTGGCTCCACCCGGATGATGCGCCGCGACCTCGCTGGCCGGGATATCGACCGGCACCGTGGCACCGCGCGTTCCGATGTCGACGCGGGCAACCGAACTGCCGGTGGCGGCAATAGCATCGGCCAGGAAGGCAAGTTCCTCGCCCTTGGTGTCGGCTGTGCCCACCACGTAGATGCGCTTCATCGCGTTTCTCCCGTCACCGGCCGACCGGCGCCGGGCCGCCTGTCGCCCTTTGCCGGCCCTTCGGTGGGCAAAGGTCATTGCAATTTTTTGAGACGCGCGTATCGTATTGACATGGAAGTCTCACGTCAACAAGCCGCTGGGAACGACGACGCCAACGAGGCTGCCGAACGCGGCCCACGGGCCCGCACAAAACGGCTGATGCTGAAGACGGCGACGCGGCTGATGCAGGCGGGCGTCACCCCGTCGGTCAGCGAAGTCGCGGAGGCGGCGCAAGTGTCGCGCGCCACCGCCTATCGCTATTTCCCCAGCCAGGCAGCCCTGGTGCAGGCGGTGGTTGACGAGGGGCTTGGGCCGATCCTGACCTGGCAATCGACGTCCACCGATGCCGGGCGGCGCGTTGCCGAATTGTTCGATACCGCCATGCCGCGCATCGAAGCTTTCGAGGCAACTTTCAAGGCAGCGCTGAAACTGTCGCTCGACCAATGGGCGCAGCGGCAGGCGGGCACGCTGGGCGGCGAGCCGCAATTCACGCGCGGACATCGCGTCCAGCTGCTGAAGGATGCCATCGCACCGCTCAAGGGCCGGCTGCCGCCGCGCGAGTTCAAGCGCCTGGCGCAGGCGCTGTCGATGATGTTCGGCGTCGAAGTGCTGATCGTGCTGAAGGATATATGGGGGCTCGATAGCCGCGGCATGCGGTCGGTCGCGCAATGGGCGGCGGGCGCCCTTGTGCGCGCCGCGGTGGCGGAATCAACGGTTGAAATCGATGCGGCCCCGACAGCGGCATTGGCGAAATAGCGCCAATCTGGTTCGACCAGATTTGGATGCCCACTATTGATGTTAACCGGGATGGCAGTGCCGAAACAAGGCTCTCCTATATCAACGAGTAGGAAAATTCAGGGAAAACAGTCGGATACATGAAGAATCCGGTTATACAAGGTCCGGTGGTGGTCCAAGAAAGAGCTTGACGGCTATCTAAAATTGGTAATACCAGATCAGGACAGAAAAGCGGATCGAAAGTGAGAGCTGCGATCCAGTTTCCGGCAAAGCGAGGAGGCTTGGAACCGGAAAGGTGCGATCTCGGGAGGAACTACCAGGCCGGCTTCACCGCCGGCTAGCATGACAAGGTAGAATGCGCACAAGGGAGGAAATCATTATGCGCAAGACAATGACCAGCCTGCTTGCTGGTATCGGCTTAGTACTTGCCTGCGGAACGTCCGTCTACGCGCAGGACAAGGAGCTCACCATCTTTTGGGCGGAATGGGATCCGGCCAATTATCTGCAGGAACTCGGCAACGAGTACGAGAAGGAAACCGGCGTCAAGATCACGGTGGAAACCACGCCCTGGTCCGACTTCCAGACCAAGGCTTTCACCGAGTTCAACGCCCATGGCGACGCCTATGATATGGTCGTCGGCGACTCGCAATGGCTCGGCGCCGGCTCGACCGGCGGCCACTATGTCGACCTGACCGACTTCTTCAACAAGCACAAGCTTGGCGAAGTGATGGCGCCGGCAACGGTGAAATATTACGCCGAGTATCCGGGCGGCAGCAGCAAGTACTGGGCGATCCCGCTCGAAGGCGACGCTGTCGGCTGGTCCTATCGCAAGGACTGGTTCGAGGACCCGAAGGAAAAGGAAGCCTTCAAGGCCAAATACGGCTACGATCTCGACGTGCCGAAGGATTTCAAGGCGCTGCGCGACATCGCGGAGTTCTTCTATCGGCCGGATCAGAAGCGATACGGCATCGCCATCTACACCGACAATTCCTATGACGCGATGGCGATGGGCTTCGAAAACGCGCTGTTCTCCTTCGGCGGCGAACTGGGTGACTACAAGACCTACAAGGTCGACGGTTTCATCAACTCCGACAAGGCAATCGCCGCACTCGACGCCTACAAGGAACTCTACACGTTCACGCCTCCGGGCTGGGCCAAGTCGTTCTTCGTCGAGGACAACCAGGCGATCACCGAAAACCTGGCCGCGATGAGCATGAACTACTTCGCGTTCTTCCCCTCGCTGATCAACGAGGCGTCGAACCCGAACGCCAAGAACACCGGCTTCTTCGCCAATCCTCCAGGCCCGAACGGCGATCAGTTCGCCGCACTCGGCGGTCAGGGCATCTCCATCGTCTCCTACTCCAATAAGCAGGAAGAGGCGACGAAGTTCCTTGAATGGTTCATCAAGGACGAGACCCAGAAGAAGTGGGCGGCGCTCGGCGGCTACACCTGCAGCGCCGCCGTGCTCAAGTCGGAGGAATTCCAGAACGCCACGCCGTACAACAAGGCCTTCTACGAGACCATGTTCAAGGTGAAGGACTTCTGGGCGGTGCCGGAATATGCCGAGCTGCTGCAGCAGCTCAACCAGCGCGTCTATCCCTACATGATCGGCGGCGAAGGCACCGCCAAGGAAACGCTGGACGCGCTCGCAGGCGACTGGAACGCGACGTTCAAGAAATACGGCCGCGGCCAATAAGCAGCTTTTCTCGCGGAGGAGGCATCCGTGCCTCCTCCGTTCTTTTTTTCCGAAACGGGAGCAGGGTCTTGGCGACCACGATGATCACCACGCTGGACACTTCCTCGCGGGCCGCTGCACGCGGCTTGAGCGACATGTCGATCCGCAACCTCTTCATAATCCCGACGATCCTGTTCCTGATCGTCTTCAATATTTTCCCACTGATCTATTCGCTGGGCTATTCCTTCACCGATTTCCGCGCGTCGACCAACGCGCCGGCGAATTTCGTCGGGCTGCAGAATTATCGCGATCTGCTCAACGATCCCTATGTCTGGTCCAACTTCGCCATCACCGCGAAGTACGTCATCATCTCGGTCGCGGGTCAGCTGCTCGTCGGCTTCGGCGTGGCCATGCTGCTCAACCGGGATATTCCCCTCAAGGGTCTCATCACAACGCTGCTGCTGCTGCCGATGATGCTGTCGATGGCCGTCGTCGGTCTGTTCTGGAAACTGCTCTATGATCCGTCATGGGGGGTCATCAACTATGCGCTTGGCCTCGGCAATTTCGAGTGGCTGGCCGATCCCAAGATGGCGCTCTATGCGGTTGCGCTGACCGACATCTGGATGTGGTCGCCCTTTGTCATGCTGTTGTCGCTGGCCGGCCTTTCAGCGGTGCCGAAGCATCTCTACGAAGCAGCGGCGATCGACCGCGCCGGACCGTTCTACACCTTCTTCCGCATCACGCTGCCGCTGGTCGCGCCGATCCTGATGATCGCGGTCATCTTCCGCACCATGGAAGCGTTCAAGACCTTCGACCTCGCCTATATCCTGACCAGCCAGCCGACGGCCGAGCTGATCTCTATCCGGCTGTACAAGATGGCGTTCCAGGAATGGCAGACCGGGCGCTCCTGCGCGCTCGCCTACATCGTGCTGATCATGGTGCTGGCCATCACCAACATCTACGTCAAGTACCTCAACAAGGTGAAGGAGCGCTGAGATGGCCGCCGTCCGCACTTCTTCCGAAATCGGCTTCAATCGCGTCGCCATCGTCGCCGTCCTTTTGGTGACGATCATCTTCCTGGCGCCGATCTACTGGATCGCCTCGACGGCGTTCAAGCCGCGCAACCTTGCCACGACCATCCCGCCCACGGTGGTGTTCCAGCCGGAGATTTCGCCCTTCGTCAAGCTGTTCACCAAGCGCTCGCAAATGCGCAACCCGCCGTCGCCGGAAGAGTATGCGGCGGCACCCTGGTGGGAACGTGTCGTCTTCGATGGCGGTGAAAAGATCGTGCGCGACGGCAAGGGCCAGGTGCAATGGTCGGGCTATCCGAGCCGCTTCATGAACTCGCTGATCATTGCCATCACCTCGACGGTGCTGGCTGTCGGCATGGGTACCTTCACCGCCTACGGCTTCTCGCGCTTCAAGGTGAAGGGGGAGGCGGATCTGCTCTTCTTCATCCTGTCGACGCGCATGCTGCCGCCGGTGGTGGTCGCGATCCCGATGTTCCTGATGTACCGGGCCGTCGGCCTCAACGATTCCCATATCGGGCTGATCATCCTTTATACCGCCTTCAACCTGTCCTTTTCGGTGTGGCTGATGAAGGGGTTCATGGACGAGATCCCGAAGGAGTATGAAGAGGCAGCGCTGGTCGACGGCTACACCCGCATGGAAGCCTTCTTCAAGATCGTGCTGCCGGAGGCCGCCACCGGCATCGCCGCGACCGCGGTTTTCTGCTTCATCACGGCGTGGAACGAGTATGCTTTCGCGCTGATCATGACCAACCGCCGCGCCCAGACGGCGCCGCCCTTCATCCCCAGCCAGGTCGGCGCCGGCCTGCCCGACTGGACGGTGATCGCCGCCGGAACCTTCCTGTTCCTGCTGCCGGTCGCAATCTTCACCTTCCTGCTCCGCAACCATTTGCTGCGCGGCATGTCCTTCGGAGCGATCCGCAAATGAGCTTTCGAGCCATCAACCAGAAATATCTCGAACCGGGGTCTCAGGTGCTGATGGTCCTCGGCATCATCGCGCTTTGCCAGCCGTGGAACCTGCTGCTGCACAGCTATGGCGTGACCATCACCCTGATCGGCCTGATCGGCTTCAACATCACCTCGAAGATCGCGCCGGCGGAGAAGGCCGGTACCGGCCAGGTGCGCAATCCGGGAGCAGAGCATTGACCCAGATTGAGCTTCGCGGCGTCCAGAAATTCTTCGGTGCGGTCCAGGTCATCAAGGACCTCAACCTCAAGATCGACGACAACGAGTTCATCGTGCTGCTCGGTCAGTCGGGTTGCGGCAAGACGACGACATTGAGGGCGGTTGCCGGGCTGGAGACGATCGACGGCGGTGACATCCTCATCGACGGCAAGCCGGTGCAACACCTCAAGGCCGCCGACCGCGACATCGCCATGGTGTTCCAGTCGTTCTCGCTCTACCCGCATATGAGCGTCTATGAGAACATTGCTTTTCCCTTGCGCGCGACGCGCAAAAGCAAGGCCGAGATCGATAGCGAGGTGCGCTCGGTCGCCAAGACGCTGCAGATTACGGAACTGCTGGCCAAGAAGCCGTCGGCGCTGTCGGGCGGCGACATGCAGCGTGTGGCCATCGGCCGGGCTCTGGTGCGGCGGCCGAAGGCGATGCTGATGGACGAGCCGATCGGCGCCCTCGACGCCAAGCTGCGCGAAGAGATGCGGGCCGAGATCAAGCGGCTGCACATCAAACAGGGCTCGACCACCATCTATGTCACGCACGACCAGATCGAGGCGATGAGCCTCGCCGACCGCATCGTGATCATGCATGAGGGCGTGCTGCAGCAGGTCGGTTCGCCCGACGAGGTCTATTCGCATCCAGCCAATCTGTTCGTGGCGCAGTTCGTCGGCAGCCCGGTGATGAACGTCGCCGATGCGGCGATCGCCGAGACCGCTTCGGCGGCCTCCGTCACCGTCGGTGGCGCTGCCGCCGGCTTCGAGTTCCCGCGCGCGCTTTTGTCCAAGCTCAACGGTCATGCCGGCGGCCAGCTGGCGCTCGGCATCCGGCCCGAAGGCGTGCTGGTGCGCCATGAAGCGGCGGAGGGTTTCTTGCCGGTCGAGACGCAGATCGTCGAGCCGCTCGGCTCGTTCGACATTGTCGATCTCAAGGTCGGCTCCAAGATGCTGCGTGCGCGCACCAAGAGCGGCTTCGTCGGCGGCCCGGGCGAAAAGGTCTTCGCCAGGATCGATCCGACGCAGGCACATTTCTTCGACACGGCAAGCGGCAAGTCGCTTGAGGTGAGGCTCTGATGGCTCATATCCAGCTCAAGAATATTTCCAAGAGCTTCGGCAACCACACCGCACTGACCGGGCTCGATCTCGAGATCGCCGATGGCGAGTTCTTCGTGCTGCTCGGCGAGACCGGCGCGGGCAAGACGACGACGCTGCGCATGATCGCGGGTCTGGAAAAGCCGACCGAGGGTCAGGTGTTCATCGACGGCGTCGACGTCGCCGACTGGGGTGCGGCCGAGCGCGACGTGGCGCTGGTGCTTCAGCAATATTCGCTCTATCCGCGCTATACGGTGCGCGAAAATCTCGAATTCCCGCTGAAGCCGAAGATACGTCGGCTGCCGGATGCCGAGATCAAGGACCGTGTTGCGCGAGCGGCCAAGACACTGCGGATCGAGCATCTGCTCGACCGCAAGACCGACCGGCTTTCAGGCGGCGAAATGCAGCGCGTCTCTATCGGGCGCGCCATCGTGCGCAAGCCGCGCGTGTTCCTGATGGACGAACCGCTGTCGGCGCTCGACGCCAAGCTGCGCGAGGCGCTGCGCACGGAACTGAAGAACCTGCAGATCCAGCTCGGCGCCACCTTTCTGTTCGTCACTCACGACCAGATCGAGGCGATGTCGATGGGCGACAAGGTGGGCGTGCTCAACCATGGCCGCATCATCCAGACCGGCACGCCGCACGAGATCTACAACAATCCGCGCGATACCTATGTGGCCAGCTTCGTCGGCTCGCCGCCGATGAACCTGATCGATGGCAAGCTGGTCAACGGCCGCGCGGTGATGGCGCCGCTGAATTTCGAACTGCCTTTCTCTGGGGGTGCCAAGGCGGGCGGTGCGACCGACGGTCGCCCGCTCGTCTTCGGTATTCGACCTGAGGATGTGTATCTTGAAAGCGGTGCGCCGGTCGAGGCACGCGTCCACGATGTCGAGAACCATGGCGTGGAAAAGATCCTGACTCTGCGGGTCGGCGACACGACGCTGCGCGCCACGGTGCCGGCCAGAACCGATGTCCAGATCGAGCAGCCGGTGCGCTTTGCGTGGAATCAGGACAAGGTGGTGCTGTTCGACAAGGGCAGCGGCGTGAGCTTGCGTCACGCCAGCTAACTTAGACTACATCCACTCCCAGCTTGCGCAGCGGCCCATCACGGTTTTCGGGCCGCTGTCTTGGTGATGGCTGCAACGAAGCACTTGAGGCTTTCCTCGACATAGGTGGCCACCTCGATCGTCGGGTCAAAACTCCACCACAGCAGTGAGCCCTGCCAATGCGATGCCATCAGCAGGCCGATGTCGCGCGGGGTGTCGGGCGTTCCGGCGAAGCAAGCCGCAAGGGCCTCGCTCAGGAACGCTTTCCAGGCGGCGCCCCGCGCCCTGAGCACGGGGTCGCGCAGATCCTCGCGCAGCACGAGCAGGCCTTCGGCATAGGCTTCGATGCCGCCAGAGCCCTGCGATAGTCCCACCAGAAGCTCGATGGCGCCTGCCGGGGTTTTGGCAACCGTGGCCGTCAGCATCCTGGTCTTGTCGTCGAGACCGCCCCAGGCACAGAGCAAGGTGCGCTGCTTCAGCTGCGCCTTGTTTCCAAAGCGCTGCACCAGTGTCGCGCCCGAGAGGCCGCAGGCCTTTGCCAGCCGCTCAAAGGTGAGCGCCTCGGGGCCTTGATCGTGAATCAATCGCAGCGCGGCTTCCAGCACCTGCTCGTCGGATTGCGTTTTTGGTCGAGTCATCTTGACATCCAGATATAACCGAATGATCATTTATATATAATGTGAGCGGCGAAGGCCAGCTGGATTAATCATTGTTTCGTTTGGGAGCGTACCATGACATTGCAGGGAAAAGTCGCTTTGGTCGCCGGCGCCACGCGTGGCGCAGGGCGGGGAATCGCGGTTGAGCTCGGTGCCGCCGGCGCCACCGTCTATGTCACGGGGCGCACCACACGCAGCCAGCAATCCGACTATGCCCGGCCCGAAACCATCGAGGAGACGGCGGAGCTGGTTTCTTCGCATGGCGGCAAGGGCATTGCCGTGCAAGTCGATCATATGGTGACTGATGATGTGCGCAGTCTGGTCGAGCGCATCCGGGCCGAACAGGGTCGGCTCGACATTCCGGTCAACGATGTCTGGGGCGGCGAAAAGCTGTTCGAGTGGAATAAGCCGGTCTGGGACCACAATCTGGAAAACGGCCTGCGCCTGTTGCGGCTCGGCATCGACACGCATCTGATCACCGCGCATCATGCGCTGCCGCTGATGATCGAGCGGCCGGGCGGGCTGCTGGTCGAGGTCACTGACGGCACCGCCGAGTACAATGCCGATCACTATCGGCTGTCGCCGTTCTACGATCTCGCCAAGGTCGCGGTGAACCGCATGGCATGGGCACACGCCAAAGATATTGCTGCGCATGGCGCCACCTCGGTGTCGCTGACGCCCGGCTGGCTGCGTTCCGAAATGATGCTGGAGGCGTTTGGCGTCACCGAAGACAATTGGCGCGACGCCACCGCCAACGTGCCGCATTTCGTCATTTCCGAAAGGCCGCGCTTTGTCGGCCGCGCGGTCGCGTCGCTTGCGGCGGATCCGGATCGTGCGCGCTGGAACGGCCAGTCGCTGTCCAGCGGTGGGTTGGCGCAGATTTATGGTTTTACCGATCTCGACGGCTCACGCCCGGACGCCTGGCGCTATGTTCCGGAGGTACAGGACGCCGGCAAACCTGCCGATGCCGCGGGTTACCGGTAAGCTTAGACCGAGCGGCCATCGAAGTCGAAAATCGACAGACCGGCAGCATCAATATCCGCAACGCAGTTAAGGTTGACGTAGGCGCTGCGTTCGTTGCCCTGACTGACATCCTCGGCGAAGGGATGGATGCCGCAGGTCCGGCAGAAGCGATGCGCCAATACGTGATTGTTGAACGTATAGGTGCCGAGATCATCGCCCCATGCGAGCACCTTCAGGCTGTCATGCGGGATGGCGCATAACAGCACGCCCTTGCGCCTGCACATCGAACAATTGCACCGCACGGCGCCGGTCAGTTCGGCTTTGAATTCGAACGCTACCTTGCCGCAGTGGCAGCTGCCTTTGTACAGCATCAGTCTCTTCCTATCGCTGGCAGGTGCAAAGGCACGCTGTCCGGGTTATTCCTTCCGCTGACCTAGCGGCCCATATGCCTTAAAGACGCTCCACCTTGACGGAATCCGACATCGACATGCAATCAATCCGCGATCGTCTTGAGATCATCCTGTCACGTCTTGCCAATTGCGCGGCAGGCGAGAAGGTGTTCACCAAACTCTATGCCGAGGCGGCGCGCGCAGCGGCCGAGGCCACCGATGCGCGCAAGAAGGCCGGCGTATCGCTCGGGCCGCTCGACGGCGCCATCATCTCGATCAAGGATCTGTTCGATGTCGCCGGTGAATCGACCACGGCCGGTTCGCTGATGTTGAGGGACACCGCGCCCCGTCGGCACGACGCTGCGGTCGTCAACCGTCTGCGCCAGGCCGGCGCCGTCATCATCGGCAAGACCAACATGACCGAATTCGCCTTCACCGCCATCGGCGACAACATGCACTACGGCACACCGGGCAATGCCGCCGACACCAGCCGCATTCCGGGCGGTTCGTCGTCGGGCGCCGCCGTGTCCGTTGGCGAGGGGACGAGCGACATTTCCATCGGCTCCGACACCGGCGGTTCGGTGCGCATCCCGGCATCGCTGAACGGCGTCGTCGGTTTCAAGCCGACGGCGCGGCGCGTGCCGCTGACTGGTGCCTATCCCCTTTCTGCGACGCTGGATTCGATCGGGCCGCTGGCGCTGAGTGTTGCTGCGTGTGCCCTGGCTGACGCCGCGATGACGGGCGAGCAGATGCCGCAACTGCACCTGCCGTTAGCGCTTGCCGGGCTTCGTGTCGGCATTCCGCGCGGCCTGCTTTTCGAAGACACGGAAACGGAGATTGCCGCCGCGTTCGATCGCAGCCTTGCCGGGATCGAGCAGGCAGGCGCGTGGCTCACGGACATTTCGATCGACGACCTCATTGCCGATCTGCGCCTGGCCACCAAACGCGGCTCGATAGCGGCCATGGAAGGTGCTGAAATCCATGCCGACTGGCTGGCGACGGGCGCATCGATGCCGGTCGATCCCCATGTCAGCGGGCCGCTGTCGCGGGCGGCGGCCATACCGACGCCGGTTTATATCAGGGCAATGCGTCGTCGCGCGGCACTGTGCATAGCCATGGACGAGCGGTTGGGTTCGGTCGATGTGCTGGCTCTGCCGACCACGCCGGTGACAGCGCCGACTATCGTTTCGATGGCCGAGGATACGGCTCTGCGTGAACGCACTGAAGGTCTGCTGCTGCGCAACACCCAGGTCGCCAACCAGTTCGACCTCTGCGCGATCTCGCTACCGATGCCCGGCATGACGCTGCCGGCCGGGCTGATGCTGGTGGCGCGCAATGGCCATGACCACCATCTGCTGCGCATCGCGGCTGAAATCGAGCGGCTGCTTGGTCGGTAATAGTCAACCCGACGAGCAGTGCTTGCGTTCGCTGTCCTTGGCGGTGCGCAGGATGCCCGTCGCGAACAATGTCGGCACGTCGTGCTGCTTGCCGTTGAAGCTGTGTGGCCGGTTCTCGATTGTTCCTGTGACAACGAGCTTGCCGGCATAGAGCTTGTCGGAAAGGTCAAGCGCCTTGTCCTGCTGCGGCAAGCCGTCGATGTCGACCCACACACCCTTGACGACCTTTCCGGTGGCGAGGTCGAGCGCGCTGGTAGAAGGGCAGGGCGCCATCACGCAGCGCAGGCCGTTGTCGCAAGGCACGTAGCTGCTTTCGGCCTGAGCCTTGGCTGTCCCTACGCTTGTACCGGCAATCAGAAGAAGAACTCTCACGACGCTCTTGACCATATCGGCGAAGGTCGACGCCAAATCCGCGAAAATTGAGGCGGCTTGCAGAAACGTCAGTCGGCAGGAAACCGTCTGCGGTAATGCTCGACCACGTCGGGATTGCGCAGATTGACAGGCAGCCGGTTGGCCAGCACCAGCAAGGTCTCGCCGGCAGCACCCACCCCCATGCGCATCATCGACTGCTCGGTAATGCCGGCCATGTGCGGGGTGACGATGACATTGTCGAAGCTGAAATAGGGATGAGCCGGCGGCAGCGGCTGCGTGGCAAAGACATCGAGCGCGGCGCCGCCGATGCGGTCCTTGCGCAAGGCCTCGATCAGCGCCTCGTCATCGATCACCGGCCCGCGCGAAATGTTGATCAAAAGCGTATCGGGCTTCATGCGGGCAATGCGTTCGCGGCTGATCAAGCCGCGCGTCTCTTCCGTCAGCGGGCAGCAGAGCACGATGATGTCGCTCTGTTCGACCAGCGCATCGATCGACAGGAAGCCGATCCTGTCGGGTGCCGGCTGCATGCTGCGGGTCGTCGCCACGACGTCGAGGCCAAAGCCGTGCGCGGCGATATGGGCGACTGCCTGACCGATGGCGCCGAAGCCGATGATGCCGATGGTCTTGCCGGCAAGCTCGCTGGCATGGCTGGCGTGGTCGCGGCCGGCATTCCAGCCCTTGGCGCGCAAGTCGCGGTCGACCGAACGGAAGCGCCGAAGCAGGGCAAGGGCCGCGAACATCACATATTCAGCGACCGAACGCGCATTGACCGCCGGCACGTTGGCGACCAGCACGCCGGCCGCGGCCGCGGCCTCCATCGGCACCATGTCGAGCCCGGCGCCGTGGCGGACCGCTGCTCTGAGTTTCGTGGCGTTTTCGAACAGCGACGGCGGCAGCGGTGCGCGAACGATGATGACGTCGGCATGCTTCGCCTCGGCGGTCAGCGTTGCCGCATCAAGCGCTGAGGCGACGACGAGTTCACCGGCGCCCGCCAGCATTGCGGAGGCACGCGGATGCAGCGTGTGCGTCGACAGGATTCTGGGCATGGGGCTCTCGCTAGTCGCAATTCTCAAAGGAAAGCGCCGCGCGCTTTTCCCAGAAAAACCGTTTCACACCTTTCCTGGAATTGCACTAGACCTTCTCAAGTGCCAGGCTTTGCGCTTGCGCCTCCCGGCCCTCGATGATCCCCTTCCAGTAGCTTTCCGCGCCTTGCAGGTGGGCGCTCATCAGCGCCTGGGCGAGATTGCCGTCGCGACGCAGCAGCGCCTCGTAGATCTGGATATGCTCGGCATGCGAGCGCACTGAGCGCTCGGGATCGTTGAAGTAGATCGGCAGCCGCTGCTCGCCCATCAGGTAATAGACACTGCAGATATTGTGGAAGACGCCGTTCTTGGTCGCCCGCACGATTTCGAGGTGGAATTCGCGGTCTTCCTTGGCGAGGCCTTCGCCGGCGGCGATGCACTCCTCCGAGGCTTTCAGGATCTCCCGCAGGCGTTCGAAATTCTCTTCGGTGGCACGCGAACAGGCAAGTTCGGCGGCCTTGATCTCGTGGATCTTGCGCAGTTCGACGGTCTCGTAGATCTGCACCGGATCGAGCGGCAGGCCCGCGCGGGCGAAAAGAGCCAAGGCTTCTACACTGGCCTGCCTGGTGTCGACATAGATGCCGGATTTGGCGCGGCGCTCGACGATGCGCATGGCCTCCAGAATGGCCAGCGCTTCGCGGATCTGGCCGCGGCTGACGACGAAATGCTCCGCCAGTTCGCGCTCCGAAGGCGTGCGGCCGGTCTCCTTGTCCGAATGGGCGAAGAGATAGGCGGCGAGCTCGGCGAGAAGGTTCTTTTCTTTCATCGTCAACCGCGTTGCGCGTGCGCCTCCAGGAACCGCTCCGAAATGGTGAATCCCAGACCCGGCTTTTCAGGGATCGCTATCATACCGTCCCTTGCTTCGACAGTCTCTTCGATAAGATCGTGGATCATCGGGTTGGCGCCGAGCGAATATTCGACGGTAAAACTGGCAGGCGAGGCCGCACAAACATGCAGGCCGGCGAAGAAGCATGGCGCGCCGGCCCACAGATGCGGGGCAAAGCGCAGATTGAAGGCACTGGCGATGGTGCCGATCTTCATCGCCTCGCTGATACCGCCGCAAAAGGCCGGATCCGGCTGGAAGATGTCGGCGGATTTCAGCACCGCGAGATCGCGGAAGGCGTAGCGCGTCGCTTCGCTTTCGCCGGTGGCGATCGGGATCGAGCCCGAGGCGCGCACCTCGGCCATACCAGCCTTGTCGTCGGCGATAACAGGCTCCTCGAACCAGGCGAGGTCGAGATCCCTGGCCAAGCTGATGAAGCGCTTGGCCTCGGCCACCGTATAGGTGCCATGCGCGTCGACCATCAACTCGACGTCAGGACCGAGCGCCTGCCGTGCGGCGCGGACGCGGGCGGCGGAAATGTGCGGGGCGCCGTCCATGGCGCCGACGCGCATCTTCAGCGCCTTGAAGCCGCCTTTGGCGATGTAGGATTTGAGCTGCTCGCCGATAGCGTCGGCGGCAGCCCAGCCGCCGGAGGCGTAGGCCGGCATGCGGTCGAGCTTGCGGCCGCCGATGAGCCGCCACACCGGCTGTCCCAACGACTTGCCCAGAATATCCCAGAGCGCGATATCGACGGCGCTGATTGCCGCAATGCTCATGCCGCGCCGCGCCAGCTGCGGCATGGCATGGCCGGCGCGCGCGGCACTGTCATGGCGCACGCCGTTGTAGAGCATCTCCCAGATCATGCCGATGTCGGCGGGGTCGCGGCCGATCAGCTGCGGCCCGACCTCGTGATTCAGCATGTAGACCAGCGCACCATAGCTGCCGGCGCTGCCGGCGGCGTTCTTGCCCTCGCCCCAGCCGATCAGCCCGTCGTCAGTCTCAATGCGCAGGATGGCGGCGTCGAACGTCGTCACCTGGCCAAAGTCGCTGCGATGCTGCTTCGCGGCCTCAATCGGCACGCGGACCCACCACGCCTGGACCGTTTTGATGCGCATCCCGATCGGCTACTTGATCAGCGGCAGCAGCGTTTCGGCGGTGATGCGCATCTGGTCGGTGTAGAATTTCTCCGTCAGCACGCTGGAGCCGTGATCCTGGATGAACTTCAGCTGTTCGGGAGAAATGTCGACCGGATTCCGGTCGACCATGTCGGGATAGGGCGCGGCGGGTGTGCGGTCGACTGGCGCGACGAATTCGTTGGTCAGCGCGCCGTCATAGCCGACTTCCTTCAGCGTCTGCACGATCCGCGGCCAATCGATCTGGCCAAGGCCGGCGGCAAAGCGGTTGTTGTCGGCGACGTGGAAGTCGAACAGCCGTTTGCCGACCTGACGGATCGCGTCATGGACGTTAAATTCTTCCATATGGATGTGATAGGCGTCGAGGCAGACGCCGCATTCGGGGCTCACCGCATCGGCCAGGGCCAACGCCTGCGCGCCGCGGTTGAACAGATAGGTCTCGAAGCGGTTGAGCGGCTCGACCGCGATCTTGACGCCGACCTTCTTGGCATGGGTGAAGCATTCGCGGGTGGCGTCGACCACCCACTTCCATTCCTCTTCCTCGGTGCCGTCCGGCACCACTTTGCCGACGGTCGCGGGCACCAGCGTTATGATCTCGCCATCAAGTTCGCTGACCATGGTCAGCACGTCCTTGACGTACTGCACCGAGCGTTCGCGCTGGCCCTGGTCCCTGGCGGCAAGGTTGCGTTCGCCCAGCATCAGCGTCACCGACCCCCAGCAGCGGATGCCGTATTCTTTCAGCAGCGCGCGGGTCTCCTTGGTCTTATATTGCTCGGGCTCGCCGGAAATCTCGATCGACTCGTAGCCGAATTTCTTGATGCGCTTCAGCGTCACCTCCAACGGTTCCGCGCGCATCCAGTTGTGCGTCGAAAGATGCATGGTCTATCCTTCCCAGAATTCGTCTGTGCCAGTTCGCCCTGCGATGCGCCCCACAAGGCGCGTCGCGTGTTTCCTCCCCAAGGCGCTCCAGCGTTTTTGCGCAACTGGTTCGACCAATTGGGCCCTAATGGAGGTCTACAGCAATTTTTGTCGCGCGGCAAGAACCGCCGCCATGCGATATCGGCATCTGTGTACCGTATTGATTATGCTGGTATATATCGCCAAAAATGGAATGCCCCGGCAGCTTTGCGCGTGAGTCAAATGGCTTGACCCATTTCCGGTATTTGGTAATACCAGAATGCCGATACGAGAATGCACATCACGAGAGACCAAAGAGGCTGGCCCTGCTTTCATCAGACGCTATGCTTGGTCCTTGGAAAAATGAATTGGGAGGATGCCGATGCCGTCGACAATGAAGGGTCCGGGGCTGTTTCTGGCGCAGTTCGCGGGGGATACCGCGCCGTTCAATTCGCTGGCCTCGATCACCAAATGGGCGGCCGGTCTCGGTTACAAGGGCGTGCAGATCCCGACCTGGGATGCACGCCTGTTCGACCTCAAGAAGGCGGCGTCTTCCAAGACCTATTGCGACGAGGTGAAAGGCGTCTGCACTGATGCCGGCGTCGAGATCACCGAGCTGTCGACGCATCTTCAAGGGCAGCTGGTGGCGGTGCACCCGGCCTATGATGCCCAGTTCGACGGCTTTGCACCGCCTGCGGTGCACAACAACCCCAAGGCCAGGCAGAAATGGGCGGTCGAACAGATGGAGTTCGGCGCCAAGGCCTCGAAGAATCTTGGCCTGAAAACCTCGGTGACGTTTTCCGGCGCTCTGGCCTTCCCGTATCTCTATCCCTGGCCACAGCGGCCGGCCGGGCTGATCGAGGAGGCCTTTGCCGAACTCGGCAAGCGCTGGAAGCCGATCCTCGACGTCTATGACGAGAACGGCGTCGACGTCGGCTATGAGATCCATCCCGGCGAGGACATCTTCGACGGCGCCACCTTCGAAATGTTCCTCGATGCGGTTGGCGGCCACAAGCGCTGCAACATCAACTACGACCCATCGCATTTCCTTTTGCAGCAGCTCGACTATCTCGAATTCATCGACATCTATCACGAGCGGATCAAGGCCTTCCATGCCAAGGATGCCGAGTTCAATCCGACGGGGCGGCAAGGCGTCTATTCCGGCTATCAGAGCTGGACCAATCGCGCGGGGCGATTCCGCTCGCTTGGCGACGGGCAGGTCGATTTCGGCGGCATCTTCTCCAAGCTTACCCAGTATGGCTACGATTCCTGGGCGGTGCTGGAATGGGAGTGTTGCCTCAAGCATCCGGAGGACGGCGCGGCCGAAGGCGCGCCCTTCATCCAGCAGCACATTATCCGGGTGACGGAAAAGGCCTTTGATGATTTCGCCGGCGGCGCCACCGACAAGAAGATGCTGCGCGCCATGATGGGTATTTGAGACAAGCAGGAGAAAGACATGGTCGGCGCATCGAAGTCGGAAGCGGGGGGCGGCCCGATCCGCTATGGTATGGTCGGCGGCGGCCAAGGCGCCTTCATCGGCGCGGTGCACCGGATCGCGGCCCGCATGGACAATGACTTCGTGCTGGTGGCCGGCACCCTGTCGGCCAATCCCGAGCGCGCCAAGGCTTCCGCCGCCGAACTCGGTCTCGACCCGGCGCGCAGCTACGCCTCCTATGCCGAGATGGCCAAGGCCGAGGCCAAGCGCCCGGACGGCATCGAGGCGGTGGCGATCGTCACCCCCAACAATGTGCACGTGCCGGCGGCCAAGGTCTTCCTCGAGGCGGGCATCCACGTCATCTGCGACAAGCCGCTGGCGACGACTTTGGCCGAGGCCAAGAAGCTCGCGGCCGTGGTTGAAAAGACCGGCAAGGTGTTCGTGCTGACGCACAATTACACTGCCTATCCGATGATCCGGCAGGCGCGCGAGATGGTGGCCAAGGGGCAGCTTGGCGACATCCGCATCGTTCAGTCCGAGTACCCGCAGGACTGGCTGACCGAGGATCTTGCCGCCACCGGCCAGAAGCAGGCGGCGTGGCGCTCCGACCCCAAGCAGGCGGGCGCGGGCGGCGCGCTCGGCGACATCGGCACGCATGCCTACAATCTGGCGCGCTTCGTCTCGGGTCTGGAGCTCGATTCCCTGTCGGCCGATCTCGACGCTTTCGTGCCGGGGCGGCTGCTCGACGACAATGTCAATGTCATGCTGCGCTTCAAGCCGGTCGGCAAGGTGCATCCGGCCAAGGGCATGATCTGGGCGAGCCAGGTGGCGCCCGGCCACGAGAACGGGCTGAAGCTGCGCATCTACGGCTCGAAGGGCGGGCTGGAATGGGTGCAGGCCGATCCGAACTATCTCTGGTACACGCCGTTCGGCCAGCCCAAGCAGTTGCTCACCCGCAACGGCGCCGGCGCGCTGCCAGTTGCGGGACGCGTCAGCCGCGTTCCGTCTGGCCATCCGGAAGGCTATCTCGAAGGCTTCGCCAACATCTACCAGGAGGCGGCGCGGGCGATCCGCGCGGCACGCAAGAAGGGCGGCAAGCCGGGCAAGGACGTGGTGTTCCCGACCATCCAGGACGGCGTCGAAGGTATGGCGTTCATCGAGGCCTGCGTTAAGTCATCGAAGAAGAACGGGGCGTGGACGAAACTTTAGGGAGCGCCGGCGCCAAGTCTCTTCTCCCTTCGGGGAGAAGGTGGCCGCGAAGCGGCCGAATGAGGGCGCATGGTGCGAGGTGCGAAAGAAACCAGCGCGCGCCGTCAAACGGGGAGGGGCTGTCGATGAAAGTCGGCATGTGCATGTTTTTGTGGACGACTTCCGTGTCTAAGAAACACGAGCCGTTGCTGCGCGACATCAAGGCGACCGGCTTCGACGGCGTCGAGATACCGATCTTCTCAGGCACGCCAGAGGACTACAAGAAGCTTGGCGATCTGCTCGACCGCATCGGGTTGGAGCGCACGGCTGTTACGGCGATGGGCGACCCGGCGATGAATCTGATTTCGCCGGATGCCGCGACCCGCAAGGCCGGCATCGGCTACATGAAATGGGCGATCGATTGCGCCCAGGCGCTCGGCGCGAGTACGCTGAGCGGGCCGCTGCATTCGACGCTCGGCGCCTTCTCCGGCAGCGGGCCGACCGCTGCCGAGAAGAAGCGCTCGATCGCCTCGCAGCGCGCCATTGGCGATCATGCCGGCAAGCGGAACGTTACCATCGGGTTGGAGGCGCTCAACCGTTTCGAGTGCTATCTGCTGAACACGATGGCCGATCTGTCCGAGCACGTCGATGCCATCGACCGGCCGCACATCAAGGCGATGTACGACACCTTCCACGCCAATATCGAGGAAGCCGACCCGATCGGCGCCTACATGAAGCACCGGCGGAATGTCGTGCACATCCACATTTCGGAGAACGATCGCGGCGTGCCGGGGCGCGGGAACATTCCGTGGAAAGAGACTTTCGCGGCCATCCGCAAGAGCGGCTATGACGACTGGCTGACGATCGAGGCGTTTGGCAGATCGCTGAAGGATCTGGCGGCGGCGACCAAGGTGTGGCGGGATTTTTCCGAGACGCCGGAGGCAGTTTATCGCGAGGGATACAGGCATATCAGGGATGGGTGGAAGCGGGCGGCTTAGCCGCTCACTTCCTCATCCACTGGCGAAGCGGGAGCGCAGCGGACGCGGAGACCCGAGGACCCATGCCGCGACTGTCGCGCGCCGCAGCGGTGCAGGTAGGAGATGCGAGTGGACGCCTCTTTTTGCACCGCTGGATTCTAGCGCAGACGTCACCGAATGAATCCTCGGGTCTGCGCCGCGTCGCTTCGCTCCTTGCTCCGCCCGTGGATGAGGAAGCGACGGGCCTTTTCGCAAATCGCCGAGGTATGCGATCTGCCTTAACTCGGCACTTATCGCTCCACCAAATTTTTCGGATGTCTTACCCCACCTCGATCACAGCCTTGATCAACCCCGATTTCTCATGCGCCCAGCGGGCGAGATCATCCGGCGTGCCGGCCAGCGTGGTGCGGTGGGTGACGAGTTTTGCCAGAGGCACGGCGCCGTTGCGTATCGAGGCGGCGACGTGGTCGAAATCGACTTTCAGCGCGTTGCGGCTGCCGATCAATGTCATTTCGCGCTTGTGGAATTCCGGATCGGAAAAGACGATGTCGTCCTTGACGACGCTGACCAGCACGAGCGTGCCACCATGCGCGACATGGGCGAAGGCCGACTGCACCGAGGCGGTGTTGCCGGTGGCGTCGAAGACGACGTCGAACCCTTCGCCGCCGGTTGCCTCGCGCACCAGTTCGGCTGCCGCTTTTTGTGAGCCGTCGAGCGTGGCGAAGCCGAGTTCGCCTTTTGCAAAATCCAGCCGCTCCGTGCTCATGTCGAGCAGGCTGACATCGAGCCCGGCGATGCGCGCAAACAGCGCTGCGCCAAGGCCGATCGGCCCGGCGCCGATGACCAGCGTGCGGGCGCCTGGTTCGGCGCGAGCGCGCCGCACGGCATGCGCGCCGATGGCGAGGAATTCCACCGCCGCCGCATCGGCCAGCGACAAGCCGTTTGCCGGATAAAGATTCCGTGCCGGCACCAGGATCTGCTCGGCCATGGCGCCGTCGCGATGCACGCCAAGCACTTCGATCCTGACGCAGCAATTCGGCTTGCCGTGCCGGCAGGCGATGCATTTTCCGCAAGCGAGATAGGGATTGATGATGACGGGCTCGCCCACGGCAAGGTCGACATCTTCGCCGGTCTCGACGACGGTGCCCGACACTTCATGGCCCATGATGCGGGGATAGGCAAGGAACGGGTGCTTGCCTTCGAAGATGTGGTAGTCGGTGCCGCAGATGCCGACATGGCTGACGGCGACCAGCGCCCAGCCGGCAGGCGGCGCTCCTGGCGCCGGCCGGTCTTCCAGGACAAGCTCGCCGGGCGAGCGGCAGACAACAGCTTTCATTCGGCAATTCCAGTGTTTCTCAAAAAAGGCGCCGGTCCGTTGTTAAGCAGGCCGGCGCAGAAGGTCAGGGAGGATTACTTGCCGCGACGGCGCAGCCCGTCGAAATAGACGATGATTATGATCAGCGCGCCGGTGATGATGCGCTGCCAGAACGAGTTGACGTTGAGCAGATTGGCGCCGTTGTTGATGGTGGCCAGGATGAAGGCGCCGAGCAGTGGGCCATGCACCGAGCCGACGGCGCCGAACAGCGAGGTGCCGCCGATCACCGATGAGGCGATCGCCTGCAACTCCCAACCTTCGGCCTGGGTCGGGTTGCCGATGCCGATGCGCGCCGCCAGCAGCACGCCGACG
This sequence comes from Mesorhizobium sp. M0029, assembly GCF_040323735.1. NCBI lineage: Bacteria > Pseudomonadati > Pseudomonadota > Alphaproteobacteria > Hyphomicrobiales > Phyllobacteriaceae > Mesorhizobium > Mesorhizobium sp. M0029. The sequence continues at coordinate 215,173 of NZ_JAMYVF010000003.1, forward strand.
AAGGCCGCGCACAGGCCCGACAGCGTGTAGGCCATGTAGATGGTGCGCTGGACATTGACGCCCGAGAGGCGCGAGGCCTCGGCATTGGATCCCACAGAGAAGAGATAGCGGCCCCAGCGGCTGTGGTGCAGGAAGATGTAGGCCGGGATACCGACCAGGATCACCATCCAGAACAGATTGGGGATGCCGACAAAGGAACTGCGCGAGAACGCGGTGAAGCTGTCGCTGTTGATGTTGATCGAATTGCCGTTGGTCATCAACAGGCCGATGCCGCGCAACGAGGTCAGCGTCGCCAGCGTGATGATGAAGGGCGGCAGGCCCATCTTGACGATGCCGAAGCCATGGAACAGGCCGATGGCAACGCCGACCAGCAGCGTCACCAGAATGGCGACCCAGATCGGGAAGCCGGCATTGATCATCATGGCGACAATGACGGTGGCGAAGCCGACCACGGCGCCGACCGAGAGGTCGATGCCGCCGGTGATGATGACGAAGGTCTGGCCGACCGCCATGATGGCGATCATCGAGCCCTGCCGCAAAAGATTGGCGATGTTGTTGGAGGAGGCGAAGCTCGGCGTCGCCACCGACAGCACGATCCAGAGCAGAACCAGCAACGCCAGAAGCGTCAGCCCAAACAGGACGTTGTAGTTCCGTTTCGGTTTTTCGATCGCGACGGTTTCGATGCTCATGGTTCCTCCCGTTTCTTGTTTTGTCAGCCGATCGCCTGCGTCAGCACGTCTTCGTGGCTAGCGGCGCGAAAGCCATGGCTGGCGACCAGTTTACCGCGCCGGAACACGTGCAGCGTATCGGCGAGCTCGTAAACCTCGGGCAGATAGGACGAGATCAGGATGATGCCGGCGCCCTTGGACAACAGTTCCCCGAACAGGCGGTAGATCTCGGCCTTGGTGCCGACATCGACGCCGACCGTAGGCTCGTCGAAGATGAACAGCTTAGCGCCGTGCGCCAGCCATTTGCCGATAACGATCTTCTGCTGGTTGCCGCCGGACAGGCTGGAGGCCAGGGCGCCGCGTGTTGGCGTTTTGATGCGGAGGCCGGCGATCTGGCGATCGGCTTCAGCCTTTTCCTTCGTGTTCGAAATCAGCAGGTTGTTGGAGATGCGCTTGTAGATCGGCAGGTTGAGGTTGAGGCCGACCGGCAGGTTCAGGCACAGGCCCTGGTCGCGGCGGCTTTCCGGCGCCAGCGCCATGCCGAGCTTGATCGCGTCGTGCTCGGAATTGATCAGCACCGGTTTGCCTTGCCAGCGGATCTGGCCGGCCGACTTCTTGTGGCGGCCATAGAGCGTGGTGACAAACTCGCTGCGGCCGGCGCCGATCAGGCCATAGAGCCCGACGATCTCGCCGGCACGCACTGTTATCGAGACGTCTTCGAAGCCCTTGCCCGACAGGTTTTTCGCTTCAACGATCACGGCACCGGGGGTGAAATGCTCCTTGTGGTAGACTTGCTCGATCGAGCGGTTGATCATCATCTTGACCAGCTCGGCGTCATTGGTCTCGGCAATGTTGCGGGTGCCGACCAGCGTGCCGTCGCGCAGCACCGAGACGCGATCGGCGAGTTCGAACACCTCTTCCATGCGATGGCTGATGTAGATGATGGTGACGCCTTCGCCCTTGAGCCTGCGGATCAGCGTAAACAGCTGGTCGGCTTCCTTGCGGGTGAGATAGGCGGTCGGCTCGTCGAAGATCAGGAATTTGGTGCCGCGCACGGTGGCGCGGGCGGCGGCGATCAGCTGCTGCTGGCCGATGGTGAGGTCACCCAGCATGACATGCGCCGGCAGGTCGAAGCCGAGACCGTCGATGATCTTCTGCGCTTCCTTGACCATGGCGCGCTGCTGCAGGATGCCGAAGCGCGAATTCTCCTCGCCGAGGAACATGTTGGCGGCGACGGTGAGATGGCGACAGAGCACGACCTCCTGATGCACGGCGTTGATGCCCAGCGCCATTGCCTCGTGCGGGGTTGCCAGCGCTGCCGGCTTGCCCTCCCAGATGACATCGCCGGAGGTGCGCGGCATGACGCCGGTCAGAAGCTTGATCAAGGTGGATTTGCCGGCGCCGTTCTCGCCGACGATGGCGTGGATCTCACCTGCCTTGAAGGCAAGGTGAACGGGCTTCAGCGCATGCGTGCCGGGATAGCGTTTTTCCAGCCCGTGCAGTTCGAGGATCGTCCTGCCGGGCGCTAGCGTTGGGGCCGGGTGCAGTTCCTGCGCCGTGGGCGTCATGACAATCCTCCCAGATTGGCCTTACGGTTGGCACGTCGCGATGCAGTCAAGCCGCATCGTCGAGGTGATTCAAGCCTGTGGATATTCAAGCTTGTATCCGGTGTTTCCGGGGCGCGAGGCCCCGGAAAGGATTTTTGGTTGACGGGCTCAGAGCTTCGGGTTGAGCAGGGCGTCGATCTTGGGGTCTTTCATGTTTGCCTTGGTCACCAGGTTGGCGCCGGTGTCGACATTGGCCTCGACCTTCTCGCCCTTCGAGGCGGCGAGCGCGGTCTTGATGCCGTCATAGCCCATCCGGTACGGATCCTGGACGACGAGCGCGGAAATGACGCCGTCATTGAGGAACTTGATCAGCTTCTCGTCGCTGTCAAAGCCGACCAGCGCCAGCTTGCCGCCAAGGTTATTCTCGGCGACAGCCTGACCGACGCCCTGCGCCATGATCAGGTTGGACGCGAAGATGCCCTTGAGGTTCGGGTTGGCGGTGATCAGGTCGGTGGCGATGTTGAGACCGGTCGTTGCCTGGCCGTCGGCATATTTGTCGGCGACGAGCTTGAGCCCCGGATACTTCGCGGCCAGCTGCTCGGTGAAGCCCTGCTTACGCTGCTCCAGCGAACCGGCGCCCGGCGCGTTGGTGATCAGGGCGACGTCGCCCTCGATCTTGCCGCCATTGGCTTCGCCGATGGCTGCTGCAAGACCGTCAGCGGCGACGCGTCCGCCCTGCACATTGTCGGTGGTCAGGAACGAGGTGAACGCCTTGGAGTCGGCACCGGAGTCGATGCCGATGACCTTGACCTTGCTGGCCGCTTCATCGATCGGCTTGCCGAGCGCCTTGAATTCGGTCGGCGCGATGACGATCGCGGCCGGGTTGCCGGCGACGGCATTCTCGAGGATCGAGACCTGGCCGTTGACGTCGGTTTCAGCCTGGGCGCCGAGTTCGGGTACGTTGACGCCGAGATCCTTGCCGGCCTTGCGGGCGCCGGCCAGGACGATCTGCCAGTAGAAGGACGTGGTGTCCTTGACGATGATCGGAATGGTCACGTCCGCCGCCGAAGCCGGCGCCGTGTGCAGCGTGCCGGCAAGCATCGAGGCGGCAGCTAGTGCCATCAGTGAGCGGCGGTTGAGAATGCTGGTCACGAATTTCATTAGGAATCCTCCCTAGATCGCCCGGTGAAGGTTACGGAAGCTCCATTTGGATAGGCGCGGCCCAAACAGAACTTTATCAATAAAAAACAGTTGCCGCTTTTTGATAGTGCATCGGTCCGGCCGACGCAAGCGGTGTTTCATATCGGCCTGCGCATGGCTTGGCGGGGAAACCTCCCTGCCGATCCTCAGTGCCACGTCCAGACGCTCCCGATCCTCCTTGATCATAATGGAATATTAATTCCACCGTCGAGTCAATATGGAATGTTCATTCCTTCTTGAGAACCGTGATCGTGGCGTTTCGTCAGCCGAGCTCCTGCACGATGGTGTAGGGAGCGTAGCGGGCGAATTCCGCTTGCGGCACCTGGACGTCGAACAGGTCGAGGTTGCGCGTCAGGTTGGCGGGCTTGGCCGTTCCGGTCAGCACGCTGGCCACGACAGGCTCCTGCAGCGGAAACTGCAATGCAGCCGCCGCCAGCGGATATCCGCCCTCATCAGCGATTTTCTCCATCGCGCCGACACGCTCGAGTATGTCCTGCGTCGCCGGCAGATAGTCGAAATGCGCGCCGTGCACCGGCCCGGTCGCCAGGATGCCGGAGTTGAAAACGCCGCCGATGATGAGCGAAGTCTGTCGCTCACGACACAGCGGCAGCAACTCGGCTTCAGCCGAGCGGTCGAGCAGCGAATAGCGGCTGGCCAGCAGGATGCAGTCGAGCGGTGCTTCGCGCAGCACGTCGAGGCAGATCTGCACCTCGTTGACGCCGAGCCCATAGGCGGAAATCACGCCGGACGTTTTAAGCTCGTCCAGCGCCTTCAAGCCGCCGTCCATCAGCTGGCGAAAGTGCAGCTTCGTCTTCTCGACGCCATGTGTGTAGGTGCCGATGTCGTGCACAAACAGGATGTCTATCCGGTTCAGCCCGAGCCGCGCATAGGAGAACTCGACCGAGCGCATGATGCCGTCATACGAGTAGTCGTAGTCGAGCGCGAAAGGCAGCGGGTCGACATAGGAATGATCGGGAACCTGGTCTTCCGGCACCGGGCGGAACAGCCGTCCGACCTTGGTCGACAGCACATAGGAATCCCGCGGCTTGTAGCGCAGGAAATCGCCGGTCCGCCGTTCCGACAGGCCGAAGCCATAGAAGGGCGCGGTGTCGAAATAGCGCAGGCCGGCATCCCAGGCTGTCTGCAGCGTCTCCATCGCCGCTTCGCGCGGACAGGCACGGTAGAGCCCGCCGATCGCCGCCCCGCCGAAGCTTATCTCGGTTACCTCGAGCGCAGTCGTGCCGATGCGGCGTTTGTCCATCCAAAGCCTCCCCTTGTGAGCCGTCGTTGCAGCCCGCTTTTTTCGTCGGTGGTTAGAGCGTCGCGCCGAGGTGCCACGGCACGAACTCGTTGTCGCCGTAGCCGAACGCCTCGCTCTTGGTCTTGCGGCCCGATGCCGTCTCGACGATGAGTTCGAAGAGTTCCCGGCCCATGCCGGCGATGGTCTTCTCACCCGAAGCGATGACGCCGCAATTGACGTCCATGTCCTCTTCCATCTGGTGGTACATGGTCGAGTTGGTGGCGACCTTGATCGACGGCGTGGGCCGGCAGCCGAAGCAGGAGCCGCGGCCGGTGGTGAAGACGATGATGTTGGCGCCGCCCGCCACCTGACCGGTCGCCGAGACCGGGTCGTAACCGGGCGTGTCCATGAACACCAAGCCACTGCCGGTGACCTTTTCGGCATAACCGAAGACGCCGTTGAGCGGAGTCTGGCCGCCTTTGGCCACGGCGCCCAGCGACTTTTCCAGGATGGTGGTCAGGCCACCGCGCTTGTTGCCGGGCGAGGGGTTGTTGTCGATCGAGGCGCCGTGCTTGGCGACATGGTCCTCCCACCATTTGACGAAACCGTCGAGCTTCTTGGCGATCTCCGGCGTTGCCGCGCGATAGGCGAGCAGATGTTCGGCGCCATAGATCTCCGTCGTCTCCGACAGGATGCCGATGCCGCCGACGCCGGCCAGGATGTCGACCGCCGCTCCCAGCGCGGGATTGGCGGTGATGCCCGACATGCCGTCGGAACCGCCGCATTGCAGGCCGACGACGATCTCCGAGACCGGGATCGGCTCGCGCTGATACTGGCCGACTTCCTCGGCGATTTCGGCGAGCACGCCCATCGCCTTTGCGACCGATTTGCGCGAACCGCCGGCGTCCTGAATATTGAAATGGCGTTTTCCCGCCGCCGCACCCTTCTGGCCGTAAAGGGTGAGCTGGTTGACCTCGCAGCCGAGGCCGACCATCAGCGCGCCGCCGAAATTCGGGTGGCGGGTGTAACCGGCGAGCGTGCGGTGCAGCACCATCATGCCGTCGCCGGTGCCGCTCATGCCGCAGCCCTGGCCATGGACGATCGGGACGAAGCCGTCGATCCCCGGATATTTCGGCAACAGCACGCGGTTGGCCTCGTCGGCAATGGCGTGGCAGACGGTGGCCGAGCAATTGACGCTGGCGATGATGCCGATGAAGTTGCGCGTGCCGGCACGGCCATCGGCGCGACGATAGCCCATGAATGTCCGGGCGCGGTCGGCTTCGGTGGCATGCTCCGCTTCGCTCGGCGGCACGACCGGCAGACGGCCGGACTCGAAGACCAGATTGTGCGAATGGACGTGGTCGCCGGGCGCGATGTCCTGGGTGGCGCGGCCGATGGCCTGGGCATACTTGACCACCGCCTCGCCGACGGCGATAGGCTTGATCGCCACCTTGTGGCCGGGCTCGATCAAGGCCGTGGCGACGGCGCCGCCGGGCAGAGGGGTGCCGATCTCGATGCGGCCATTGGCGACCGCGACATTGTCGGCGGGGGACAGAAGAATGCTGTTCGAGGCGTTCACGGGCAGTTTCCTGGGTCTGTTCCTGGGGATGCGCGGATTGACACGCGTCTGTTTACATATAATGTCTTTTATCGTGAAAAAACATTTGTGCGTCAATTGTTTTTTCAGGAGGAGACCGTGCGTCCGATGGACGCTTGGCTTGTGGGGAGCGGCGTCTGACACGCAGAGCGTTTGCTCTGCCGGGTGAGAGCCAGGACATATGTGATATCGCGCTTCAAGCCAGCCACAGCAAGCGCCGGCGCGCAACGGGGCAGGGATGTCGAAGAGCAACAACGTCTACAAGGACGCTTACAACAGGGGTCTGCGGCTGCTCGATGAAACGCAGAGCCTGCCGTCGGAGCCGGAACTGGGCACTTTGCTCGGCGTCAGCCGGACCACCGTGCGCACCATTCTGGCGCGCATGGAAGAGACCGGGCTGATCGCGTGGAACAAACGCAGCAAGACAGTGCTCAGGGCGCCGAAGCCGGATGATTTCTTCCCCGAGGAGGAGACAGACACACTGGCCCAGATCATCGAGCGGTCGTTTATGCGCAGATTGCTGGCTGGCGGCGCCGAGGCCGGCATGCAGATCAACGAGCTCGAACTGGCGCGCGAGATCGGCGTCGGCACCACCAGCGTGCGCGAGTTCCTCATCCGCTTCTCCCGCTTCGGCCTGATCGAGAAGCGGCGCAACAGCCACTGGGTGCTGAAGGGGTTTACGCGAGCCTTCGCGCTCGAACTCACTGAAATCCGCGAGATGTTCGAGATACGCTCGGCGGCGGCCTTTGCCGCCTTGCCTGGGGATAGTCCGGTCTGGGCGGATCTCGACCGGCTGGAAGACGAGCACCGGCTTCTGGCCAGCGAAATCGCCATCCGCTTCAACGAATTCTCGGAGCTAGACGAGCGCTTCCACCGGCTGATCCACCGGGCGTCGCACAACCGCTTCATCGTCGATTTCTACGACGTCATCGCCATGATCTTTCACTACCACTACCAGTGGAACAAGGCGCAGGAGCGCGAGCGCAACGAAGTCGCGGTGAGCGAGCATCTCGCCTACATCGCGGCGCTGAAATCGCGCGATCTCGGCAAGGTCGACGCCGCCTGCCGCAAGCATCTGAAGTCGGCACGCCACACGCTGTTGACGTCGATCCCGGAAATCGGTCGGATTGCTTCTTAACGCGCCGCGTTGCCGCAGCGATGATTTGGCGATTTTCCGGCCGCGTGACGCATGCTAGGTATCCGCCGTTGCTGCGTGAAGAGGCAGATCCTTGAACTTCGGGCGTAAGAGATGGAGCATGATGGCCGCGTTTGTCGCGACCTGTGTGCTGCTGCTCCAGTCGACGCTCGGCGTGTTTGCCTTCGGCATTGCGCCGGATGCCTCGCAACTCGACGCTTTCGGCAATGTCATCTGCAGCCATGAGGGAGCGGTCAAGCTTCCCGGCGGCGATCCGCACCAGCAGCATATGCCGGCGTGCTGCATGCTCGGCTGCAGCATGGCCTCCGTCGCCTATGCGCCGCCGGCAGGCGTCGGCCTGGCGCCGGTCAGCCAGTCCTTGGAAACAGTCGCTTTTGCCCCGCCGGCAGTCAGGTATCCCGACGTCACGCGCGAGCGCTCTCCGGCCAATCCGCGCGCGCCGCCGCTTGCGGGCTGAAAACCGCCGCTCGCTTTGCGTAACCTGCGCAGGCGATAATCATCCAATGACAAACACGTTCGCAGCCCGACAACGGCGCGACCTTATATTCATGGAGCCTACCCATGTTCCGTTTTCTTCGTGCCGGCGCGTTGCACCGCAGCACCCGTTTATTCAGCACTATCGAGCAGCGTCTCGGCAGTGCCCTGTTCGCCTTTGCACTGTTGTTCGTCGGCTCCCATTCCGTCCTTGCGCATGAATTCAAGGCCGGTGACATCGAGATCGAGCATCCCTGGTCGCGCGCCACGCCGGCCGGCGCCAAGGTTGCCGGCGGCTATTTCACCATCGTCAACAAGGGCAGCGCGCCAGACCGGCTGCTATCGATTTCCTCCGACATTTCGGGCAAGGCCGAACTGCATGAAATGGGGGTGAAGGATGGCGTCATGACCATGCGCCCGGTCAGTGGTGGCCTGGATATCCCGGCGGGCGGCAAGGTCACGCTGGGTCCCGGCGCCTATCACGTGATGTTCATGGATCTGAAGCAGCCCCCTAAAGAAGGCCAGATGTTTGCCGCTACGCTGACTTTCGAGAGGGCCGGAACCGTGACCGTCGAGTTTGCCGTGCAAGCCATAGGCAGCGCGCCACCCCTGGAAGACAACGACTGACCAATTATTGCCAATCAATTTTTTCGAGAGGGACCCATCATGAACAAGCATCATTTGCCGGCCGCTGCATTCCTCGTCCTGGGGACAAGTGCCGCCTTCGCCCATATCACGCTCGAAACACAGCAGGTTGCGGTCGGTTCGACCTACAAGGCCGTGCTGCGCGTGCCGCATGGCTGCGAAGGCAAGGCGACGATTGCCGTGCGCGTGCAGATCCCGGAAGGGGTGATCGGGGTGAAGCCGATGCCCAAGCCCGGCTGGACGCTGCAGGTCAAGAAAGGCAAGTACGAGAAATCCTACCAGCTCTATGGCGAGGCGGTGACCTCGGGCGTCAAGGAAGTCGACTGGAGCGGCGGCAGCCTGCCGGATGAATTTTATGACGAGTTCGTCTTCCGCGGCACGTTGGCCGCCGATCTGCCGGCCGGGCAAAAACTCTATTTTCCGGTGGTGCAGGAATGCGATGGCGCCACCACGCGTTGGATAGAGATTCCGGCGGCTGGTCAGGATGAGGATGCGCTGGAAGATCCGGCCCCCGGCCTCAACCTGCTGCCGAAGAAATGATGCATTGGCGGCGCGCTGCTTCGAAGCGGCGCGCCGCTGTTTTGGTGGATGGCATGAGCGTGGCCTGTTTCCAGCGGATAGAACGGACAGTCGGCAGGTGTTTCGGCCTGCTGGCTGCGATCCTGCTGCTTGCCGTCCTTGCCACGCCAAACCAGGCCTTTGCCCATGCGGCGCTGATCAAGGCCGAGCCTGCCGACGGCGCGGTTCTGGAGCGAGCGCCGACGCAATTTTCGCTGACCTTCAGCGAGCCTGTGTCGCCGCTGGTGCTGACCTTGGTGCGGCCCGACGGTACGCCTGTCGCTTTGACCTCGTTTCGGTTGAGCGACCAAACGGTTGAGATCGACAATCCACAAAAGCTCGGGCCGGGCACCCATGTCTTGAGCTGGCGGGTGATTTCCGCCGATGGCCATCCGGTCGGCGGCTCGGTGCTGTTTTCCGTTGGCGCGCCAAGTGCGGCGCCGGCGGTGGGGGAAGCTGTCGATATAGATTTGCGGTCAGCGATCTGGACCGGCAAGGTTCTTCTCTACATCGGGCTTTTCCTCGGCATTGGCGGCGCCTTCGCGCTGACATGGCTGGCGCAAGGCCAGCGCTCAGGCCAGCGCTTCGTCATTGCCGCCATCCTGTGCGGGCTGGTCGCAGCACCCCTGTCGCTCGGGTTCCAGGGGCTGGACGCGCTGGGCGCGCCACTCGCCCGGCTGGCGCAACCGGTGGTCTGGCGGACGGCGCTTGGCACCAGCTTCGGCTGGACGGTGCTGATTTCGCTGGCGGCGCTCGGGCTTGGCCTGCTGTCGTTGGTCGGATCGCGTGCTGGCGCCAGGCCGTTGGCGCTCGCCGGGCTGGCCGGTGTGGGTGCAGCCCTTGCCGCCAGCGGCCATGCCAGTGCAGCCGAACCGCAATGGCTGACGCGGCCTATGGTGTTCCTGCATGGCGCCGGCATCGCTTTCTGGGCTGGAGCACTGCTGCCGCTCGGCCTGGCGTTGAGCAGCCAATCGGTGGAAGCCGGGGCGTTCCTGCGGCGGTTTTCGCGCGCGATCATGCCCGTGGTGGTAGTGCTTGCCGCCGCCGGTGTGGTGCTCGCCATCATCCAGGTGCAGACACCGGCGGCACTGGTCAACACCGCCTATGGCCGGCTGCTGCTGATCAAGCTGGCGCTGCTGGTGTTTCTGTTCACGCTGGCGGCGGTCAATCGATGGCGGCTCACCGCCTTGGCCGAGGCCGGAGCGACGGAAGTGCGGCGACGGCTTAGCCGCTCGATCTCAGTCGAAATGCTGATCGTGCTCCTGATCTTCGGCGTTGCCGCCGGCTGGCGCTTCACGCCGCCGCCACGGGCCCTGGCAATCGCCGCGGCACAACCGACGTCGACCCATATCCACACTATGAAGGCGATGGCCGACATCGACATCACGCCCGGCCATACCGGGGAGGTCACCGCCTCCATCGTCATCATGGATGGCGATTTCGGCCCGCTCGACGCCAAGGAAGTGTCGCTGGTGCTGTCCAAGCCCGATTCGGGGATCGAGCCGATCAAGCGTCCGGCGACCAAGCCAGGCGACGGCACCTGGCGGGTCGATAATCTCGTCATTCCGATTCCAGGCCGCTGGACGGCGCGGCTCGATATTCTGGTTTCGGATTTCGAAGTGATAAAGATCGAAGCGCCGATCGATATCCGCGCCGAGTGATATTCAGCCCGCCCGCGAAGGACGCTCAGCCGAGTTCCTGGGCTAACCCGATGAGATGCCCTTCCGGCCCGCGGATGTAGCAGAGCCGATACACCTCCTGGTAACGGACGACTTCACCGACCAGCTGCGCGCCACGCTTGCGGAGCCTTTCCAGCGTGTCGTCGATGTCGTCCACGGTAAACATGACGCGCAGGTAGCCCAGGGCGTTGACCGGGGCGTTGCGGTGATCGGCGACGACAGTCGGCGTGAGGAAGCGGGAGAGCTCGAGCCGGCTATAGCCATCCGGTGAGCGCATCATGGCAATCTCGACGTGCTGATCGCCGAGCCCGGTGACACGTCCGGCCCACTCGCCTTCGATCGTCGCCCGCCCTTCCAGTTCGAGGCCGAGCTCGCAAAAGAAAGCAATCGTCTCGTCAAGGTCATCGACGACGATTCCGACATTGTCCATCCGTTTGACTGCCATATGTCCAACCTATCGCCATATGTTCGATCGGCAAGGCGTCGCCTGGTCACCAACTGACCCTTCCTGACTCGGTTTGACACAACGCCGACGCAACACAATTCGGCGAGGCGGTTGACGTGGCGCGAAAGGCCCGTCAATCATCTCGCCGAAAAATGGGCATCCCGAAAAACGCGGCCTCAACAAAATCCGAAAGCAGGGAAGAAACGATGGAAAAAGCCGAAATCGGCCTGATCGGCCTTGGCACAATGGGCTCCAACCTCGCGCTCAACATTGCCGAGCACGGGCACCGCATCGCCGTCTTCAACCGCACCAAGGCGCGCACCGATGCCTTCCTCGAAGGCGCCGGTTCGCTCAGGGACATGGTGGTGCCCTGCTACAGCCTGGAGGAACTGGCAGCTGCGATCAAGCCGCCGCGCCCGGTCATCATCATGGTGCTGGCCGGCAAGCCGGTCGACGAACAGATCGAAGCGCTGCGCGGCGTGTTGTCTGACAACGATATCGTCATCGATGCCGGCAACGCCAATTTCCGCGATACGATGCGGCGCTTTTCGGAACTGTCGGGCTCGGGTCTCACCTTCATCGGCATGGGCGTATCGGGCGGCGAGGAAGGCGCGCGCCACGGGCCGTCGATCATGGTCGGCGGCACCGAAGACTCCTGGAAGCGCGTCGAACGCGTGCTGACCGCGATCTCGGCCAAGTTCAAGGATGAACCGTGCGCTGCCTGGCTCGGCACAGACGGCGCCGGGCATTTCGTGAAAACCATCCACAACGGCATCGAATATGCCGACATGCAGATGATCGCCGAGATCTACGGTATCCTGCGTGACGGTCTCGGCATGGGGCCGAAGGAGATCGGCAAGGTCTTTGAGAACTGGAACAAGGGCCGGCTCGATTCGTATCTGATCGAGATCACCGCCAGGGTGCTGGCCGCTGACGATGCAAAGACCGGCAAGCCGGTAGTCGACATCATCCTCGACCGTGCCGGCCAGAAGGGCACCGGAAAATGGTCTGTCATCGAGGCGCAGCAGCTCGGCATTCCGGCGACGGCCATCGAGGCGGCGGTGGCGGCCCGCGTGCTGTCCTCGATCAAGGATGAGCGGCAGGCGGCCGAAAAAGCCTATGGCAATATCGGCGTCACCAAGATCTCCGGCGACAAGGCGGCACTTCTGAAAGATCTGGAGCTGGCGCTGCTCGCCGGCAAGATCGCCGCCTATGCACAAGGTTTCGCGGTGATGAGCGCCGCCTCGAAGGAGTTCAACTGGAACTTGCCGATGCCGACCATCGCCAAGATCTGGCGTGCCGGCTGTATCATCCGCTCGCAGATGCTCGACACCATGGCGGAAGCCTTCGGCTCGGGCGGCGCGTCCACCAACCTTTTGATGGCGCCGGCTTTCACCACCATGATGCAGGAGGCGCATCCGTCGCTTAGGCGCACCGTTGCCAAGGCATCGGAAGCAGGCTCGCCGGTGCCTGCACTGGCGTCGGCACTTGCCTATTTCGACAGCTACCGCCAGGGCCGCGGCACCTCGAACCTGATCCAGGCGCAGCGCGACTTCTTCGGCGCGCATGGCTTCGAGCGCATCGGCGAGCAGGGCGCTTTCCATGGGCCATGGGGAAGTGGAGCGGCCGGATAGGGTCAGGTGAGGCGGACCTCTCAGGTCGTGCCAGTCAGCCCTGATACGCGACGACGTCGCCTGGCTTGACCACAGTCTGCAAAGAGCCAGGTGCCGCGCCGCCTATCCAGCCCAGCACGGCGCGGGCAAGCTCGGTGCCGGCGAGGCGGAAATCTTCGTTGACGATCAGCAACTCCCGGCGGAACAGATGCAGCAGTTCCGACGATTGCTTGGACACGACATCGACGTCGCGGCCGAGTTTCAGGCCGGCATCCTCGATGCCGGCGACGATGGCCAGCGTTGCTGCGGCGGCGCTGCTGACGAAACCGTCCGGCCTGACGTCGCGGCGCATCAACTGCGCGGTCCGCGTCCTGATCTGATCGATCGACTGGTCGATCGAAACAGCGTTGAACGGCACTTCGCTGGCGTCGACCTCGCTCAGTGCGTCGGCAAAGCCATTGACCGTGTGGTCGTAATAGGTGAGCCCGACCGGCGGCGCTACCAGCGCCAGCCGGCGCCGGCCGACGCCGGCCAGATGGCGCACCGCTTCGGCGGCGAAGGCGTAATTGTCGAAGTCGTGATAGGGGTGGACAAGCCCCATGTCGGTGCGGCCATGCGTGGCAAAGGGTATGCCGCGCTCCAGCATGTAGCGGGCGCGCGGATCGTTGGGCTGCGTGCGTGAGATGATGACGCCATCGGCCGAGCCGGACTCGACCAGATACTTTACCGGGTCCAGCGGATCCTGCGAGCGCGAGTAGGGCGTGACGATCAGGTGATAGGGTGTGTCGGCAATGACCTCCGAGACGCCGTAGATGATGTCCGAGACAAAGCTCATGATCTCGCGCTCGGTATTGAGCACGAGGCTGATAACATTGGTCTTGCCGGTCCGCAGGCGCACGCCGGCGCGGTTCGGCCGGTAGCCGATCTGCCTCGCGACGAGTTGAACCCGCCGCCTGGTCTCGGCGCCGATCTCGGGTGCATCCTTGAGCGCGCGCGAGACGGTGGTGACGCCGAGCCCGGTCATGAAGGCAAGCGTCTTCAGCGTCGGCCGCTCATGCGCCGACGCCTCGTCGTCCTTGTCCGTCTGGTCCCTGTCCATTCGTCCCGCCCCTCAGGCGCATAGCAGCCGCCGGACCAGCCGACAATCGCTTCGATGACGATGTGGCACGGTTCTTCGCAGTCAGGCCTCAATATACTGAAACGTTACAGATTTCCAACATCGCAGCGCGTGGGCCTCTCAAGCCATGGTTTTGGCAGGGTTTTGGCGGCCAGAAACGTAGCGCGACAATCAGGTTCGAGACGGTTTTCTTGCGCTGCAGCATGATTTTGCAGCGCAGCACCCGGTTTTGCGCGCAGTTTGCCGGTTCGCACGCAACGAATTTGTTCGCGCCTCGAAAAAACATTCGAGCGCGTTTATCTCAGGGGTTGCACGCACCGCATAATTGCCGTATCGAAAATCTGTAACGTTTCAGATTCTGGGAGGAACCGAAATGCGCTATAGACTTTTGACCGCTGCCCTTGCCGCGACGGCCGCGCTTCAGCTTGCCGGCCCGGCGGCCGCCACCGACCTGGAAGTGACCCATTGGTGGACATCGGGCGGCGAGGCGGCGGCGGTTGCGGAATTCGCGAAGGCTTTTGACGCGACCGGCAATCACTGGGTCGACGGCGCCATTGCCGGATCCGGCGGCACGGCACGGCCGATCATGATCAGCCGCATCACCGGCGGCGATCCGATGGGCGCCACCCAGTTCAATCACGGCCGGCAGGCCGAAGAACTGGTGCAGGCCGGCCTGATGCGCGACCTCACCGATGTCGCCACCAAGGGCAAGTGGACGGAAATCGTGCGGCCGAAGAGCCTGCTCGACAGCTGCACCATCGACGGCAAGATCTATTGCGTGCCGGTCAATATCCACTCCTGGCAGTGGTTGTGGCTGTCGAACGAAGCCTTCGAGAAGGCCGGCGTGCCGCTGCCGAAGGACTGGAATGAATTCGTGGCGGCAGCGCCCGCCCTGGAAAAGGCGGGCATCATCCCGCTCGCTGTCGGCGGACAGGCCTGGCAATCTTCCGGCGCCTTCGACGTGCTGCTGGCGGCGGTCGGCGGCACCGACGCGTTCCTTAAGGTCTACAAGGACAAGGATGCCAAGTTCGCCGCCGGGCCCGAGATCGCCAAGGTCTTCAAGGCCGCCGACGATGCCCGCAAGATGGCGAAGAACACCAATGTGCAGGACTGGAACCAGGCAACCAATCTCGTCATCACCGGCAAGGCCGGTGGCCAGATCATGGGTGACTGGGCGCAAGGCGAGTTCCAGGTTGCCGGCAAGGTCGCCGGCAAGGACTATGCCTGCCTGCCGGGCCTCGGTCTGAACGAAGTGATCGCCACCGGCGGCGACGCCTTCTATTTCCCGCTGCTCAAGGATGCCGACAAGTCCAAGGCGCAGGAGGTGTTGGCAGAGACGCTGCTCGACCCTAAGACTCAGGTCGCCTTCAATCTCAAGAAGGGTTCGCTGCCGGTGCGCGGTGACGTCGATCTCAATGCGGCGAACGACTGCATGAAGAAGGGTCTGGCGATCCTCGCCAAGGGCGCCGTCATCCCGTGGACTGACCAACTGCTTTCGCAGGACACCCAGAAGCAGAAGGAAGATCTCTTCGCCGAATTCTTCGCCAAGCCGGACCTGACCATCGAAGACGCGCAGAAGCGCTTCGCCGACCTCATCGCTTCGGCAGACTGACGTTGGAGGCAATACACCTCGCTCCCGGCCTTGCGAAAGCAGGGCCGGGATCGCACCGCCCTTACCCAGCCGGCTGACGAGATGAGCAAGAGCGAACGCCCCAACCCGCTGTTCCGCAACCTCAATGCGAAGGTCGCCTCGATCCCGATGATCCTCACCGCGTCGGTGGTTTTCGTCGGCGGCACCGTCTGGACGGTGTTCTATTCCTTCACCAATTCGAAGCTGCTGCCACGGCTGAATTTCGCCGGGCTCGACCAGTATTACCGGCTGTGGGCGACGCCGCGCTGGCTGATCTCGATCGAGAACCTTTTGATCTACGGCGCGATCTCGCTGGTGTTCTCACTGGTCATCGGCTTCCTGCTTGCAGCGCTTCTCGACCAGAAGATCCGTTTCGAGGACACGTTCCGCACCATCTTCCTCTATCCGTTCGCGCTTTCCTTCATCGTCACCGGCCTGGTCTGGCAGTGGCTGCTCAATCCGGATTTCGGCATCCAGCATGTGGTGCGGGACCTCGGCTGGACGAGCTTCAACTTCGACCCGCTATACAATTCCAGCATGGTCATCTACGGCATTTCGATTGCGGCGCTGTGGCAAGGCACCGGGCTCATCATGTGCTTGATGCTGGCCGGCCTGCGCGGCATCGACGAGGACATCTGGAAGGCGGCGCGGGTAGACGGGATCCCGATGTGGAAGACCTATCTGTTCATCGTCATCCCGATGATGCGGCCGGTTTTCATCACCACGCTGGTCATCATCGCGTCGGGCATCGTCAAGGTCTACGACCTCGTTGTCGCCCAGACCAGCGGCGGCCCCGGAATCGCCTCCGAAGTGCCGGCCAAATATGTCTATGACTACATGTTCTTCGCACAGAATCTTGGCCAGGGCTTTGCCGCCTCGACCATGATGCTGCTCTCGGTGGTGATCGTCGTCGTGCCGTGGGCCTACCTTGAATTTGGAGGCAGGAAGCGTGGCTGACCCGGCCGTCCCTTTGCCCGCCAGCGCGGGTGCCGCCGAGCGCGAAGCCTCCGGGCCGCGCGGGCCGAAGCCGCGGCATGTCTTCTCGCGCCGCAATATCTACCTCTATGGCACGCTGATCGTGGTGGCGGTCTACTATCTGCTGCCGCTCTACGTGATGGTGGTCACCTCGCTTAAGGGCATGCCCGAGATACGGATGGGCAATATCTTCTCGCCGCCGCTCGAAATCACGTTCGAACCGTGGGTGAAGGCGTGGGCGACGGCCTGCACCGGCCTCAATTGCGACGGGCTTTCGCGGGGCTTCTGGAATTCGGTGCGCATCACTGTGCCGTCAGTGCTGCTGTCGATCGCGATCGCCTCGGTGAACGGCTATGCGCTGGCCAACTGGCGCTTCAAGGGCGCCGACACATTCTTCGTCATCCTGATCGTCGGCGCCTTCATCCCTTATCAGGTGATGATCTATCCGATCGTCATCATCCTGCGCGAGATCGGCCTCTACGGCAGCCTCAGCGGCCTGGTGATCGTCCATTCCATATTCGGCATGCCGATCCTCACGCTTTTGTTCCGCAACTATTTTGCCTCGATGCCGGAAGAGCTGTTCAGGGCGGCACGGGTCGACGGCGCCGGCTTCTGGGGCATCTTCCTGCGGATCATGGCGCCGATGTCGCTGCCGATCTTCGTCGTCGCCATCATCCTGCAGGTGACCGGCATCTGGAACGACTTCCTGTTCGGCGTCGTCTACACCCGCCCCGACACCTATCCGATGACGGTGCAGCTCAACAACATCGTCAATTCGGTGCAAGGCGTGAAGGAGTACAACGTCAACATGGCCGCCACCATCCTGACCGGCCTTGTGCCACTCATCGTATACTTCATTTCCGGCAAGCTTTTCGTGCGCGGCATCGCCGCCGGTGCGGTGAAAGGGTGATGGCGATGACGGCAGCCAACGGCACCAGCGTTTCGATCCAGGACCTGTCCCTAAATTTCGGCTCTGTATCGGTGCTGCAGACCCTCAATCTCGAGGTCGCAGAGGGCGAGTTCATCGTGCTGCTCGGTCCCTCGGGCTGCGGCAAGTCGACCTTGCTCAACTGCATCGCCGGGCTGCTCGATATTTCCGAAGGCCGCATCTTCATCAAGGGCAAGAACGTCACCTGGGAGGAGCCCAAGGATCGCGGCATCGGCATGGTGTTCCAGTCCTATGCGCTTTATCCGCAAATGACGGTGGAGAAGAACCTGTCGTTCGGCCTGCGCGTTGCCGGCGTGCCCAGGGATGAGATCGCCAAGCGCATCGCACGCGCCGCCGAGATCCTGCAGATCGAGCCGCTTTTGCAGCGCAAGCCCGCGGCCTTGTCCGGCGGCCAACGCCAGCGCGTGGCGATCGGGCGGGCGCTGGTGCGCGACGTCGATGTCTTCCTGTTCGACGAGCCACTATCCAATCTCGACGCCAAGCTGCGCTCGGAACTGCGCGTCGAAATCAAGCTTCTGCATCGCAAGCTGCAGAACACCATGATCTACGTCACCCACGACCAGATCGAGGCGATGACGCTGGCCGACCGTATCGCGGTCATGCGCGGCGGCGTCATCCAGCAGCTCGACGCGCCGCAGACGATCTACAACCGGCCGGTCAACCGTTTTGTCGCGGGCTTCCTCGGCTCGCCGGCGATGAATTTCCTCGAAGGGGAGCTGGAAGCCGGTGCTGCTCCGGCGTTCAGGACCGACGGTGTTTCGGTGCCGCTCGACCGCTATACCTTTGACGGCACGGAGCGCCCGGCCGGCGCTTGCGTGCTGGGCATCCGGCCTGAACACATCGCTTTCGGTGACGCTGCAAAGTCGATGCCGTTTTCCGCCGGCGGTTCGGTCGAGATCGTTGAGCCGATGGGTTCCGACACGCTGGTGTGGACCAAGCTTGCCGGCCGCAACTTCTCCTTCCGCGTCGAAGCGGAACGGACGCTGCGCAGCGGCGATCCGATCCAGTTCGGTTTCGATCCGGCGCGCGCCTCGCTGTTCGACGCTGCGACCGGCAATCGCCTGTGACCCTCTAGAATCATCCGCAAACCATCCTCCCAAGAACGACCGAAACGATCCCCCGAAAACATCCCCAAGCCTTAACCACCCAAGAAACGGACAGAGACGATGAACTGGTCATTCCAACTCTACAGCGCCCGCAATTTCCAGCCGTGGGACGGCATCCTGAAAATGCTCGGCAAGCTCGGCTACAAGGAAGTCGAAGGTTTCGGCGGCGTCTATGACGACCCCACGGCGTTCCGCGCCGAACTCGACAAGAACGGGCTTTCGATGCCGACCGGACATTTCTCGATCGATGCGCTGGAGAATGATTTCGACGGGGTACGCAAAACAGCCGACGCACTCGGCATCACGCTCGTCATCTGTCCCTATCTGCTGGCCGAGCAGCGGCCGGCCGACGCTGCCGGCTGGCGCGGCTTTGGCGAGCGTCTGGCCAAGGTCGGCGAGACCGCAAAAAAAGCCGGCTACGGCTTTGCCTGGCACAACCATGATTTCGAGTTCAAGACACTCGCCGACGGCTCGGTGCCGCAGGATCACATCCTGTCGGCTGCGCCCGACATCGGCTGGGAGATGGACGTCGCCTGGGTAGTCCGCGGTGGCGTTGATCCGCTGCCGTGGATCGAAAAGCACGGCAAGCGCATCAGCGCCGTCCATGTCAAGGACATGGCCAAGTCAGGCGAAGGCCTTGACGAGGACGGCTGGGCGGATGTCGGCCACGGCACCATCGACTGGGCCGGCCTGATCAAGACACTTCGGGCGAAGAGCGCGGCCAAATATTACGTCATGGAACAGGACAACCCCAACGATATCGAGCGCTTCGCCAGCCGCTCGCTCGCATCCGTCAAGGCTTACTAGGAACAATCATCATGGCAAAGAAACTGGGTATCGGCGTCATCGGCTGCGGCAACATCTCGAAAGCGTATTTCTCGCTGGCGCCGCTGTTTCGCGGCATTGAGATGCGCGCCTGCGCCGACATCAACATGGACGCGGCCAAGGCACGGGCGAAGGAGTTCAAGCTGCGCGCCGAGACCGTCGAAGAACTGCTCAAGGATGACGAGATCGACATCGTCGTCAACCTCACCATCCCGGCGGTGCACTACGGGGTGTCGAAGCAGATCCTCGATGCCGGCAAGCACGTCTATTCGGAAAAGCCGTTCGTGCTGTCGGTCAAGGAAGGCCTCGACCTCAAGAGCCGGGCCGAGAAGAAAGGGCTGCGCATCGGTTCGGCTCCGGACACTTTCCTCGGCGGCGCGCACCAACTGGTGCGCAACCTCATCGACACCGGCGCGCTCGGCAAGATCACCAGCGGCACCTGTCATGTGATGGGCCACGGCATGGAGCACTGGCACCCCAATCCCGATTTCTTCTTCCAGCCGGGCGCCGGGCCGGTGCTCGACATCGGGCCCTACTACATCACCAACCTGATCCAGCTGATCGGGCCGGTGAAGCAGGTGGCGGCCTTCGCGACGACGCCTGCCAAGGAACGCACGATCTCGTCGAAACCGCGCGCGGGCGAAAAAATCCCGGTGAACACGCCGACGACGATCCACGGCCTGCTGGAGTTCGAGAACGGCGCCGTGATCACGCTCAACACCAGCTGGGACGTCTGGGCGCATGGTCACGCGCCGATGGAACTCTATGGCGAGACGGGCACGGTGTTCGTGCCGGATCCGAATTTCTTCGGTGGCGACGTGCGCATAACCAAGGCGGCAAAACCGGTGAAGAAACTGCCGAAATGGCAGCATCCGTTCGGCGTGCCCAACGAAATGCACGGCCAGGGCATGATGGCCAACTACCGCACCGCAGGCCTTGCCGACATGGCGCTGGCGATCGCCGAGGGCCGGCCGCATCGTTGCTCGATGGAGCTCGCGCTGCATGCCGTCGATGTCATGACCGGCCTGTTGCGGTCGGGCGAGACCGGCAAGTTCGTCGCCATGCAGACCAGCTGCGAGCGGCCGGCTGCACTCGGCGTCAAGGACGCAAAAGGACTGTTGGCGAAGCAGAAATGAGGTAGAAGGGTGTGGGCGCGCTCGCGCCGACACCCATACAATCCAGGATCTGTACCCATGCGCTGGCAGCCGGCTGAACACCGCTATGAGAAAATGCTCTACAACAGATGTGGGCGATCCGGCCTGAAACTGCCGGCGATCTCGCTCGGCCTGTGGCACAATTTCGGCAACGACACGCCGCACAACACCAAGCAGGCGATCGCGCGCAAGGCCTTCGATCTCGGCATCACCCATTTCGATCTCGCCAACAATTACGGCCCGCCGCCCGGCTCGGCCGAGATCGCCTTCGGCGAGATATTGCGCACCGACTTCGCCGGCTATCGCGACGAGCTGATCATCTCGACCAAGGCCGGCTATGAGATGTGGGCAGGGCCTTATGGCGAATGGGGCAGCCGCAAATATGTGCTGGCGAGCCTCGACCAGAGCCTGAAGCGGATGGGGCTCGACTATGTCGACATCTTCTATTCGCACCGCTTCGATCCGGATACGCCGCTTGAGGAAACGATGGGCGCTCTCGACCATGCGGTGCGTTCCGGCAAGGCGCTCTATGCCGGCATCTCGTCCTACAATTCGCAGCGCACGCGCGAGGCCGCCGACATATTGAAGCAGCTCGGTACGCCCTGCATCATCCATCAGCCGAGCTATTCGATGCTCAACCGCTGGGTCGAAGAGGACGGACTGCTCGATACGCTGGAAGGGCTCGGTGTCGGATCGATCGTGTTCTCGCCGCTGGCGCAAGGCATGCTGACCGACAAATATCTCGGCGGCATCCCCGAGGGTAGCCGCGCCAGCCAAGGCAAGTCGCTGCGGCCCGCCTTCATCAACGAAAAGACCATCGCTAACATCCAGGCGCTGAACGCGATCGCCGGCAAGCGTGGCCAGACGCTGGCGCAGATGGCGCTGGCCTGGGTGCTGCGCAAGGGCCGGGTCACCTCGGCGCTGATCGGCGCCAGCCGGCCCGAACAGGTCGAGGACTGCGTCGGCGCGCTCAAGGTGCTCGAGTTCAGCGATGCCGAGCTCGCCGAAATCGACACTTACGCACGCGAGTCCGACATCAATCTGTGGGCGGCGTCGGCCGAGCGCAAAGGCCCGCCGCGGAAGTAAGCGGAACAGCCGGCACCGGACATGAATCAAAACGGCGGGAAAGATCCCGCCGTTTTGCGTTTATCAAGCTTCGGGCCCGTTCAGGGCTTCTTGGCCGTGCCGAGACCGGCCTTGGGCGCCGCCGCGGCTGCCGGAGCCGGGGTCTTCATCTTGGCTTCGATCCAACCCGTATAGTTGGCCAATCGCGTGTAGATGCCATAGGCATTCTTGTGGCCGCAAGCGGCGGTGCCGTCGGACGGACCTTCGCCCCAGGAGACGACGCCGACCTGGACCGGACCGTTGGCGCCGGTCATGAACAGCGGACCGCCGCTGTCGCCGTTGCAGGCGTCGCGTTCGCCGCTGTCGGTGCCGGCGCAGATCATGTTCTTGGTCAGCGGATCCGACATATCGGCGGCGATCGCATTGGCGGCGGCATCGATGCCCTTTTCCGAATAACGCATCCGATGCGAGAGATCGCCAAGTGCCGCCTTCAGGTCATGCGCATAGATCGACTTGATGCCGCTGTTGCAGGCAGCGCTCGGCTCGAGATCGAGATCGGCCACCATCAGCGCGGTCGGGAAGGTGCCGTCCTGCATCTTGCCCCAGCCGATGACCGTGGTCTTGCCGCTGTCTGGCGTCGGCTCATTGGTGATCTTGATGACCGGCGCATCGGCGGGCTCCGCCAGCCGGAGCAGGCCGAGATCATTGTCCAGCGTCTGTTCGCTGTAGCCCTCGTTGACGATGACCTCGACCACCTTGTAGCGCTTGCCTTCGGTAAGATCGGTGGCGCCGGTCAGCACGGTCACCGTGTCGGGCGAAATCGGCCGGCCCTTGTCGTTGAGGCAGTGCGCCGCCGTCAGCACCCATTGCGGAGCAATCAGGCTGCCGCCGCAGAATTGCGCGTTCGGCTGCGAGGCCGGGCTGGGGTCCAGCCGGGCGCTGGTCAGCAGCGCCACCTGGAACGGATAGGCCCCTTTGTCGGCTTCCTTGCCGCCATAGACGCGGTCGGCCCCGTCGGGATTCTCGGCCTTGGCCTTGTCCCGGGATTCGGCAACGCGCTGCATCGGCGAGACCGCCGCTTCCGGCCTGGCGGCGTCGTCGGCTGCATAGAGCGCGTTGACGGCGGGGAAAGCGGCCGCGATGCCCAGCAGCGATGCAGCGGCAAGCGGCCTGAACCGATGGATAATGTTCACCTTGAAACCCTCCTGAGATGAAAATTGCCGAGCCATGCCGCCATGACGCATAACCAACAGAAGCGGTAGCGGTACCTCGATCGCCTTCTGCCAGAACGAACGACATCCGCGCGGTTATAAAACCGAAATACCACTTTTGCTAATCGTGCCCCATCGGGCAGAGCCCACCCAAACCCTATAGCCCCCCACGGGCTACGTGGAAGCGATTTGTCATTGCCAATGTTGGATTATTTTAGGCAGTATATCGACGCGGGTGCGTTTGGCGGAGGGCTTTAACGAGGCCGCCCGGACCGATGATCCGATACGGGCGGGTAACCAAACTAATTTTTTAACTCCACCACGATCTCGACAATATTTCTGTATTTTGCTCCACTCCTTGCTGACTTTTGGGAGAGTCTCACCATGACGAAACTGACAAGCACTATCATTGCGTCCGCACTGCTATCCACCGCACTGTGGACGATGCCTGCCTTCGCCGCCGATCCCGGCTCAGCGAATGCCGGCAATGGCGAAAGCATGCGCGATCTCGGAACGGGCGACTACCAGCCCGGCCGTGCAAAGCCGATCGCGCCGCCGAAACTGACCGAAGATGAAGCCAGCCGGGCAGCGCCGCTGACCGACGAGGGCACGGCGGTCAAATCCTATGGCATCGTCGGACGTTCCGCCGATGGCAAGGACATCAAGATCGATGCAGGCGAGACGCTGAAGGACCTTGTCATCAAGGAATTGAACGCGCCCGCCAACACACCGAACGCCGACAAGACCGGATTGACGGGCGGCGACGAAGCCGGCCGCCAGGTGTTCGGGGCCGACGATCGCGAGCAGATCAAGAACACCAAGACCTACCCGTTCACCGCGATCGGGTATATCGAAGGCAAAGCCAAGAGCGGTTACGGCAGCTGCTCGGGAACCCTGATCGGTCCGCGCACGGTGCTCACCGCCGCGCATTGCCTCTACAGCAATGAAGACAAGGCTTGGCTCGACGACGTCATCTTCGTGCCGTCGCTCAACGGCAACACCGCCGACGATGCACCGTTTGGCGCTTTCAGCTACGAGAGCGTCTATATCCTGCAGGGCTTCATCGACAATTATCAGGGTTACTACGGCTCGGTCATTCCGTGGGACCTCGGCATCATTACGCTGAAGCAGGATGTCGGCACCAATCTCGGCTGGCTGGGTTATGCCAACTATGAGAACCTCGGCGATTTCACCGCAAACATCGTTGGCTATCCCGGCGACAAGCCGATGGGAACGATGTGGAAGGCGACCTGCGAAGTGAAAGCCGAAAACGTCGGCGCGGAGTATTTCCAGTACGACTGCGACACCTATCCGGGGTCGAGCGGCAGCTCGGTCTACGCCTACGACAATGGCGCCAAGCAGCGCGTCGTCACCGGCGTGAACGTGGCCGAAAGCCCCAACGCCAACACTGCGGTGCGCCTGAACGCTGCCAACGTGGCGTGGATCAACAGCCTGTACAAATAAGGCCCGATCTTTCGCCGGCAAACAGCGGCGATAACCAGCACTACCAAACCGGCGGCGGGACGTTCCTGCCGCCGGTTTTTTTGTATCGAAACACCTCTCTTGCACTGTGTTACAGCGGTGCTTACGCTAGGCGATCCAAGGGGTTGGGTAAGATGGCGCGGGCAAGAATGATCTTCGGAGTCAAAGCGATGGCGGCTGCATCCATGCTGGCCGCACTGACATGCTTTTCCGCTATGGCCGATCAAGGCGGTGCCACACCCGATGGCGCCTGGGCCGAGCGGGTGCAAATCCTCTATAAAAGCGAAACACGTTCGGTGCTGCGCAAGAATGTACGGGTCTGGGATTCCCACCCGGAATTGGGTCTTGATTTCACCTGGGAGCCGGCAGCCGGCGTGTCGCCGGACCGCACCGTCGCAGCCGACGGCACCGTCAACGGCAAGGGCAGGCTGGTCTGGCGCGTACGCGGCTCGGCGAGCTATGACCCCAAGACGATCTATTCCAGCTATTTCGGCGAGATCAGGAATGGCCGCCCCGAAGGACAAGGCCGGCTGGAGCTGCGTTCAGGCGAGGTTCTCGACGGCCGTTGGGTCGCCGGCCAGCTCGACGGCCATGCGATCCATGTCGATGCCGACGGCAATCGCTATGAAGGGCAATTCAGGGCCGGTGTGCCGAATGGCGAGGGCAGGCTGGAGACGAAGACAGGCGAGATATTCGTCGGCTCTTTTGCCGATGGGCTGAAGGACGGCAAGGGCCGCACCCGGTTGCCCGGCGGCACCGTCTACTGGTCGCAATGGGCGATGGGCAAGGAGATCGGCGGTGCGCGCCCCGACGTGCTGGCCGATGCCAGAGTGGGCGGGTTGCTCAAGGCGCAGACCGGCGGCGGTTCCGCCGACAAGGTCGAGATCGGCATTGCCGTCGACCAGCGCATGACGCAGCAGGCCGACATGCAGTACCAGCATCTGGTGCGCGACGAAGACATCGCGATCTATCCGGTGTCGGACCAGTACAATGATGCCTGGAACGGCACCGGAGAGATTCGTACCGGCAATGTCTATGAAGGCATGGACTGGGAGACGGCGCCGGCCTTCGCCGAAGTCGACCTCAAGACCACCGACCAGTCGAGGGTCAAGATCGACAGCCTGGAAATGAAGGTGGCCGCGAGCGAGGCCTACCGCAAGCCGATGCTGTCGATCAGCGAGCATTATGGCTGCGTCGGCTTCCGCCCCGACTTCTCGATCGTCAACAATGGCTGGGGCGATGTGAAAGACATGAAGATGTCGATCCAGTTCACCAGAACCGACGAGGAGGACAACGCGACCGGCGAGCCGAGCCGCATGTTCACGAAGGACATCGGCACTTTCGGCGACGGCGTCGACGTCTCGATCAAGAACGTGCTGATTGAAGCCGGCGTCGACACAACCACGCTCGAGACCGAGCGCTTCACTTGCCCGTCAAGGGACAGCCTGGATGTCTGCCGCGCCCAGGTGGCCAACAAGGTCAAGTTCGGCGACGTTGCCGATTACATCAGCGGCAGCGTCGAGAAAATGAGCGTGACCGGGATTGGCAAGCTCGATTATTCCTGGGCGGACGATCAGGGCGCTGTCTACCAGCAGAGCGAGCCGTTTCGCGTCATCGTCTCGCTGGTCAGCATCGAGGTCCCAGAATCGCTCGCCGAATGCGGCGATGGCGGCGGCGCGTCGCCCGAAGCGCTGCGCTACCAGAACATCGAATTTCCGATCGGCAAGACCGATTACAGCATCCCCATGCCGGTGCGCGGCAACAAGAATCTCAGCGCCTACACGGCACGGCTGAAAATGTGGTCGTCAATGTCGTCGATCCATCGCTTCAGCATCGCCGCCCATTTCGCCGATGGCAGCACACGCGAGAGCAAGCCGGCCACGTTCTTCTATTTCAGGCCGAAGCAGTCGCTGTTCGAAACCAGCACCAAGCCGGCGGTCTGCTATCTGCCGGAAGATCTGCAAGGCTGTTGAGGTCCTGTCACGTCCTTTCGGGAATCGCGTCATTTCGAGCCCATCTCGAAAAAATTGGGCAGCGGGATCAGCCGGGCAAAGATCGTGCCCTGGCTGAACACCCTGAGTTCCAGCATCGACCCGGACGATCGTTCGGCTTTCTGGTCGAACAGGAAATTGCCGAGCGAATAGATCTCCGCAACATCGCCACCGCCGAGCGGCAGGATCGCCTCGCTCGATACATGTGGATGACCGCCGACGATTGCCGTGACACCGCGCAGCCGCATCTGGTCGGCAAGCATCTCCTCGTGCGGCGACGGCTCCGTCTTGTACTCGCGGCCCCAATGGACGAAGGCAATCACCGGCCGCTCGGCATTGTCGTGCAGCAGCCGGTCGAGCAAAGCGGGCGTCACAAGGTCGGTGTTCCTGGAGCCGTTGGTATCGATGTCGGTCAGCCCGACCAGGTCGAGATCGGCAAGCGCCAGCGTCTCGCCCTGGCCGAAATGGGCGATGCCGGCCGCATCGAGTGCGGCCAGCGTCTCGGCATAGCCTGACGGGCCGAGGTCGTAGGCGTGATTGTTGGCGAGGCTGACAGCGGCGACATGCAATTTCTTGAGCATGTCGATGGCGAGGTCTGCGGGCATGGCCAGCGTCATGTCGTCGATCGCCTCAGGGACGTTGGGCAGGATCACGCCTTCGAGATTGACGATCAGCGGCCGCGAGCGGGTCAGGGCCAGCACGCTTTCGACGATCTTCTCGGCAACACCGTCGCGGACCAGGATCTTCTTCATGGCGCGGCCGAAATTCACGTCGCCCGCGAAATAGTAGAGCTTGTCGTCGGGACGGGCAGGATTGTTGATGCCGGGGCCGAAGGCGCCGAACAGCGCCACGACATAGCTGGTGGTGCGCTCGACATAGTCGCTTGAATGCGCCTGCGAGTTCTCGTTGGCGACGACCAGCGGCGCAGCACCGAACAGTTCGCGCTGCAGCCTGGTCTGGATATAGAGCGCACCGACCGAATCGGCGTGATCCGGCTGGCGCAGCGCCGCGATGCCGTCGAGCGAACCGGCGGCGAGCATGTTCAGCGTCTGCTGGTCGAAACGCCTGGCTTCGTGCTGCGGCAGATAATGTGAGAAATCGGTGGATTCGACGATCAGCGTGTCCTTGTCGACGATCGCTTTCAGCGCCTGCGCCAGCCGGTCCCAGTCGCCGCGCTTCGCCTTGACCGACATCGCCACCGGCACGATGGTTGCCTCGGGAAAATAATGGTGCAGGAAGGGCAGCATGGCTTGAACGCCGTGCTCCTTGGCGAAGAGGCAGGAGTCCTCGACCATGTCGCTGTTCGCCTGGATAAGGCGCAGGGCTGCCGTGTCGGCCAGGACCGGGCCAAGCACAGTGTCGAAGCCGCGCGTCGTGGTGGCGAAGAGTTTCTGCGTCTTATGGAAATGGTCCGGCGACAGGATGACGATGCGCTTGTAGCGGAAGCCGGACGCGGCGTGGAAACCGAGTGCGACGAGATCTGCGACGAGCAGGTGGTGGGGGACTGTGATGCCGGTGAGGCGTTGGTTGGACGGCTCGATTCTGGCGACGGCGGCGATGGCGTCGGTGAAGAGTGTGGGGTCGGAGTAGAAGGACGGGAAGTTTGTGTCGCCGGGCGGGCAGGTGATGGGGGCGGCAGACGCTTGAAGCACTGAGAGGATAAGCAAGGCGGTGGCAAAGATCAGAATGCTGGTCCGTGCCCAGGCACCCCCCGCTGTCCTGCCGGACATCTCCCCCGCAAGGGGGGAGATTGGATGTCGCCTCGACTTTCGCCAATCACCAACCTTGAAAATAGATCTCCAGCAATGAAGAGACTGATCTCCCCCCTTGCGGGGGAGATGGCCGGCAGGCCAGAGGCGGGTGCCTGGGTGCCGACCTCTCACGGCTCAGCCAGCACAATGTTCTCCACGCCGCCGACATAGTAGAACGGCTTCTGCTTGGACGCGGTCAGCCGCAGCACTTCGCGCGAGATGTAGTCGGCGAGGCCGAACAGCGTCACGCCGCCGTCGGAGGTCTTGGCCCGGCCGCGCAGGCCTTCGAGGATCGAATAGGTGAAGACGCCATGGCCGAGCTCGGGCAGTTCGGCGGCGGTGTTGTTGGCAGCGGTGGCCGAGAAGACGACGATGCGTGCGTCCTGCGCGTCTTTTTCCAGGCGCGGGTTGAAGGCGTTGGCGGCGTGGCAGGTGTCGAGCAGCATGAAGCGCATGCCCTTGGCCCGCTCAACCGATTTCTGGATGTCGCCCCAGTCGACCAGCGAGGAGCGCTTCCAGCGGTCGGCATCCTGTTTGCGGCCGTCCGTGGGGATGAAATAATAATCTTCGTCGATGTTGATGCCGTGACCGGCGACGAAAATGATGGTGGTGTCGTTCTCGCCGGGTCTGTCGAGAAAGTCGGCGAGCTGGTCGTTGATCGTGTCGGAATCCGGTTCCAGGATGGTGTCGGCGCTGGCGACCTTGAACACGTCCTTGCCGGAATCGGGCGCCTCATCCAGCGCTTCGCGGTTGACCAGAACCAGCGTCTCCATCGCCGAAAACAAGGGCGCGGATTTCTGCGAGATCACCTTGAGGAATTCGGTGGCGTCATCGACGGGATAGCGCAGATCGCAGGCGTGGCCGGCGCATGCATCGGTGAGGAAAGGATATTTGTCGACGCCGATCACGGCGACGTAGAGCTTGCCCTTGTTGGCGGGCTTTTCGGTTTTCCTGCCAAGTGCTGTGACACTGCGCTCGGTCAGATAGCCGAACTCGTTGGTGCCGGTGATGCGAATGGTATTTTCGCCATTCTCGACCGGCACTTCGACGATGGTGCTCTTGCCGCCATCGGCCGAGCGCGCCGTGACATTGCCGACATTGCGGCTGTTCGACAGGATCGAAAATCCGGCGACATCGGCGCCGGCTTCCTGCGCGCCCGAAATCTCGACGGCGACATAGCCCTCGCGGACGTTGCTCTGGTCGGCGGCAAGCTTGATGCCGAATTCCGGCGGTTTGCGCTCGAGCAGCTTTTCCAGCTGGCGGTCGACGCCGGGGCGCATTTCCTGAACCGCCTGTTCGGCGCTGCGCAGGATGATGGCCCGGCGCACCATTTCCGGGCTCCAGAGATATTTTTTCAGCTGGCCGGCGCTGATGAAACGCCCTTCGTGGTCGCGACCCTGATTGACGTGCCAGCCTATCAACTTGTCGCCGTCGGCGGAGGAATAATAGTAGCCCTGCGGCATCCAGGCGATCCATTCGGAGCCGGCGAAGAACATCGACACTATCAGTTTGTGTGTCTTCAAATTCCACAGCCGCACGGTCTGGTCGGCGCTGCCGGTGACCAACAGCCCTTCCTTCTCGGCGGCAACCATGGCGTTGATCTCGCCGGTGTGGCCGGTGAATTCACCCGATAGCTCGGCGGTCGCGGTTTTGTATTCCAACAGCGTGCCGTCGCTGCCGCCGGTGATCAGGCCAAGCCCATTGCCGATCAGCGTGTAAGCCGAATGGACGAAGCCATTGGTGGCGGCATTCTCGATGCTGTGCATCACCTTTCCGCCGCTCGCGATTTCGAGCACGGCATTCTCCAGGCCGTCCTTGCCGCCGGGGGCAGCACGGAGCGACCACTCACCCTCTGCGAGTGCCGCGCGGGCATAGGCGCCCTGTTCCGCCAACGCCACCGGGTCCTCGAAGAACCGCTTGGCCGTCGGTAGTGCCAGCACCTTGTCCAGCGTGCCCTGCAGCTCGGGACAGGACACGCGTTCGGGGCAGGGGTTGGTGTTGCCCCAAGCGATGGAGCTGCTCGCCGCATCGATCCCGATCGCCGTCACCGGTTCGCCGACCCCTTGCAGCAGCGCCTTGCGCTCGCCGGTCATGGGGTTCCAGACCTGGATGGCGTTGCGGGTGCCGCCGGCTGTCGCCACCAGCGAGCCGTCGGCATTGCCGGCGCCAGCAAAGACCGTGCCGTCATGGCCGTTATAGTCGAGCAGTTGCTCGCCGCTGTCGGTATTCCAGACCACCGAGCGATGCTTGTCGGCGCAGCGATAGCTGCATGACGCCACAAGCCGCGAACCCGTGGCGAAGCTCAGAGCGCCGATCTGGAAATCCTGCTTCGGCATGGCGCGGACGAATTTGCCGTCGCTGGCCCGCCAGAGCTGGACGTCACCGTCCTTGCTGCCAGTGGCAAACAGGCTGCCATCCAATGACACGGCGAGTGCGGCGACGCCGACATCCCGCAGCGGTTCGGCCTCGGTCGGCAAGGCGATTTCCTCAGCCTTGGCCACATCCCAGAGCCTTATGCCGTTGTCGGTGGTCGTCGCCACCAGCCGGGTTCCCGCAGCGGCGAAGGCGAGCTTTTCCACACGCCAGGAATCGGCATCGAGTTTTTCCGCCAGCGTCCAGCCCGACGCGGATTTGTCGTCCGCCCGCCAGAGGTAGACGAAACCATCGCCACCGCCGGCGGCGAGCGTGTTTCCGTCGGGTGAAAAGGCGACATCATAGATGGCATAGTCGGCGGCCTTGAGCACGGTTTTGATCTTGCCGGTGGCGAAATCGAACAGCCTGATATCGTCATAAGGGGCCTTGTCGCCGATGCCGGCGCCGAAATAACCGCCGGCGGCGATCGTCTTGCCATCCGGCGACACGGCAATCGCAAAGACCTTGCCGTCATTGCCATTGCCAAGATAGCCGCGAATGGTGCGCAGCGTCACCCCGCTCTGCCAGTCCCAGATGCGGATGGTCTTGTCGTCAGATGCGGAGACCAGTTCCTCGCCGTCCGGCGTGAAGGCAAGGTCGGTGACCCTGGCGCTGTGGCCGCCGGTGTTGAGATCGAGGTGGAAATCGAGGTCCTCGGCACCGGCGGTTGACGTTAACGCCAGAAGACCGACCAGGATTAGCCACCGGATAGCACGCAAGGGATGGGAGCTGCCCGGCACCTTGTTGCGCCGCTATTTGGAGTCGGCGGGCGGCGCCGACCCGTGACGCACATAATTCTCGATCGCCTGGGCATAACTGGCGGAACCGGCCTTGCGCTCTTTTTCGATGTAGCCGGCAAAATAGCTCCAGAACGACACCGCATAGTCGCGGAAATAGGCATCGGCGACATCGCGCGAACAGAGCTTGCCCTCAACGCAGATGGAGAGACGATTGAGGAAATAGACGATGCGATCAAAATTGTCGTTGAAATCGGCGATCGGCATGGTGCCGCCGCCGGCAGTCATCGCCTCAATGCCAATGCGTTGCCGGAAGACCCGTTCCTCGGTCGGCGACGGCGTGGCGCTGAGCAGATTGTCGTATTTGGCGTTGAGCGACGAGAGGCGCTCCTTGAGCGCGCGCTGCGCCTGCTGAAAATCCTTGCTTTCCCAAAGCTCGACCAGCGACATCGTCTGCTCGACGCGCTTCTGTTCCTGGTTTGCCAGAAACTGGAAGACCGAGAAGCCCAAGGTGAAGACGATCGCCAGGCGCACGGCGAGACCCGACCAGGCATAGATCAGCATGCGCCAGTCGCGGTCGGTGAACGGGTTGGCTTCCTTCTTGATCTCGTGACTGCTCGGCCACGGAAAGCCTTCGGTGGTTTCGGGCAAGGTCGCCGGCTTCTTGGCCGGTGCCGGCGCCGATGTGGCTGGCGATTTTTGCGTTGCAGTGCCCCCCGGCTTTTTCATCCGCAGCTGTCCAGTTGGATAATGGCGGTGGGATCGAGCACGATGCCGGGTGTCTCCAGCTTCTTTTTCAGGCAATCGAGCTGCGTGCGCGAAATCATGAACTGCACGTCCGGTTCGGCAGCCGCCTTGCTGGGTGACGGCAAGGGCTCGACCACGCCGCGCGAGGCGCAGCTGGAGAGATCGACGACAACGGCCGTGCTGCCGGTCTTGGCGATCTGGTCGTACTGGTCGAGAAAGCAGGTGGCGAGCTCGGAATTGGTGACGATCTGCTTGGCGCACAGGCCGCAATTCTCGTCCGCCGAGGCGCTGGCAACCAGCAACAGGCTGCCGGCAAGGCCGACCGTCGCTGCACGCCAGGAGAGCACGGGGATAGTCACTGATGTCCTCATCTGTTGCATCCAGCCGCGGCGCATAGAAGTGTCGCGAGCCGGGAATGTTCCTATATCACGCCGGCAAGAGCCGGCGAAGCGATGTCAGGTCAGGCGCGGGGCACCGTCTCCATCGGGAAGATCATCACCGCGCCTTTGGGACCGCTCTTGTCGGCAAGCCGCATCACGGAGCGCGTTGCCGGCGCCATGCCGATGTCGGCCAGCATGTCGGAAAAACCAGGCGTTCCCGATGCGGCACGCGTCACGGCGCGCACGCCTTCCTGGGCAAGAAAGCTCAGATCCTCTTTCTCGCTCTGCGGCGGCGCCTCGGTCAGCACGGCAATCATGCGCTCCATGCCGAAGCTGGTGTCGGTGAAGGCGAGCAGCCCTTCCTTCAGGCCCTGATCGGCCTGCTCGTTGATCGGCGCCAGCCGCTCGGCGACGATATGGGTGATCGAATAGTCGCTGCCGATGTAGAGCACGTTGATGTCGACGAACTCGTCGGACCCGTTCTTGGCCGCAATGTGTACCTGATCGCCCGGCGAAACGCGCGGCACCGTCGAGGATTCGATCGGCTCCAGCACATCGCTGTCCTGGCGCTTGATCAGGAACTGGACGCTGACCTCGTCCGGCCGGTAGTCGGACGCCGCGGCGAGCCGCGACAGGCCGGTGGCGCGGAAGATCGTGGTCAGGGTCTTGGCTGTGTTTTCCGCAAGCTTGTCGCGGCCATCCTGATCGATGACGATGCGTGGCGGCTTGCTGCCGTCCTTCAGGCTGATGTCGCCGGACGCCGGCAGGAACCACAGCGCCGGTTCGTCGCTGGCGTTGGCGGCAGCGCCGTCTATGGATTTTTCGCGCAGCACCGCAAGCCGCAGATCGGCGCTCTTGCCGGGCTCGACCAGCGCGATGTGGAAGCCGGACTTCGGCTTCGCCACCAATTCGTCCAGAACCGAATTGACCAGCTCGGTTTCTTTTTCGAGCCCTGCGGTCGGCGCCGGCTTTGCCACCAGCAGCTTGTAGTCGACCGCGAGTTCGGCAACGCGCGCATAGGCGCCGGCGGGCACCGCCGTCGGCGCAAGCGCCGGCTTGCCGTCGAATTCGACCGGTGCGAGCTGGCTTTCGAGGTTTTTTGCCGATTTCACTTCGAGATAGCCGACGGCGTCGGAGAGCTTCGACAGCGCCGAAGGCAAAATGGCGAGCTTGCTGCCGGGGGTCAGACCCTGCAGCAGCCCGGCGCCGATCGCGACATCGCCGTCCTTGACGGCAATCGGCCATTGCATGACGGCGTCGGTTTTGTCGGTGCCGAACACGCGGGCGTCCAGTTCGCCCTCGAACAGGGGCGTCGGCCTTGTGCGGCCGTCGGCCGAATATTGCTGCAGCACGGCCTGGCCGAGCTGGCGATAGGTGACGTTGGGGTTCTCGGCCAATTTCGACAGGATGGTGAAGGTGAACAGGCCGAAGCGCGGCGCGTCGGGCGTGCCCTTGGGCAGCGGCATTTCCGGCGTCGTCTCGACCGTCTGCGCGGCATAGAAGGTGACCAGCTTGCCCCGGGCGATCGGCTCTGCGCCGGTCGGCGTCAGGTTGAAGGCCGGCTTGCGGCCGCCATTCTCGTCGAAACCGCGCGATGCGCTTGCCGAGATGTCGTCATAGGCCTTCACCGCGGCTGCTCTCGCCGCGTCGTCGCCGCCGACGAGGTCGGCGAACTCGACCTTGCGCTCCAGTTCGTCATCGACTTCCGCGGCGCGCGTCGCGGTGCCCGAATGGCAGCAGTCGAACACCACCCAGACAAAGGCGCCCTTGTCGCGGATGGCGTCGAGTGCGGCGCCGACTTCGTTGTCGACCAGCGCGTTCGGCACGCCCTCTTCGCGGTTGATCCATTTGTCGATATCGGACGGCAGGAAAATCTCGTCGAGGCCGTCGGTCTCGTCGCCGGCCTTGGCCTGCGGCTGCTGGGCGCCGTGGCCCGACAGATGCAGATAGACGAAATCGTCGCGTTGCACCTTGCCGGCGAGGTCGGCAAGAGCGGCCTTGATCGCCGCATGCGTCGGCGGGCCGTTGGCGCCTTCGACGTCCTTGGCGAGCAGGATCACGTTCTCGGCCGAGAACTTCACCGGATCGGGCGTGTTCTTCAGGAGATAGTCGCGCACTAGGCCGGCATCGTTCTTCGGCCCGATCAGCCAGTTCTTCTGCGGCAGGTTCGGATAATCGGTGCAGGCAACCAGCAGCGCGTGATAGGTGCGCGAGGCGGCGAGGGCGCCGAACGAGACAGTACCGGCAGCAACAAGCGCCGACGTGCCGACGAGCAGCGTCCGTCGTGTCAGTTTGATCATAATTGCTTCCCCAAGCCCAACCGAATTTGCAAGTGCGGCACCTTTCGTCGCGAATTTTGTCAGTATTTTGAATGTGGTCGGTGCCGTCAATCGGCGGTGGTGGTCATGGTGTCGATGGCGATAACGGAAACAGTGGCAAAAAGCCCACTTCATCGCTATCTCAAGGGAATTGAGACCGCCGCATTGATTGCGAGCGGCGCTGGATCAAACAGGATAGAACATGATGTCGTCCGAGAACCGCTTCACACTTTTCGGCATCATGCACTAAACGATCGGAAAACGGGATCATGGCGGCAAGGGATGTGCTGACGAAGAATCAGCTGAGCGTGCTCGAGAAGCTTGAGGCCGCCAGCGGACCGCTCAGCGCCTATACGCTTCTCGACCAGCTGCGCGAGCGCGGTTTCCGCGCGCCCCTACAGGTTTACCGGGCGCTCGACAGCCTGGTGAAGTCAGGCTTCGTGCACCGGTTGGAAAGCCTCAACTCCTTCGTCGCCTGCGCCGAACCGCACGACCATACGCATTCGATGACAGCCTTCGCTATCTGCGACACATGCGGGCAGGTGATGGAGATGTCCGACCATGACGTCGGCCACCGGCTGGACGAATGGGTGCGCTCGACCGGGTTTGCTGCGAAGAAGGCGGTCATCGAGTTTCGGGGGACGTGTGCCAAGTGCCTGGCTGAAGCGGCTTAGCTTGCTTCCTACTTGAGCCGAGGCGGTGCGCTATTCTCGAATTCGTTCAAGAATGTCTCATAGACGACGTACCGCGTAGGCCCAGGTGTTAGCTGCTCCATAAGCAGGGGTTTCACCTCGTCGAGCCAAGATAATTTGCCAAGGCCAGACCCGATTTTTGGCAAGGCGATGGATTCTACCCGGTTTTTGTCGGCCCATTTCACAAGCCCGCGAACTGCTTTCCGTAAAAAAGGGAAGCGTGGCGTGATACATATCTGGCTGGGTTGCCAGATAAATGAAGCCCGGCTGATTGCCGTCTGGCTCCAATGTCCAGATATGACCCCCAATAAACCTGCCGGTCCGAGCATATTTCTTGAACGCAGCCTGCACATTCGGCCACTTTTTCGAAATCTTCAGCGCAAGTCCGGTGCCAAGGCCCTCTTGATTGCCCTCTGCCACGCCTTGAGCGATATAGCTTTCCTGGGCGGCCAGCAGGTCTCCGGTGACAAAGACAATCATCGCACCTTCAATGCGCCTCGTCCCAGTTGTTCGCTGCGCGGGCATCGACATGCAGCGGCACCGACATCGAGATGGCCGGCATCGGCGCGTTCTCCATCACCCTGCGCACCACGGGGATCGTCGCCTCGACTTCCGCTTCAACCGTCTCGAAGATCAATTCGTCATGCACCTGTAAGAGCATGCGGGCGGACAGGCCGGCCTTCTCCAGCGCCTCGTCCATATGCACCATGGCGCGACGGATAATGTCGGCGGCGGTGCCTTGCAGCCTGGCGTTGATCGAGGCGCGCTCGTTGAAGGCGCGGATCGACGGGTTTGACGACCGGATCTCAGGATAGTGGATGCGGCGGCCGAAGATGGTTTCGACGAAGCCATGTTCGCGCGCATAGGCCTTTGTTGCCTCGATATAGTCGCGGATGCCGGGGAAACGCTCGAAGTACTTCTTGATGTAGGCGCCGGCCTCCTCGCGCGGGATCGACAGCTGGTTGGCGAGCCCAAAGGCCGAGATGCCGTAGATGATGCCGAAATTGATCGCCTTGGCGCGGCGGCGCACTTCGGACGGCATGCCTTCGACCGGCACGTTGAACATTTCCGAGGCGGTGATGGCGTGGATGTCGGCGCCATCGGCGAAGGCCTGCTTCAACTGCGGGATTTCGGCGACGTGGGCAAGCACGCGCAATTCGATCTGGCTGTAGTCGGCCGAGACCAGTTTCTGGCCCTTGTCGGCGATGAAGGCCGTCCTGATCTTGCGTCCCTCCGCGGTGCGCACCGGGATGTTCTGCAGATTGGGGTCGGAGGAAGACAGCCGGCCCGTGGTCGTCGCGGCCAGCGCATAGGAGGTGTGGACGCGCCTGGTGTCGGGATGGATGAAGCCCGGCAGCGCGTCGGTATAGGTCGATTTCAGCTTGGTCAGCTGGCGCCAGTCGACGATCTTGCGCGGCAGTTCGTGGCCTTCGGCGGCGAGGTCTTCCAGAAGCTGCGCGGAAGTCGACCATTGCCCGGTCTTGGTCTTGGAGCCGCCGGGCAGGCCCATGCGGCCGAACAGGATGTCGCCCAGCTGCTTTGGCGACCCGATGTTGATGCGCTCGCCGACAAGGCCGTAGATCTCCTCCTCCAGCCGTGCAGCGCCTTGTGCCAGCTCGCCGGAGAGCCGCGACAGGATCTGGCGGTCGACCGAGATGCCGCGCTGTTCCATCCGGGCCAACACCGGCACCAGCGGCCGCTCCAGCCGCTCATAGACCGAGACGAGGCCCTTGGCGGCAAGCCGCGGCTTCAGCACCTGCCACAGCCGCAGCGTCACGTCGGCATGGCCGGCGGCGTAGGTGGTCGCCCGGTCGATGTCGACCTGGTCGAAGCCGACCGAGCTTCTGCCGGAACCGGCGAGATCCTTGAGCGGCGTCGTGGCATGGCCGAGCCATTTGTCGGCAAGCGAGGACAAAGTGTGGTGGCCGGTGCCGGCGTCGAGCACATAGGAAATCAACATCGTGTCGTCGAAGGGTGCGATATCGATGCCGTGGCGGCTCATGACGACGATGTCGTATTTGGCGTCCTGGGCGATCTTGAGGACCGATTTGTCTTCCAGCAGCGGCTTCAGAAGCGCCAGCGCCTCGCGGACCGGAATCTGGTTCTCCAGCGTACCGCCACCGAGCAGGTCGCCGGCGCCGCTCTTGTGGGCGAGCGGCACATAGGCGGCGCGGCCGGGGCCGATCGCCAGAGAGAAACCGATGAGGTCGGCCAGCATCGGATCGGAAGACGTGGTTTCGGTGTCGAAGGCGACGATGCCGGTCTCCTTGGCCTGGGCCAGCCAGGTCTTGAGCGTCGCCGTGTCGCGGATGGCGACATAGGCGGCGGGATCGATTTTGGCCGCAGCGGCCGTTTCCAGGCGAAGTGCGGCAAGCAGCGAAGGGGCGTCGCCGGCCCTGGCGGTTTCGGTTTTGGCTTCATCCTGTGTTGCCGCAGGCGCCGCTATGCCGGAACCGACATCGGGGCCGTGCGCGGTGTCGGCGCGCTCGACGGTGACGGCGACAGCCTGCACATCGCCGGCTTCGGTGCTGGTCGCTTCAGCAACGCGCCGGGTCAGCGAGGTGAATTCCATGGTCTTGAGGAAGCCGATCAGCTTCGGCCCATCCGGCGCGTGCAACACGAAATCGTCGAGCCCGTCGGTCACCGGCACGTCGTTCTTCAGCGTCACCAGCTGGCGCGATATGCGCGCCTTGTCGGCATTGGCGATGATGGATTCGCGCCTTTTTTCCTGCTTGATCTCGCTGGCCCTTGCGAGCAACCCGTCAAGGTCGCCGAACTGTTCCAGCAATTGCGCCGCCGTCTTCGGCCCGATGCCGGGTACGCCCGGCACATTGTCGACGGAGTCGCCGGTCAGCGCCTGCAGGTCGATCATCTTTTCCGGCGGCACGCCCCATTTCTCGATGACTTCGGGGATGCCGATCTGGCGGTCCTTCATCGGGTCGTACATGCCGGCCGTGGGTCCGACCAGCTGCATCAGATCCTTGTCGGAGGAGATGATAGTGGTGTCGCCGCCGGCCTCGCACGCCAGCCTGGCATAAGTGGCGATGAGGTCGTCGGCCTCGTAGCCTTCGATCTCGATGCAAGGCAGGTTGAAGGCCACGGTTGCCTGGCGGATCAGACCGAATTGCGGGATCAGGTCTTCGGGCGGTGCGTTGCGGTTGGCCTTGTATTCCGGGTAGAGATCATTGCGGAAGGTTTTCGACGAATAATCGAAAATGACCGCTAAATGCGTCGGTACAATTCCTACATCGGTGTTGCGGGCATCCTGCATCAGCTTCCACAGCATGTTGCAGAAGCCGGAGACCGCGCCGACCGGTAGCCCATCGGATTTGCGGGTTAGCGGCGGCAGCGCATGATAGGCGCGAAAGATGTAACCGGAGCCGTCGATAAGGAAGAGATGGTCGCCTTTTTTCATGCCGGCAGGGATAGCGCGGCAGGACGGCGCGGTCCATGGCAAAGGCGGGCTTCCAACAGGTGTTGCGGCGACATGCTGACAGAGCCTGCCTGCCAATAGGCCCTGCTGCTGTTTGCCTCGGCGCTCACGGCTATGTTACAAAAGTGTAATTTTTGTGCCCTTGAAACGCCACGATCCGAGACACAAATAAAGGTCATCGGCAGTTTTCGCCGAGTCCGGAGCAAGGCCCGTCCCCCGCCTATCCCGGACAATTGCGGCAGCCTATCCCCCCTCTCCGGGCTGCCGCATCGTTTCGAGTAAAAGACCGCCGTGGTTCCCCTCCACCACGGCGGTTCTTTTTTGCCTTCTGACAAGTGTTTACGGTCCGTGGTCCAACGATCGCGGGCTTTTCGTTTTGATGCGCTGCCTTTACGGTTCGGCCACCGAAAAGAAAGGCCCGCAAGACATGTCCACAATCACCCCCGTCCTCGACCGTCTCGACAAAAATCTCGACCAGAGCCTGGAGCGCCTGTTCGGCCTGCTCCGCATCAAGTCGATCTCGACCGATCCCGACTATGCTGCCGACTGCCGCAAGGCCGCCGAATGGCTGGTGGCGGACCTCAAGCTGATCGGCTTCGACGCTTCGGTGCGCGACACGCCGGGACACCCGATGGTGGTTGCGCACCATGAAGGCCCCGCCGGTTCGCCGCATGTGCTGTTTTACGGCCATTACGACGTGCAGCCGGTCGATCCGATCGAGCTTTGGGAGAACGACCCGTTTGCGCCGGCGGTCAAGGAGATCGAGCCCGGTCACAAGGTAATCACCGGCCGTGGCTCGGCCGACGACAAGGGGCAGCTGATGACCTTCGTCGAGGCCTGCCGCGCCTGGAAGCAGGTGCATGGCAATCTGCCCTGCCGCATCACCATCCTGTTCGAGGGCGAGGAGGAGTCCGGTTCGCCGTCGCTGAAGCCGTTCCTCGAGGCCAATGCCGATGAGCTCAAGGCCGATTTCGCTCTGGTCTGCGACACCGGCATGTGGGACCGCGAAACGCCGTCGATCTGCGTTTCGCTGCGCGGAATGGTCGGCGAGGAGGTCACGGTCAAGGCTGCCGATCGCGACCTGCATTCGGGCCTCTATGGCGGCGCCGCCGCCAACCCGATCCGCATCCTGGCGAAAATCCTCGCCGACATCCATGACGAGAACGGCCACGTCACCATTCCGGGCTTCTATGACGGGGTCGAGGAAACGCCGTCGCAGATCCTGAAATCATGGGAAACTCTGGGCGAGACCGCCGAAACCTTCCTCGGACCGATCGGCCTCTCGATCCCGTCGGGCGAAAAAGGCCGCTCGGTGATGGAACTGACCTGGGCGCGGCCGACGGCCGAGTTCAACGGCATCATCGGCGGCTACACCGGCAAGGGGTTCAAGACGGTGATCGCGGCGGAAGCGTCGTCGAAAATCTCCTTCCGCCTCGTCCACAAGCAGGACCCCGAGAAGATCCGCGCCGCGTTCCGGGAATTCGTCAAGGCGCGCATTCCCAGGGACTGTTCGGTCGAATTCCACCCGCATGGCGGCGGGCCGGCAATTCAGCTTTCCTACGACTCGCCATTCCTGGCCAAGGCCAAGACTGCGCTGTCGGATGAATGGCCGAAGCCAGCGGTGACGACGGGCAGCGGAGGCTCGATACCGGTGGTCGGCGACTTCCAGACCTATCTCGGCATGGAATCGCTGCTGGTCGGGTTCGGCCTCGACGACGACCGCATCCACTCGCCCAACGAGAAATACGAGCTGACCTCCTTCCACAAGGGCCAGCGCTCCTGGGCGCGCATTCTCGATGCGCTGACGCGCTGAGGAGGCTGGGAAGTTTTCTTGTTGATTTTTCAGCGGATCGCGGCGAGGACGAGTTACGCCGCGATCCGGAGAAAACCATGCCCGACATCCGCTTCCACAAGAACGATCTGCCCGACCTCGCCCACTACAATGTCGACGCGGTGGCCATCGATACCGAGACGCTGGGGTTGAACCCGCACCGCGACCGGCTGTGCGTGGTGCAGATCTCGCCCGGCGATGGCTCGGCCGACGTGATCCAGATCGCGCCCGGCCAGAAGAAAGCGCCGAACCTCGTCAGCCTGCTCCGCAACCGCGGCATATCGAAACTGTTCCACTACGGCCGTTTCGACCTCGCCGTGCTCTACAACGCCTTCGGCGTCATGCCGGAGCCGGTGTTCTGCACCAAGATCGCCTCGCGGCTGACCCGCACCTATACCGACCGGCACGGCTTGAAGGACATCTGCTTCGAACTGCTTGGCGTCGGCCTGTCGAAGGCGCAGCAATCGTCGGACTGGGCGGCCGAGACCCTGTCGCCCGAACAGCTCGAATATGCCGCTTCCGACGTTCTCTATCTGCACCGTCTGCGCGAGGTGCTGGCTGGACGCCTGGCGCGGGACGGGCGCACCAAGGAAGCCGACGCCTGCTTCCGCTTCCTGCCGACGCGTGCCAAGCTCGATTTGATGGGTTGGGACGAAGAGGATATTTTTGCCCACAGCTGATGGCCTTCGGATAACGCTTCCGGCAGCCTTGCAACCAGACACGCGTCGTGGCGTTCTGTCGACTCAATGAGGGGGATGACGTGGCAGACCGCAAACCGATAGCGACCGCCCCGACGGATGGATCCAAGGTCACTGTTCTGTGGAAGGACGGCGCCGGCGTCGTCAGCGAATCCGTCGGGCAATATCGCGACGGCGCCTGGTGGGTCTACACCGACAGCGATACCCAGAAAAAGGTCGACCCGACCAGCTGGCGGCCAGTCTCCAGCGACGATGACGACGATCAATGAGCGCCGCTGGCGGGTGCAACTGCTTTCGCATAGCCTGAAGTCGTTGATATCGAGGCCGATTCGGGGCCTTCCGCTCCGTAGCCTCTCTTCCTGGAGGAACGCGTCATGGGCATCGAAAGCCTTCTCATCTTCATCATAATCGGCGCCATTGCCGGCTGGCTCGCCGGCCTCATCGTCTCGGGCTTCGGCTTCGGCCTCATCGGCAACATCATCGTCGGCATTATCGGCGCCCTGATCGCCGGCTGGCTATTTCCAAGGCTCGGTTTCGCTATCGGCGGCGGCATTCTGGCTGCCATCATCAACGCCACGATCGGCGCCGTCATCCTGCTGGTGCTGGTCAAGGTTCTGAAGCGAGCTTGACGCTCTAAGTTTCATTCAACGCAATCCTCAGGAGAAAGCCTGTGCTTTCCTGGAATTGCTGCCAAAGGAGCGCGCCGTGAAACAGAACACTCTCTATCTCCTTGTCGGCGCGCTCGTTGTCGTGGTCATCGCGCTCGGTGCATATGTCTATCACGAATAGACCAAGCCCAAGGGCGTCGAACTGAAGATCGACGACAAGGGCATTTCGATCCAGCAGAATTGAAATATTCGGGGTAGCCAGGGCCTCTGCCTTTTGCGGCAGACAGGCCGCGAGGATGCGGCTTTCGGACCCAGTTGGCGGCAGCGGATTTTAGAAATTCTTAAGGAATTTCAGAAGGGTGCATAAACCCTGCTTTAACGCGCCCTTAACACTAAGCCGTTGAATTTGTTTGAAGTCGTTACCGTTGGTTCCGATCGTTCGGGGCGTTGGGGAGAGAAATGCAATGGAAAACTACAATCCAATGGAATCCGCGATGGAGCGCGCTGTGCGAAATGAACTCAAGACCGAGGCGAGCTATTCGCGACCAACCGAGGGGCGGGATTTTCGTGTTGGCACAACCAAAACTTACGTTGAGACTTTGAACGGGATAACTGTAGGGTCATTCGGTGCGAGGTTCCGAGCAGCTGAAACCACCCCTTTTACGTCGCCAGCGTGAAGAACATCGATTGGTCTTTGTTCCTTAAGCAGAACGTTTGGGGATATGAGCCATTCCCATGCTTGACGTGGACTACCAACGACCGAGATTACCTCAGCGATGCCAGGAACGGGCCGTCCATCAGCAAACTGCCTTAAAGGGAATACGGGCTTGCTGCTGCTCCTGGTATTTAGAGCGACGGCTTCATTTCGTTTCTGCCAACGATATAATGTGGAGCGCGGAATTCCGAAGAAACGCTCGATCTCCGTTGGGCCAGCCACCGGGCCGGCCCAATCGTCCGCCAGTTTCAGAGTTGCTGTCTGTTCGGAACGGCTGGCTTTGAGACGA
Organism: Mesorhizobium sp. M0029; assembly: GCF_040323735.1. NCBI lineage: Bacteria > Pseudomonadati > Pseudomonadota > Alphaproteobacteria > Hyphomicrobiales > Phyllobacteriaceae > Mesorhizobium > Mesorhizobium sp. M0029. Next base: position 258,111 of record NZ_JAMYVF010000003.1, read on the forward strand.
ACGAGGCGCCTAGAAACTTGTCCCAAGGCGATCTGTGTCAACTCGGTCGCAAACTCAGTCGCGTAATTCGGAACGTCTTCCTCAATGGTTTTGAAGGCCCTCTGAATAGCGTCTGGCTGACATACTATCTGGGATACGATGATGGCCGCTATCTCAGCCGCAGCCCTCATCGCCGGCAGGCGAATCTTCGGTCCATCCGTTTGGAGCACGCTTTCAATGGCTAGATAGAGGGTCTCCTGCAGGCCTTCGCGGCTTTCAAGCTTTTCCCTGTGCCGCAGTTTGGAAAAACGTCTTCTGGTTGTCATTGCGCTCTCGATTCTGTTGTTAGGTAAGGCATCCCACCGCCATACAAAGATCATAAAAGCGGGCCGAGCAACGCCAATTCGTTACCAAATTGTTGCTCGCAGGGCGAAAACGTGACGTTTCTGCAACACGCGCCGCGGATAGCGGTGAGAGGCGTCCTTCGAATTGACGATCTGGGTTGATCATCAAAACCTCATGGATAATGTTGACTTCGAAGGAGCGGCGCGGTGCGCACTTTTTCGGTAGTGGGGATGGGGCAGGGAACGCTGTCCTTCAGCAAAGAATACCCAGACCCGTTTTTTAACTTTTGACTGGAGGTCAGAAAATGAACATTAAGAGCCTTCTTCTCGGCTCCGCTGCGGCCCTGATCGCAGTTTCCGGTGCGCGCGCCGCCGACGCCGTCGTCGTCGCCGAGCCGGAACCGGCTGAATACGTCAAGATTTGCGACGTTTACGGCTCGGGCTACTTCTACATCCCCGGCACCGAAACCTGCCTGCGCATCGGCGGCTATGTCCGTTACGACATCGGCGTGGGTGATGTCGGTTCGTTCGACGGTGCGACGTCCGCTGACGTTGAGGACGGCGGCAGCAATGACACCTACTTCAAGAAGGCCCGCTTCTCGCTGAAGACCTGGACCGGCCAGGAAACCGAGCTCGGCACCTTGAAGACCTACACCGAGACCCGCTTCAACTTCCAGAACAACAACCGTGATGCGGGCGCGCTTGGTGACGTAAATCCTGCCGGCAACACCGGTGCTTCGCTGAACTTCGCCTGGATCCAGCTTGGTGGCCTGCGCGTCGGTAAGGACGAATCGGCGTTCAACACGTTCATCGGCTACGCCGGCAACGTCATCCAGGATACGCTCGTTCCCTACGGTGATTTCGACACCAACGTCATCCAGTACTACTTCGACGCAGGCAACGGCTTCTCGGCCGTGATCTCGCTCGAAGAAGGTTCGGGCGGCGGCACGGTAGATCTTGCCGGCAACGGCGTCTACGGCGTGGGCACTATCGACAGCTACGTTCCGCATGTCGTCGGCGGTCTGAAGTACACGCAGGGCTGGGGCGCCATCACCGGCGTGCTCGCTTATGACAGCAACTATGAAGAAGTCTCCGGCAAGGTTCGTTTGGACATCACCCCGATGCAGAACCTGTCGCTCTTCATCATGGGCGGCTACGGCACCGACGACAACCTGACGGATACGGGCTACGCGTTCCCGGCCGGCGGCCGCGGCTTCTATAAGCCGTGGGATGGCAACTGGGCAGTCTGGGGTGGTGGCACCTACACCATCAACGAGAAGACCTCGTTCAACGCTCAGGTTTCGTATGACGAAGGTGAAAACCTCGGCATCGCAGCCAACATCGCCTACGACGTCGTTCCCGGGTTCACGATCACTGCCGAAGTTGACTACGTCAATGCAGGCAGCATCGGTGAAGACGGTGGCACCCTGAACCACAACTGGACCGGTATCACTGATGGCGACGACGCCATCGGCGGCATGCTCCGCTTCCAGCGCTCGTTCTGATAGCGCGCTTGATTGGAAAATGGAACCCGGCGGGCAACCGCCGGGTTTTCATTTTGTCAGACCTTACCCACGTCCCATTGGGTGCAGAAGTCGCTGTAGCTTGCGGCGTTATGGAGAGGTGGCCGAGTGGTCGAAGGCGCTCCCCTGCTAAGGGAGTAGAGGTCAAAAGCTTCTCGTGGGTTCGAATCCCATCCTCTCCGCCAATTGCCCTTCTGAGAGACGTTTTGTCCGGGCTATGCCCGGTCTCGCGCACCTCTCACCGCCGCATCCCTCTAAGAGCAGTTCGAAGAGGCTTTCGACCTCGCCAGCGATTTCATGAGGGGCGATGCCGGCCTTCTCTGCCGCTGTTATCAACTGGATGGCCTTGGCTTCCCACGGGCTCGCTGAACTGAATACGCCCGCCGGGCGCGATATAGCGGCCTCGGTCAGTCAGCCAAGCCGGCGTCGCGGTGCACGATAGCACCGAGAATCGCGGCGTACACGCTGCCGACTTCCTCTGCGCAGGATATGCCCAGCTTGTCCGCGCGGTCTTCCTTCGCTTGCTCGGCCAGGTCGCTGATGCCAAGCGCGATTGTCTGCTGCGGATGGAAGGACGCTGACTGTAAAAGCCCGCCCAACCTTTCGGCGGGCGGGCTTGCACTGTCGGAACTGGAGAGTGTCATGTCGACAGCCGCGACAGGTCGGAAAGGGGTCGCTGGTTAACGGCGCGAGATCAGCAGGCAAGCCGGCGCAGGTCACGATCATAGGTATCTTCGTTGCTAAGCACTTCGACGCAGCGCTTCTTCATCCGAGTGACCTGGGCGTTCGACATATCGCCGACAACGCTAGCCAGATTCGGGTTGCTCGGAGCGGTCGGGTTGCTGGGGTTGGCGGCTGGATTGGCTCCAACGCCGACATTTACTTCGGTACCGACCCCGGTGACGACACCGTCATTGGCGCCGCCGGTGCCGATGGAAGCAGTCGCTCCGCCATGACTGCCGCTTTTGGTGCGATGTCTTTCACCAACTGAGAAGACCAAACTGACGGAACTTTTGCCGTGGAATGGTGTTCGTTCGAGCATGACGAGAATAGCCGACCTCGGACCGCAAGCCCGGTAAGCCACATGATCCTCACTTGCAAGAGCATTTCCATGTCTGCCCCATCTGCGGCCAGCAGGTCGACCGGCGCGACTTCCGCCAGGTCATGTGGCACCAGCAACCAGATCACGAGCCCCTGGAGTTCGACCAATGAGTGCCAGCCGCCCGTGGCTCATTGATTGCCGCGTCGATGCGTTTGCCGAAAATGTCGGCCATAGAGCGTGAATAGGTGGCGGTGAGGTGGTCACCGTCACGCCAGACATACACGTTGCCGATAACAGCGGCGCAGATGTTGCCTGGGCACACGATGTCGCTGAAGTCGACGAGGGGCACATGCGGGTAGAGGCGGTGAGCAACGACCAGCGGATCACGATCACGTTCCGATTTATATGGAACGGAGCAGCGACGGTCCCGAGCCATGCATCGCTCCGGGTTCGTTCCCCAAGCTGGTGTGTCGGCTATTACCACCACCTTAATGCCCAATGCCTCGATGTTGCGCCATAGCTGCACCAACGTATCGCTCACGGGCAGCTGGCTTCCGTCGTCGGGATAAGCACGTAAAACGTCTCTCTGTCCGAAAATGATGATGTCTGGCCTTTGTTGTTGAAAAATTCGCAGCATATGCTGGCCCCAGGTCAGGCAATCTGGAAACGGACGGTCGCTGTCAGACACCATGATCATGGCGGGGAACAGCGGGCAACCGGGCTTGGTAAAACTCTCCGCATTCCACCCTCGATCCGACGCGGTCACCTGAAACGCCGGAAGCCAGTGTTCTGCGTGCGAATCGCCAACCAGGAACACCTTGAGCCGCCCATTTGGATCGCCAACCTGGCAACCGACAGGTTCGCTGTTTTCGCGAGGCGGGCGGCAGCTGTCCGTTTGTGGCTTATCCTGCTTTATTGTCGGTAGCGAAGGAGCATAGGCCGCTACGGTCGGCACCGGCTTGTTGGAGAACAACGACCTAGCCCCTGGATAGTCGTCGGGGTTGTTCGAGATCAACGCTTCTTGCCGGGCAATTTCTATTGAGACAGCGCAAAATGCGATTAGAGGCACCAGGGGAACCGGGGCGAAAACGGTCAGGCACTCGATCAGTCGGGGGCGTGATGGCAACGATGCGCGGAAGCGGAAACGGTCCTCGACCTGGACCTTTGTGACGGCGGCCAGACCGACGCTTGCCGTAAGGATGGCCACGCCTCCCCAAAAGCCCATCGTTTCGCCACTTTGCTGTGTGGAAAAGACGATGATCGGCCAATGCCAAAGATAGAGCGAGTAAGAGATGTCGCCGAGGAATTGGAACGGTCGTGACTTGAGCAAAGCAAAGGCGCTGAACGACAACCGGCTTTGACCGGAGACGATCACCAGCGCGGCCGCTACCGTCGGCAACAGCGCCGCGTAGCCGGGGAAGGGTGTCTTGGCCGAGAACAGAAAGGCAGCCGCGAGGATTGAAGCTATGCCGGCAAGGCCCAGCACCCGCCGGGTTCGTTCGCTGAACCACATTTCCGCAGACGAAAGGCACAGCAGAGCGCCGAGCGCCAGCTCCCAGATACGAGTGTGAGTGACGAAATACGCCCGCGCCGGGTCAACAAGGGTGAGCCATACGGAGGTGGCAAGCGAGGCGATGAAGATTGCGCCTAGCACGGTGACCAGCAAGGGCCGCCAAGGCCTGCGGGCCTTTCGTGAAAGCCACAGGACGCCGATGATCAGCCCCGGCCAGACGACGTAGAATTGTTCTTCGATCGACAGCGACCAGTAATGTTGGACCGGACTCGGCGCGCTCGTCATCGCCAGGTAATCAATCGCCTTCGCGGCGAGCCGCCAGTTCTCCAATTGGAGGGCGCTGTGCACTAGTTCGTTTGTGCCGTCCCTCCAAAGGGCCGAGGGTAGATAGAGCGGGGTCGCCAAGCCCACCAGCAGAAGCACAAGCATCGCGGCAGGCAACAGGCGCCGCGCCCGGCGAATATAGAAACCAAGTAGGCCAATTCTTCCGGTGTCCTCCACCTCCCGCAGCAAGACGCCGGTGATCAAGAACCCAGAAATCACAAAAAACACGTCAACGCCCACATAGCCGCCGGGGACCAGCCACGGCCAGACGTGGAACAAAGCGACTGAGCAGACAGCGATAGCACGCAGCCCCTGAATCTCAGGCCGGAAACTGGACTTGCTCAAATACTTGCTGCCGGTTGCTGCTAGGCTCGCGCTTACACAGAGTGAAACGTACGTGAGGGTATGGAACAAGTAGCCCAATAACAACCTCAGTACTCAATTTCGCATCAGCTGGGGGGGCGAGAAAAGCGAAAAGCCCGCCCCGGCGCGAAGCCGAGACGGGCGAGTAGGAAGGTCAGAAAGTCAGAAGGATACCGTCGTCAGGGCGCCGGCGGCACGCGATGCTCCGCCCGGTCAAGCCGCTCGAGGATGTCGCGGATTATATCCCGCTGATTGTAGACGCTGGCGGTTGCGGCCTTCATCTCATCGATCTGGCGCTGCTCATCGGCGAAGCGCTGATCGTAGTTTTGCCAGACGCGCTCATGTTCGGCGCGCGGAACCAGGCCGCTGCGGATGTCGGCAATGGCAGCCTCAGTGCGCAGGCGGTCTTCCGCCCCACGATCCGTTCGCCATTTCATCTCGGCTTGCGTGACCATCTTGTCGACAACGACGCTCAGCGCGCCCTTGACATCGCTGACATTTTCACGGATCGGGGCCAGAGCTTGGCTGCCTACGGCCAGCAGGATAGCGAACGAGACGCCGATCGCCGACCAGATGACAGGCCATTGCGTCTTGGAGCTCCCGCGCAGCTCGGTTGCCAGCGAATTCACCGCGCCTTCGATGTTGCGAAAGCCGGTGTTCATGTTGGACCGCAGATCCACGATGTCGCGGCCCTGGTTCTCCACCCGCTCGCTGAGACGGGCATATGACGCCAAGGGGTCGAAAGGGACTGACTGTCCGTTGTTCATGTCATCCGCCATTCTGTTCGCCCCACCCACGCACTGCTTACGGCCGCCAGCCGCAAAGCTTTTGACCTTTTTCGTTGTGGGCCAAGACCTGGCTCACCTCGCCGTCTGAGAGCGCTGCGATGGCCTCGGCGGATAGGCGGATCGGGTGCTCCACCGCGCAAAATGAGCCGCCAGCCGTCGCGCAGCCGGCAATCGCGATGAGCACCGCAAGGGCTATTGCTTTGGTGACCATTTGCCCAGCCTCTCCCGGTTGACGCCCGGCGCGCGGCCGGCGACGGCATCATCGATCTTGTCGGCTTCGGTTGCGGCCACGGCATTGTCTGCTGTCTGCTTGTTGCGCTCGGCCTTTGCGCCGGCGAGTCGCTGTTGAAAGCCGAACCCAAGCGCGCCGATGATGGCCGCCCCGATTGCAAGGACGGTCGGGTTGCTCAGGAACCATGCGATGACCGCACTCATAGCGGCCACCAAAACCAGACGGCAAAGGCGGCGATGATAGCCAGGCTGACAGCGCCGACAGTGCGCAGCAGGCGATCGAACGCCGGGATGAGCAGTTCGCGGAAGCCTTCCATCACTCGGCCACCTCAGCCTTGATCTGACGCACCGCTGCGACGATCTGCGAGCGCAGCAAGAGCAAGATCAGGAGGAACACCAGCAGCACGACGCCACCGGCGAGAACCGCCTGCCAATCCATGCCGCCGAGCCAGCCGAGCCCGATGGCGCCGGAACCGAAGAGGCCGGTGAGCCAGGACAGGAAGCCGGATTTCTCCTTGACCTTCTGCTCCACCTTTTCAGGAACGACAGGTTTCGGGACTTCGACGGGCACTTCAACCCTGATCGGCGGCGGCGCATCGGGCAGAGCGGCCATCTTCATGGCTTCATCCCGCACTGAGGACACGCGGGACGACCAACCCTTGCCGAAAGTCTTCCATGTCGGCAGACGCTTCAGGAAGGCCATACGCTGGTCGCAGACCTCGTCCACCACGGTAGCGCGCATCATGCCCTTCAGCTTGACCAGCGTGTCAGGGCCGATCTTCCCATCCTGCTTGGCGCCTACGACCGCCTGAAGGCACTTTGCAGCACGTCCCGGCCCGGAGTTCACCGCATAGTCAAACAGCGCGTAATCGACGCCACCTGGCAACTGAGCGCCGGCCACTGCGTCCCAATAGAAGCGGCGATAGACCGTCGCGACTTGGTCATCGCTGATCTTGCGCAGATCGGCTTTGCTGGCATCGGCCTTCACATAGCGGCGGAAGTTGGCCAGCGTCACCCCTTTCATGGTCGCGCCGCCAGGGTCGGCCGGATTGTCCGACCAGAGCCCTTCCGATTTGAGAACGAGCGAGAGCGCCCGCGCGAAATTGCGGTCCATGTGTAAGCCTCTTGAGGTTGCATTTGAAAGAAGGTAACCGCTATTTGGCGGTCAGGGCGGGATGTCTAAATGTCAGTATTCTCTAAGTGGTTCAAAGACGCGCGCGCGAAACTGCCCGATAATGTGTCGGTCGGCCGCCACACCTATGGCGTCACTTGGCGGAAGGTGCTTTTTCCGACTAATGAAGCCCCTCTAAATGTGGGAAGCTTCTGCTCTGTTGCTGGCCAAGTCCTGTTCATGTGCACCGGCCAACACCAAACCAAGAGTGCCACTTCATTCCCGATCTATAGCCGCGTCCTGAAGCAGCCTGAGCCTTTACCCAACGCTGGGAAGCCTGGGGGCATCACGATCGGCAACGATGTTTGGATTGGCCACGGTGCGATCATATTGCCAGGCGTGACAGTCGGCGACGGCGCTGTTGTGGGTGCCGGCTCCGTCGTCGCCAAGTCTGTCGAGCCCTATGCGATAGTGGCCGGCAATCGCGCGCAAGTTGTCCGCAGCCGGTTCCCTGCTGATACCGTTGTGCAATTGCTGGAAATACAGTGGTGGTTGTGGGACGACGATAAGATCAAGAGCGAGGCAGCTACTCTCAGCGGTCCGATCGAGACTTTCATTGCAAAGCACGCCACTCGATGAGGGACGTTTTCGGTTATATCGCGTATGGCGAAAACGAATTGTACCATCGCGGCGCGTTGCTGAGCGCACTCAAGCTTTTGTATCATTGTCCAGAAGCAAAGATCATTGTTGCGACGGACAGGCCCGAATTGTTTATCGACTATCCCATGGAGACGTTGCTTCTGACTGACATGCAGAAAGAGGCTTGGTCCTTCAGCGGTCAATATCATTTTGGCATCAAGGCACGGGCGCTGATCAAACTGCTGAGGATGACCGACCGCCTCATCTTCATGGACTCAGACCACTACCCAGCAGGATTTCTATCCCTTGGCTTCGAAAGCATTTCGCCTAAGCATTCAGTGATGCGACGCCTAGAGAAACCCCACAAATGGACGCCTGTGCTGGAAGGGGAAGGCCTTCGGATCGGCGAACATGTTATCACGGGCCGCGAACCTATGTGGCAAAGTGGCATTCTCGGAGTGCATCGAGACAATCTTCCCGCTCTGATGGACGCGTATCCACCGATGCTTGCTGTCCATCAGATATCGAAAATTGACGCTGCGGAGCAGTTCTGCATCGGCATAGCCTTGTCCTTGGGGGGGCGGACGATCAGCCCGCATAAGCTCAAGATCAGGGACTATAATACGCGAGGGAAGAAGGCGTTCGCAGAACCTCGTGTACATCGCTTCTTCGATGCATACGCTGCCGAGCCCGTTGCACGGCAAATCGTCGAAGCTGGCCGATATCGAGTGTGGCGGACGCCGGTGGATATCATTCGCCAAAAACTCAAGGCGCGAGGATGACTGCAGGATCAAGCCCAAGAGCACGGACTAGCCCGACTGCGTCAGGATCGTCGCTGTAAACTTCCGGCCGATCCGGCGCGAACCAGCGGGCAAAATAGATTGGGTTGCCCGCCAGGGCGGCATAGGCCTGCGACATCTTGCCAGCCTCAATAATCCGAGCCTGCACAACCGATTTTGGCACCATGCGACGCTCACCAGGCGGCGCGCTCCACGCTTTGCCATCCCAGAGTTGGCGGGCATCTGCCGGGGCCTCCAAGACCTCAATGCCATTTTGAGGCAGATCGACGTTTTCACCGTCAAAGCCGCCGAGATAGACGCCATCCGCGTCGACGAAGAATTTGGTCATATCTGCCGATCCCTTTACTCAGAATTTGTCATTGGTGTATGCCTTCGCCAAGCATGGTTTTTCGCCGTGAGGCAGAGATGTTTTATTTGGGGTTGGCGGTCGGCTTTGCGTTGGGCATCGTGGCAATGTCAGCTGCCGTTTATTATTGGACGCACCATGATGATTTTGAGATCAGGCGGGGGGAAGAGCGTTAGCAGCATAGGCCTTCCGCCGGCTAGCGGCGCACGCCTTGAGCTTTGGCGAAGTATTTTGTCATGGGAAACCTCCGGTTTGGGCATTGCCGCCCGTCCGGAAACTTTACGGAAGCGTTTCGCCGTCAAGAACGCGCTGGTAGAGGGCCAGGTAGGCTTTAGTGGTCTTTTCGATTGGGAATCGGTCAGCAGCCGATTCGCGGCAGCGGAGTGCGGACATCCCGCTGATCTCGTTCAGGCCGGTCGCGAATTCATCGTTACTGTCGAAAAAGCGTCCGGTCTCTGCGTTAACTGTTTCAGGTAGCGCGCCGCGTCGAGTAGTCAGTACTGGAGTTCCGCATAGCATTGCCTCGACCGGCGCCATGCCGAACGGCTCATCCCAAGAAATCGGGTTGAGGAAGGCTTTTGCCTCGCCCAACAGCCGCAGCTTTTCGTCACCGTCGACAGTCCCCGTGAAATTGAAACGACGCGAAAGGCTTTTGAGGAACACGCCCCGAGTCTTGCTACGCCCGAGCAACTTCCAGCGAGAGCCGCCGGCAACGTCGAGATCGAAGTCAAATCTCTTGGCGAGGTCGACGGCGCGACCGAGACCCTTTCCCGCTCTTGCGATACCGCCGAGAAACAACAGCCGACCGGTCTTCTTGTCGGCGAGCCGGTAGGCATCCACCGGGAACCCGTTGTAGACGAATGTCTGCCGGCCCTGGTGCCGGGCGTGGCTGGCGCTAACGAAACTCCAGTTCAGCCCTTCCCTTGGCGTATTCGGCACATAGCCGTGCAGCGTGTAGAGCGCTCGGTGACTGGTCTCGGCCTCGTACCAGCCGTTGAAATGCACAATGTCGGTATCTGGCGGGATTGCCGCCACGCTTTCGGGCGCAGATGCAGCGTGTCGAACCTCACAAAGGGGATGTGTAGAGCCATGGGCGGCAATCAGCGTGACCCGATGCCCCAGACCGACCAGCGTGGTGGCCAGCCAGTCTACTTGGCGCTGAGTGCCACCGTAACCTTTGCAGGGTATTTCGCCTTGAACCACGACAGTAGCATGCATTTCGCAGGTTTAGACGGATCCTATTCAGCAAGCTAGGCCCACGCCCTGAATACCAGCCTCCAGCTTGTGTTCGTTATGTTGGTAAGGCTTGCTCCGCTTTTGGCCATAATTCGAAGTGAACTGGAATTGGCGCCAATTCGAACATTCAAATTGGTTGTATCCGGAACCATGCTGATGGCCTGCACGGTAGCGTCAGTAGTGTTCAGCATAGGATTGATGGCGACTTCATCGCCGATCGAATACGCCAAGTCCGCAGTCGTGCACTGGATGACGGCGATGTAGAGCTTCGGCTTCACCCCTAGCCCATGCGCCAGCGTCAATGTGCCGCCGGCCGTGATGGTCTGCTGGGCGCTCTCGTAGGCTTTCTGCAGAAGCGCCGTGCTCGACTGAACGTAGCGGGCGTCTTGCTCGGCCTGAGACCACTGGATTTTAAACCAAGCACCCCACACGCCGCCGTTCTGGTAACGGCGCCAGATGGTGGTGTTGGCCGCCGTGGCATTCACAAAATCGTAAACCGTTTGGGTTCGGTAGCCGGCCGCCCCGTGTGCCTCGACCGTGCCGATATTCCACCCGGTGTTTGCCGCAGGGGCGTTGGCCGCCCCACTGCCCATATACCAGCCGTTGTCGACCGCAGTGTTCCAGTCGGTGATCGTCTTAGCCACCACACCAAGGCGCGCGGGGAGGTTGGCATCAGAGATTACTGCGACTGGTTGGCCAGACGCGCGGATGTAGGATCGAACACGCCAGTTGCCACCACCCAGGGACTGCGCCACGGCGGTATCACCGGCTGCGGCAACGATGTTGGCGGCCCCCGGCAGGATGAGCGTGGCGGCATTATGGGTAAGCGTCGCCGCTCCGGAGAAGGTCAGGAAACGCAAGACGCCGCTGGGCAGCACGCCCAAAGCGGTGATCACCGCCGCGCCCGACACCGTGACGGAGACACCGGTTGCCGCGGCCAGATCAGTCGTCGCAGCTGATGCGATGACACTGCTGGTCGTGTGCAGAGCATCATTGCCACCGACCGCCGAGCTCGCGCCCGTGCCGCCCATCGTGATTGGGCGCGGCGTGTTCATGATCGACAGAAGATCGGCCAAGAAGGCGTTGTACTTCCCGCTCTCGATCGTCGTGTTCGGAATCGCCGTTGTGTTCGGCGGCCATGACGTGACGCCGGCTCCATTCATAGGCATTGGCAGCACCTTTTGCTTTTTGGGGGATTGGTCTATGTTCCGCGCCCATGCGCGTCAGAATTCTTCAGGTCATCGCTGCCGTGATCACGATCGTGATCTTGGTTTTCGTTCACGATGTCCTAGCCGTCCTTGTGCGCATGCTTGAGCTGCATCTGATGGCAGGGCTTGTGGTGGGCGGCATCGGCACAATCGGCGCTGTCATGGCGGTGCATATGCAGAACCCGGCTGCGACTGCGGGAGTGAGCAAAGCCGGGCGATACCAGATATCGTTTGTCATTGCCGCATGCCTGGCGGGGACTTACGCCTTTTGGTTTGCCGCAGCGGACACGATAGCCAGCGGACGGCTATTCGTGGTCGGAGTGGGGGTCGGCATAGTTGCGATGTTGGCGCTCTTTGGTTCACTGGCGTTGTGGGATCGACGGACGCTGGCCCGACGACAGCAGTAAGGCTCGAGCGACATCGTCGATCTCTGAGGTTGGCAACCGCGATCCCGCGTTAGCTTTCAACAAGGCATCGATCACGGCGCTGTTGTTACTGGTCAGGGTCCTGGCAATCGCAGCGCGAGATGCTTCCGATTTGAGGCCGCTCAGCGCGTCGACAACTGCATTCACGCCCTTGACGCCTGTTGCGCGAGCCACGCCCGGAAGCCCTCCGGCCATATAGGCTTGAGGAACGCCGAACCCGTCGCCACCTTGACCTGTGAGCGCCTTCTGCGCCGCCTGCCGCGCAGCTGTGTACGAATTGCGGGTAACCTCATCGGTGGTCTCGGCAAAGAGTCGCTCCCTGTCCAGCAGATCGATGATTTTTCCGGCCCTCTCTTGCCCGAAGAGCGTCGATAGCCGAGCGCGATTCCAGTCCCCTTCGCCCTTGATGATCTGCTGAAGCGCGACCCGGTCGTTGGCTTTGGTGCCAACAATGCGCTCGATCTCGGCACGAGCTCCCTCGCGCAGACGAACCGGGACGGCAGACGGTCCGATCTGCAACCCCTGCGGCAAGGCGCCCTGCCTGGCCTCTGCCGCCAACTCGTCGGGGCGAGGCGCTTCTCTACCGCTGGATAGGACCGTCTGACCACGGCCGACCGCTTCCTTCTGCCTTGCGAGTTCGGCGTATTTCGCGTCAACCTCTTTGATGCCGGGAACAGACGCGCGAAGCTCGTCATCGACGGCCTGACGGGCTGTGGTCAGCGCGTTGACCGCATTCGTTCCCTGCGTAGTCTCCAGCATGTCATCGATCGCATGGCGGGTGTTCAACAACTCGCTGGCATCGCTCACCAGCGTCGTCCCGGGCGGCGGCTGGCCGTTAGCGCGAGCCCTGGCAATATCGGCCGGCGTAGGCTGGTGGTCCAGCATCGCGCGGACGCGCTGAACGAGCCGTTGAGGATCGCCGCGCAGCGTCTGGGCTTCGGTCTCCAAATATCGGGCAATCGGCAGAGTGTCGACGGGGCCGGCATCACGCAAAGCTTCGCGATACTCCGGCGCCAGCGCCTGCTGATTGCGGTTGGCGCGATCGATGATGCGCGACGGCGTAGGAGCCTCGCCAAGGGTTTCGTCAAGTCCCGAGCGAATGCGCCAGTTGGCGTCAGCGTCGCGAGCGTTGATTGCCCCTTTTACAATCGATCGGCCTTCTCCGGGCAACGTCACCAAGCCGGCGGCCTGCTGCCGCATGTTGTCGCCGAGATCCATGACCATGCCCGATGGCCCGAGATCGGCTAGTTTCCCTCGCGCACCTGCGTCGAGCGCATCGTTCCCAAAAGCCTTTGCCATCATCGCGGCAGCAACCTTATCGACGCCGAGCGACTTCGCCGCACCTCGCAGGTTCCAGCCATCGGCGAGATATTTGACGCCCTTCCCGACCAAAGGAGCCACAGCAGGGGCAACGAGGCCGAGGCCCGCGCCTGTGGCAGCTCCCCAACCGGCCTCGTTCAGATCGCCACCAGAGCGGACTAGCGCGTCAGTTCCATTGATGACCGCGCCAGAGGCCGCACCCATTCCAAATTTGCCGAAATTAGTGGCGGCGTTAATGCCAAAAGCCTCCGGCGCTGCGGCCATGGCCGGTATCGTGCCAGCAACCGCACCAGTAATCTGAGACGCCCGATCCAGCTTCGGGTTCATCGACTTTTCCGCAGCGGTGCCGGCCTGAATTCGCTTCAGAACTTGGTCATAGGTCTCGTCAGACGCTCCTGCGATTGTCGCAGCAGCTGCCCGATCGACGCCGCCTCGGATCATTGGGCCCAAGATCGGGATGCCCTCCAGAATCCCGCCCGACGTGGTGCGCATTTTGCTCAGAGCATCATCGCCCTCGATCTTGTCGGTGAGCGAATTATAGCCAGGAGGCGCGAATGCTGGCACGCGGGCCGGCTGCAACGTCTCTTGGTCGACCCCGGCAATCGCGCGCTTTTGGTCGGGCGACAGCGCATGCATCTGTTGGGCGAGCGCAATGCCGGCTTGAGCGCGAGCATCGGGACCCGAGGATGCGCCCGCCTGGCCGAGCGCGCTCAGCGCGGTCCTTTCGTCGGGCGCGTCGACTTCGTAGGTCTTGCCGTCCGCGCCTTGAATTTCGAATGTCGCCATTATGGTTTCACCCTGATCCGAACACCGTTGTCGACATCTTTCCAGCCATCCGGATTTGGCGATGCTGCCGGAGCGTTCGGCTCGGCCGTCGTCCGGTCGACCGAATCCTTGATGCCTTCCAGCATGCGCTTCAGCTCTTTGACGCTGTTGGCCGCCCTGTCACCCGCCCCGCCAGTAGCTGCGGTGTAGACCTGGCTCGGAAGGTTCCATGCCCCGCCGTCCTTGGTCACGTCGACAACCGGGTCGTAGATCATGTTTTCCATCAACTGGAGATCAGGCCCGTTGAGAACGCCCAGATTGAAGAGTTCCTTCATCTGCAACATGATGCCCTGGCGGACGGTGTTCAGATTGTCCTTGGACGCGCCGGGCATTGCCTCGATGCCGGTCTTGGCGACCAGCTCCGAATAGCGGTCGAGTTCGCCGGTGATGGCATCGAACGCCTGGTCGACCGAGGAAACCCGGTTCCGCTGTGTTTCTGTCGGCTTCATTGTGCCTGGGATGACGGCTCCTGCAGAAGGAGCGGCCGAAGGCGGCGCAGCGACGGCGGGAGCCGGTGCCCCAGCAGCAGGAGGCGCTACCTGAGCGGGCGAAGTCACTCCTGGCGCGGCTGGTGCGGCAGGCACGACACCACCACCGGGAGCCTGTAGCCATGCCGGAAGGTTGGGCGGCATCTGAATAGGCACCATGCCATCAGGCGTCTGCACCATCTGCGTTTTTGGCTGCGAAATGATAGCGTAGGCAGTCGCATATTCTCGCGAAGCGGGATCGGCGGTCGAGAGGATGTTCCAAGCCTGCGCATCGAGGCCGTTGCCTTCGAACTTCGTCGGGCCGCCGCCTGAAATGCTTTTCGTCTCGCCGCTGGCCGGATCGAACAGGGTGTCGTCATCGAGCTTTTGCCACTGCTTCGGCGGAACGGCCAAAGACTTTCGCGCAGCCTGAATTTGCAGCTGCCGCAAAGGATCGGCCTCCTGCATTTTCTGCTGGAGCATCATATTGGCCATCGCCTTTTGCTCGGGCGATGCCCACGGGTCAGCGGCAACCTGCATGATCTGCTGAATAGACGGACCGCCCTGACCGGGCTGGATAGCGCCGCCAGTGCCGCCAGCCTCTACCGGGATGCTGGACAGGTCTTGCTGCGGAGACATTGCCTGAGCGACCTTCTGGACGCCGGGAGAGGCTGGCGAGGCCTGCTGCGGCTGATGAGCGCCCGCGAGAGCCGCAACTACCGGCGACGGGGCTGCCGCTGCTGGTACGGGCTGCTGAGCCGCGCTGAGGGCCTGCACGACGCCACCGCGACCGCTCAGCAGTTCTGGGCTCATCATTGTTGACAGCACGCGCTGGCCGGCCGGCGTGGTCGCAGCAGGATCGCCGGGGCCGGGATTGGGCAAAGGCGCATCAGCATTGACCGGAATCCATCCCTGATCACCAGTCGCGCCGGCCATGCCAGTTGTCTCGACAAACTGATAGGTCTTGCCGTCGGCGCCCCGGCGAACTTCACCAGCTGTGCCAGACCCTTGCGGAGCGCCTGGATAAGTCGGACGCGTTGCGGGTGCCATCGGGTCATTAGGATCGAGCGGAGGGAGGCCGCTGGGATCATACGCAGGAGCCGTGGTGCCGGGTGCCATGGCGGTGAGGGGGGCTGGGGCTGGTTTCATGCCAGCGGAGGGATCAAGCGAGGCAACCTGAACTGGGTCTTGTGACTGCTCCTGCTGAGCCACCTGCGCTGCCTGTGCGGGTGTAGCGCCAGCGCCAAGCGCCTTCTGATAGGTCGCAACGAACCTGTTCGTGTTTGTCCCCTGTTCGATACCACCGGGAAGGCTCGTCCACGTCCCGCTCAAGACCTGGCCGACCTTGGCGATTGCGTCAGGATCGCCGGACTGAAGAACGTCATCAAGCACTTGGCCCGTTTTGGCCTTGTAGGTCTTGGCGGCGAGGTTCCATGCAGCCTTATCCTGGTTGACTGGCGAGAAGTCGGGCAAACCGAGTTCCTTCGCCTCATCGTCCCATGTGGAGCCAAGAAACTGATATTTGCCGGCGGCCGACGAGGTGCGGCCAGCATTCGGCCCTGTTTGGATGCGCACCGCCTGGTTCGGATGGTGGGAGAAATCATCGAACTTTCCGCCGCCATAGATGACGTTGTAGCGACCGCCGCTTTCTGGGCCGGAAATCGTGTTGAGCAGCGCCTTCTGATAGGGCTTTGCGTCTTGCCATGCGAGTTGGTCGCCGCCGTAGTCGGCCGCGCCGCTCGCGGAGGCCGCAACTGGAGAGCCCGGGGCCGCCGGGAAGGTGCCCGCATTGATCATGCCGCCAAACGCGTCGGTTGCACGGGCTTGTCCGGCGGTCTCTGCCGCGTCGGCGCGCCTGTTGAGCACATTCTGCACGATGCCATCGCCGAGCGCGTTCAAGCCCTCGCCGATGTTCTGCGGCGCGCGCTGGGACGTCATCAGCGCCTGGACAATAGCCCGCTTCTTGGCGACCGACGCAGGCGTCTCGCCCTTCTCGGCATCGAAGATGAATGACAACGCCATGTCTCAGGCCCCCAACGACAGAGCTTTGCCGTAGTCGACCTGGCGATAACCGTCAGGCCGACGCGAAACAGCATCGGGTCGCACCTTCTCGACTTCGCTGGCCATGAGCCCAAGCCGCATCGGAGCGCCCTTTGCCTCGCCTTTGTAGTGGAACTTCCACAGCCCCATTTCCGGGGTGATGTCGGCGAGCCGTTCCTTGTCCTTTTTCGCGTCGTCGTCGGACAGTCCGATGAGCTTGCTGCCGAGACCGAAAAGACCTCCGACCAAGCTTCCGGTCTGCGCGTTTTTTGCATTCACTGCGTCGACGCGCTGCTGGTAATTCTGGTTGATCAGCCCAGCGTTGTCGGTCGTCGGAATGGTGCTGCCGGTATAGCCGGCGGCCTGTGGCGAACTGACCTGCGAGCCGGAAAGCAGCGCCGTGATTTCGTTGATCGGCTGGTTGCGGATCGCCTGCCCTTCCGCGAACGCCTGCCCATGCCCCGAAAGGATTAGCTGGTTGTTGGCGTCATTGACGTTCTGGCCTTGCTGGGCCATCGCTCGGTCATAGGCGGCCGAGCTAAGTTTGATGCCCTGATTTGAGAGCTTTGTTGCCAAGGCATCTTGTTGTTGAGCCAAGATCGGATCGAGGCGCGCTTTCCCGAGCTGCAGCAGCCGTGCTTCGGTCGCATCGTTTGAGCCGTCGAAGGGCTTGGCCATGTAATCGTTCAGGAACGACGACTGATTGTTGGCAAGGGTGCCAAGGTTCAGCTGCGCCTTGTCGGTCTGATCCTTGATCGCCTGCTGCGCAGCGGAAAGCGTCGTCGTCGCGGTGCGCGTCGGGATTTGATAGGTCTTGCCCGTATAGGGATCAGTGATCGATTGCGTGCCGCTGTTCGTATAGGTGATCGTGCCATCAGGCCCGACCTGATTGGCGTTGTTCAAATACGAGTTGGCAATAGCAGTCGAGATGTTCGTCCCGGTCGACGCCGCGGATGTTTCCTTGGGATCTGGCGGCTTAGGTGCTGAGGCTTTACCCATTTGTCTTCCTCGTAAAACGGCCGTTGCGCCAGTCTTCTTCAGTGAGCGTGAAAACGTAGCCGTCTTCGTCGCGGCCGCGCATGCGCTTGATCAGGTAAGGGGTGAAGCCGAAGGCCTTCGCGATTCGAACCATGCGCTCGTTCTTTGCGGAAACCTGCAGAACCACCATCTGGCAACCGATCTGGTCGAACGGATACGAAAACATGATGTGGCGGACATCCGCCGTCAGCCACCGCGGCGTTTTCGAAGCGCTCGAAATCTGGATCAGCCCCGGGCCTGGTTGAAAGTCATGAAACACCATGCCGGCGACGAGTTCGCCGGTTTCGTCATCGCCCACGCCGATCGCCTGGCATTTGCCGAAGCCGGTTTCGCAGCCCGGCGTCATGTCGGCCACGAACCGAGCGACCGCTTCGCTATGGCCGAAAATCAGTTTCAAACGACCACCGAACCGACTTCATAGGTCATGTCGATCGCGACGAGCTCGGCATCAGGCGTCGGCGTCACACCACAGGTCACCTGCACCTGAGGCGCGATGGCAAAGCCCGTCAGGCCGACAGAGACCCATTTCGTGGAAACCGTCTTCGTTGCGCTGGCGTCCCACTTCGCAACATCCCAGAGGCCCAGATCCCATTCATCGAAAACGACATCGTCGGCAACCGACGACGGCGCCGAAGGCAGTGAGACCTGATAGTCCTTCGAGACTGAAAGCTTGGCGATGAATTTGCGGCTGGCCAGGAAGACCGTCCGCGCCATGTGAACGATCTTGCTCCGCGCCGGCGACTTCATGTGATCGAACAGGCCAACATAGGTGCAGGTATAAGGCGAGCCATCATCACTGCCGCTGACCTCGCACTGCATGATCTTGCCGTCCGACGTCCCAAAATACGCCCAGCCGTCATGCAGGACTAGGCATCGCGTATCCCAGCCTGTGTAGTCCGCCCATGCTCCAGTTTGCAGGTTGACGACGAAGCACCTCGCATCCTGTCCGACATCCGCCGGCAGCGAGACGATTGCCATGTTGAACAGCGGCCACTTCAGGATTTCCCAAGGCAGATTGGCGCGCGCCGCCGCCTCACGGCGCCAGTCCGGTTCTATGTTGCGGGAAACACTAATCATGGACAGCGCGGCACGATCTTTCTGGATCGCCTGCGAGATCGGGATGATGCCATCATCCATGCCGATCAGCAGTTCGCCGCCAGCCTGCATGACAGCCCGTTTGCCGCGAGGCGGCGACATGTCATAGCGGCCGACGAGCGACCAGTCATTCGGATCGGCGGGGTTTGCACCCTCGTAGACCGCTACCTCGCCCTTGGTCGAAACGAACACGCATTTGTCGTCGACACCGTCGCCGGCATCGAGCGACCAGGTGCCGCCAAAAAGCAGCGATCCGCCCTTCTGGAAGACACCGGCAAGTGAGAGATCGACGGCGGCGCCGGCAATGGTGTCGACTGGTAGAAACCACGCCGTAAGGCTGTTTTTTTGGATGAAGAATTCGCGGTTGCGATAGGTCCAGACGTGCGAGAGCTTGTTCGTGGCAATGGTGCCCAGCGCGGCCACCGTCGTCCATGCCGTGCCGTCGAATTGGCGCATGCTGTCCGTGCCGTTCACCGCCGACAGGTAGTCGCCGCCAGCGGTCTCGAACTGCACATAGGAGAAATAACCGCTGGTCAGCCCGGAGACCACGGGAGCCGGCGCTACATTGGGGTTGGCAGGGTTCGTGACATCGAAAATCTTCGTGCCATCCGCCGCGAACATGAACCGGCCCGGCGACGCGTCATAGGACATCATGCTGACCACTGCGATAGTGCCGATCGTCGCCTTCTTCTTCTCGCCGCCGCGCAATCGGATGCCGGTTGTCGTCGGAAACCAGTTCTCGAGGACGCGGGCACCCTGCGGCTTCGATGCAGCGAGATTTTCATTCGAAATCTTGCCCCGGATCGGTGCTGGAAATGTAAGCGTGCTGTGCCGCTGCTGCGATTGGGCCGCAACAGGGACGCGCCTGAAGCCGGCCCTCATGGCGTGATTACTCCCGGGAAGGCAAAGTCAGCATCGATCGTCGAGCGGCGCCCACCGACGGCCAGAATGTTGGAGCCCTTGTCAGCGCCGGCTGACACCGAGATGGCATCCTCATAGGTCGCCATGTCCTCGGAATAGGACTGCCCCTTGTTGGCCTTCCATTGCCAGATCATGCCGAGTTTCAACACGCGCTCATCGAGCCGGAACACGTCATCGTCAGCCGTGAAAGCTGCTTTTGTGGCGCCGTCCTTGTCCTTGATGATTTTGTTCGTCAGATAGTAGAATTGCGCCGTGGCCGGGTTGGGGATGGCGGGCTTGATCTGGATCTGATCGCCGATCATCGTCCAGGCGCCGACGAGGATCTGAAAATTCTGCACCGCCAGGCCCAGCCACTCGTCGCTGTCGGGATAGTGCGTGAGCGATGTATAAGGGCTTGCCGACGGCCAGACGCGTGCTTTCTTCAGCATGCGCTGGTAATCGACCGGGAGATTGAGGCCGGTCGAAACGCCGTCGCCGGTGAGGGTGGCAAGCGTCTTGAGTTTGGTCCAGTCCCGTGTGTCGAATGCGATCCTCTGCGCCATCTCGTTGGCGAGCGACTGCAATTCGATATCCTCGCGGTCGGTCGACGAAAAGACGGCGGTCGGCACGGTCAAACCGATGACCGTGCAGACATCCTTGATGACGCTGAGGATCGTCATTGGGATCAGTCCACCATCGCCAGTTCCTTGGCGGCGGCCACCAAGGTGTCATGGTTCGGATTGCCGCGAGGGCGACTGCCGGTTTCCTTGGCGATGTAGACCTTCAGAGCTTCATCATCCATCGCCTCGATTTCGGCAGCGGTTGGCGGCGTGGTCGGCTCGGTCTCTTCGTCGCCGTCCTCGTCCTCGCTAGTTTCCTCGTCGTCGTCGCCGGGTTCATCGTCGGCGGCGGTATCTTTGGCCGTCGCGCTGGCGCCCTCCAGTGGCTTTCCCGCTTGCATGAACTCCTCGCGCAGCCGGCGTTCATCCGCCAACTGCTGGGTCAGGGCCGCGACCTGAGCCGCAAGGTTGACGATGTCGGCGCTGCCGGCCGCATTGTCGAGATAAGCCTGCGCCTGGTTCTTCAGTTCGCGTCCGCCCATGCCGAGCTGCTTCAGCGGGGTGCCGTCCAGCGAAGCAAGCTGCTCGACTGTGTGGACGCCGAGAGCCTTCAGTTCGCGGCGCTTGCCTTCCTTCAGGAACGGCGCTTCGGACAGCGGCGTGCCGGAGAGCGGCTGAGAGGTTCCGTCTTTGAAGGCGAGATATTGCTTGTTGTAGAGCTGCGCATACGTGACGAGACCGCCGCCGGCCGCGATGCTCTCGCGCGTGGCGTTCGGTTCGGCATCATGTGCCGGATAGGTCGCCTTGGTCTGGCGGTTTGCCGGGAATGAAAGGTCGCAGACCTCCATATCGGTGAAGATCGGCCGGCCGGCGGACCTGCTGGCTTGTTCGTTGGGGATGACGTGATTTCGAAAAACGACGTTGACGATGTTCAGGTTCGCACTCATGGCGAAACTCCTGTCTGAGAGGGTGCAAAGAAAAACGGGAGCCGAAGCCCCCGTTTCAGTGTCCTGTTGGAATTGGCCCGTTTACGCGGCCAGAGCGTCGTCGACGTACGGTCGATCGATCTCGAACTCGCCGAGACCGGCAGACGGTACGCCGATCGCAGAAGCGCCCTTGGCGTTCTTGACGCGGTCGCCAGCGACAACAGCATCGTCGACGCTGCCGGCGGTCGCCGTGGCGTAGACGTTGGCATTGTCGAGGAAGCCGACCAGAGCCTTGCCGATCGCCTTGCCCTTGATCTGATACCAACCGAACTGGCTGGCGACATTCGCGGACATGGCGACTGCAACGGAACCGATCATGTCGGGGCCGAGGAGCACCGTCGACCAGTCGTCAGGATTGTAGAGCACCCACGAGCCGACACCGGTGGTGGCGACGCCGGCGAGATAGATGAACTCGCCGACGCCGTAGACCGGATCTTGCGCCTGGATGATCTGACCCAGCCAAGGGCCAGGAGTGGAGCGCCCGGCCGCCGTAGAGGCCGGGAGCGTTGCGGCGATCGGCGGGAGACCGAGGTGCGGAGTGTGAGGAACGTAAGCCATTTTTCTGGATCCTCTCCTTTACGCGGCCGGGTTGCTGTCGATGAGCTTCCACTGGAACAGCGGATTGTTCATCGTCAGTTCGCCCATGAAGCCGATGTACTGGACATTTGCGTCCTGATTGATCGGCATCATGGATTTGCCGATCTTGTTGAAGTTTCGTTCCGGGTGGTAGCGGAGCCAGAGCGTGTCGGTGTCCAGACCATAGGTCGTGTTCGCCGGCATGTTGGAACCAATGCCGCCTTCCTGGACGATTTCAGCAGAGCGACCGGCGCCGAAGTATTTCAGCGACGTGAAGCCGAGCTTGCCGAGCCCAGAAACATCGTTGACGCGCTGGATTGCCACGGTGGCCGCGTCATAGGCCGCGTAATGCTCCGGCGACATCAGCAGGAGATCGGCGGCCCTGGTGCCACGCGAGCGCTGCGTCATGATCGAGTTGAGCATCGGGCGAATGGTGGTCGCCGTGACCTGCGTTCCGATAGCCGGGAAGGCAGAGTTCGCGTCGAACACTGAAGTGCGCCAAATCGCGTTGGCGCCGCGGTCGATTCCGGCATAGACGCCGGAGTTGACCACAGTCGGAACCGCGAGCTGGAGGCCGCCAAGTTCCTTGCCGCCGAAGCGAGTGCCGTTGCCGTGGAGCGAGATATCGACCTCGTCCTGCAGCTCACCTTCCGCAGCCTCGATATGAGACTCCAGAATGTCCATGAGCTGGTTTTCGCCCTCGTTGTTGAGGATGTCCTCGTTCGCGAGAGTGACGGCAACCGCGCACATTTTCGGCGAGTATTCGGCGTCGTTGAACAACTCGGCCGGAACCGGGTTGAGGAAGTCGAAGCCGTTATACCAGACCGCCGAACCCGTCTTGGTATAGAGCAGGCGCTGGCGGATCTTCGGGCCGGAGTATTCCTTGAACTTGCCCTTGCGCTTAAGCACGTTGAGCAAGGCGTTGGAATTGGAGACCAGGTTCTGGTAACCCGAGGCTCGATCCTCAAGCGCCAGAGACAAAATCTCCTGGTTCTTTTCTACGGAAGTAAGAGCCATTTCGGCCCTCCTTTTTGCGATGGATTATCCGATCTGGGACACAGCCCGCCGGAGCGAATCCTTGATTGAGGTGGAAGCCCGCTTCGTTGCCGGGTCTGAGCCAGCCGAGGGCGCGCCTGTGATGGATTTCTGGCCCTTCAGGGTCTGAGCCTGCGGGTCTTGAGCGGTGCGCGTCTGAGGCGCTGCTGAAACTGTGGTTGTCGATGCGGCCGGGTCGGGATTGAGCATTTCCGCGAGCTTGTAAGCTTCGGCCAGATCGGCGGTTTTGCCTGATTTCAGGAAAAAGGCGATGTCTTCGGCCAGGTCCTCAAAACGGGGATTGTCAGCCGCGAATTTCTGCACCTGGGCGTCGATCGTTGCGACATGCTGCTGCTGCATCGTGCTGGTCACGCCGCCGACGCTATGCTTGAGGGTCTCGATCTCGCGCTTGAGCTGCTGGATGGTGGCGTCGTTCTGGCCCTGCACCTCGTCTGGCTTCTGGCCCATGACATGCGCAGCGAGCTGGCGAAGCGAGATGCCGGCATAGTCGCAAACGGCTTCAATGCCCTTCAGCGGGTCCGAGAGTAGCGTCCGCTCCAGATTGGTGTAGCGCGTCATCGCATCGCGCATCGTGGTGTTGTTCTTGGTGGCCAGTTCGTGGAAGTCACGGACCTTCTCGAATTCCTCCGCTGGCACGCGGTGCTTTTCGATGCCGGCTTCAAGCTCGCGGATCGAGCGGTGAACGGCCGCCTTGACCGGGTCGGGAGCCTTCTCCCATTCGGCCATCGCAGCGGCATCGCTCTTGAAGCGCGCTGGCGCCTCGGCATGGCTGGTTTGCGTCTTGCCGGACTCGGTTTTGGCTGTCTCTGCCGGCTTGGCAGGCTGCTGAGTGGTGTTCGCGTGCTTGGTAGGCTTCGGATCGGGAAGCGTCTTGTCGGTCTTGTCAGCAGCCTTCTCGCCCGGCTTGGGCTGGGTCTCCACCGGCGCAGGTTTCTTGCCGGTGTCGGTCCCTTCGGCCTTGGCTTTCTCATTGACCTTTTCGGCCGCTGCCTTCAGCGCTTCCCGAGCGGTCGGGGCCTTCTTCGCTTCCGGTTCCGGCTTGGGCTCGGCGGTGTTTGGTTCGGTGCTGATCGGAGTCGGCGTCTGCACGTCGTCGGCAACAGTCGAGATTTCGGCGGGCGCCGAAGCGCCTCCGTTCAAGTCTTCCATGGGATTGCTCCGTCTGAGGGATTGCTGGTTACTGGTGGTCCTGGCGCATCAATTCCAGCGCCTGGTCAATGTGCTCGCGCGTGATGCCGCGCAGAAACTTGTCTTCCATCTTCGCCTGAATGTCGTTCGGGATGATCAGGGACAGCGCGCCCTCAATCATGGCGACACACAAGACAGCCTGCTGGCCAATATCGAGGCGACTGGCTTTGAATGATGCCTCGATCGCGTTGGCGAGGCCGGCGCTGATCACGGCGCCCGGACCCGTTCGCCGCGGTCAAATCGGGCTTTTGCTTTCAGCACTGTTTCTTTGATCGCCTTACGGTCGATCTTCGGACGCTTGCGGGGCCGCAGCCGTGCCGGATCGTTGCCAACTTCCTCGAGCCCGGCGGCGCGGTAAGTCGCGCGAAGAGCCGATTTCGAGGTGTAGACCTTGCCGTCGTGCATTGATTGGACTTCGGACATGGTGTCCGAATTGATCATTGGCGCCGATAGATGCGAGCGCTTCGGCTTGGTGGTATCCACCTTGCGGAAAACCTGCCGGCCGTCGCCGAGATTGATCCACGTGTAAGCCATCACAGGCCGCTGGTCCGCTTCAGCAGAGTTGCGACGCCCGGGTTCACATTGCTTAAAGCAAGCTTGTGCGCATCGAAGACACCGGCGTTGATCTGCTTGGCCAGTTCCTTTGCCTGCTCGCCAGGCACCCCAACGGACATAAGCCGGTCGACGTTGCCATTGGTGAGGCCAGCATTCATCTGGCGGGCTACTTCGACCGCCACCGGATATGACATCCCGCCCCGGCAGAGTTCATCAGCACTGACTGGCATGGTGTTGTCCTTGTCAAAGTTGAGCAGCAGCTGGCTGAGGCGCGGCGTTCTTCTGCGCTTGGCCGAGCACCTGAAGGCGCAGCTTTTCGATTTCGAGCTGACCCTTCTGCATGTCCTGCTCGTGCTTCTGAGCTGCGGCGGCCGCGTTCGCCTCGATCTCGCGGATGCGGATATCGGCCTCGCGCTGCTTTTGCGCGGCATCGGCGTTGATCCTGGCGATATCGGCCTCCGCCTTAGTCCTGGCGATTTCCGCGTCGCTTTGGGACTTGGCCATTGCGGCGTCAGACTTGGCCTTTTCCACCGCCATCTTGCCTTCGTTGGCCTTGGCGTCAGCTTCGGCCTTACCTGCACTGGGATCTGGCCTAGGCTGGGAACCCATCGCCTTCATTTGCTCGGCGAACTCGTCGATCGTCGCATCCATGCTGCGACCGGGACGGAACGGCGCCATGGCGAACTTCAGCACCTCGGCAGCAAAGGGAGCCGTCTCGGGTTGCGCCTGCACCATCGGGCCAAGCTGGGCGAGCGTGCCAGCCAGTGCCGTCAGGAACTCGCTGCGGCGCTGCTTCTCGGCGTTCTCGTCGGGCTGGATGGTGCTGTCTGTCTCGATGTCGAGACTGAACGGCCGGATTTTCTGGTCGTGCAGGAAGTCCATCACCTGGTCGATGGTGACGGTCTTTTTCAGCTCCTCGATCTGATTGGCGATCTCGGCAATCTGGCCCTGAGCCTGCTGCATGATCTGCTGCGCGGCTTCCGGGTTCTGCTTCGCCATCGCGGCGACTTCAGGATCGCTCGACGCGCCCTGCAATTCCTTCTCGATGCTCTTGGCCTGGGCCTCCAGCGGCTTTACCTGTTTGGCGATATCGGCATCGCTCGGCAGTTCCATCTGGCTCATTTCCAGCAGCGTCTTCGACTGGAAATTCTCTGCCATCACCTCGGCGATGATGCGCGCCGCGTCGCGAGCGATGCGCACCAGCTCGTTCTGCCGGTCGCGAATGCGGACAGAGCCGTATTGCGTCTTGATCTGCTGCGCGCCGAGCGTTTCGTTCGGGTTGCTCTCGCCCCGCATGATGTCCGACAGGCCGCTGATCTGGTAAATGTCCTCGATGAGCTGCTTGCGAAGCGCGATCAGCTGCGTGATGGTCGACGCCACCATGTCGGTCGGCAGCCAGACAACCGTGTCCTTGGCCGATCCATTGCCGAACGCGGCCCAGTTGCTGACCGGAACCATGATCTGGCGCGGATCGCGCGTCTTAACCGCAGCCTCGATCGCATCGCCGATTTCACCAGCGCCGGCCGGATAGAAGCCGCGCACTTGAAGCGCTTCGGTCAATGCCGAAATGCGGTTGGTGATGTCGTTGATTTCCTCGATCTGGTCTTTGTAGAAGACGTAATCGGGGACCGGGATAAGGCTCTCCGGCTGCAACGTCCCGTAGGCCGGCTGCGGACACGGGAAGAAGTTTTCCAGCGTCAGGTGCGGCGCGCCCTCGTCCAGCACGACATCAACGCCCGGTGACAGCCACACCACCTTGTTTTCGGACTTCGACCACAGTTCCCAGACCCTCGCCTTCAGCTTGCCGTCGGTGTTGTTCTTGTCGTCCTTGCGCTTGGCGAACTCGGCATCCTGATAGGCGTTGCCCGACGTCGCCTTGAAGCGCTTGCGCATCTCTTTGCGCGTCATCCATGCGCCGCCCGCGACCCAGTCCACTTCCTTCCAGTTTCGGGCGGGATCATGCACGAAGTCGCGACGGTTCTTGTGCTCGATGCAGACGGTTTCGGTGTAGCCGTTCTCTCGGCTCTTGGTCTCGTACCGGATCCACATGCAGCCGCGCGCAATCGTGGCCAGGTCGTCTCGCACCAGCCGCATCACGCCGTCAATGTTCTGCCGATCGAACGTCACCGCCGTCGAGCGCTCGACAAGCTCCGATGCCGTGCGCGGGAGCGGCCGCCTGTCCTGAAAGCGCGGCGCGACCACCGGAACCGGTGGGCGGGAATACATGGAAGGCTTCAGGACTTCGATATTGGCCCAGAAGATTTGAAACTCGCGGTCTCGGGTGACGTTCGCCAGGCGCTCCAGATCGGCATACCGCTTCTGGATGTTGGTGCACCGTGTCTGATAGTCGGCAAAGCCGGCCTTCTCCTGATCCGTGATCAGCTTCAGCCAGCCCTTGGAGGCCTTCGGCTTCAGCGACGGGTCGACCGCATCATCTGCAGTGTTGTCGATCTCGTCTTCAGTGTCGTTGATCATATGCGAATCCTTCGACGCCCGTTGCCGTCGTCAGGCACGCCGGGAAGCTGGACATAGCCCTGTGGCACCTTGGGAGCCGGCGTCTTGGTCTTGGCTGCCCATGGCCGCGACATGCACGCGTAGCGCGTCTCGTCGGCCGCATGGTCTTCCTGGTCGCTGTTGAGGTCTTCCGGGTTCGCCTCGTCGTGCTGCAGCGCCGGCAGTGTCCGAATCGTGTGGATGCAGGTCTCGAAGAAGAACAGCATCGCACGGCCGTCCTCGTCGCCGGTCAGTCGGCCGCGCAACTGGTCCCAGCCGCCCATGGCACCGCGTCCAGCCGCTCGCTTGTTGTCGGCGCGTCGGAAGGTCGATCCGTTGGAGTTGGTCCCGTTAGCCATGCGCTCGGTGAGAGATGGCCCGCCGTCCTGGCTGAAGGCAGCAGGGTCAAGCACGCCATAGCTAATGGTGTCGTCATAATCGCGCTGCCGGACACCGGCGCCGACTGCTTCGGCATGCAGCTTCAGACCGGTGTTGGGCAGATAGCGGCCCGACTTGTCGATCTTCACGCCATACCATTCGCGGTACTTGATGAGCGCGCCGCGCGGAATGACGATGCCGGGCGCGCCAGCCACGCCAGACGGCACTATCGTGTCGTCGGACGCCACCGCATACCACCCGAAAGAGAAGGGCTTGGCGCTGCCCCAGTCGCCCGCCCTGAAGCGTGTCCAGTGGTCTGGAATTGTGAACGGTTTGACGACATGCCGGCGTCGTTCGAAGTTGTCGAAATAGGCGCCCTCGACCACATCCCAGTCGCCATAGCGCATCGCGCGCACCAGGCTTTCCGAACCGAGACCCATCAACCGGCTTTCATAGCCGGGATCGTTGTCGTTCATCGACGGGTTGTCTTCGAGCTGCGCAGGGATGAACTGACGCTGCATGCCGCCTTCGCTGACTTCGGCCTTGTACACCTTCAGCGGCAGCACGCCGTCAATGAATGTTGCCTTGACGAACTGGTGACCAATGCCGCCCGGATTGGCGCCACACAGGATGCGCGGGAACCGGCCGGCGTATTGCGGTGGAACCTTGATCCCGACCATGCGCACGCGGTTGCGGAGGAACCGATAAATCACTTCGGTGAAGTGGGTCAGCTCGTCGATCAGCAGCACATGGATTTCAGCGCCCTGATATTTGAAACGGTCCTTCTCGTCCTTGCAGTGGCAAAGGTAGATCCTCGATCCGTTCCAGAACCGAATTTCATCCTCGACGATGGTGACGAACCCGCATTCCACCCAGCCGGCGAGCATCTGGCGAAAGCCTTGCGGGCCTTCCATGTGGTTCTTGATCAGGTCGTCGCGGATGCGGCGGAAGAGATAGACCTGAAGGCCTGGGATTTCGGCGCACCACGTGATGGCGGCCGCGCGCATCAGGTGCGACTTGCCACCACCAGCAGCACCGCCATAGAGCGCTTCGGTTGCTTCCGTCTCGAATGCCAGCGCCTGCTTGTCGTGCAGGTCGAGATTGATTTCAGCTGCGGCTGCGGAGGCGGACATTGACCACGGGGACGAGCGCAGCGCCGTCCTTGCCAGTGAGCTCGACGCGTTCCTTGAACATGCCGAGATGCTTGCCCAGGTCGACCAGCGCCGATTTCTTGTCGTGCATCTTGATCTTGATACCGGTTTGGGTGAGCGAAACCTCGGACACTGCGGCGGCCGTGTCGTCGTCAATCTTGTCGCTGCCGACCAGCTCGACCGGATAGATGCCTAGGCCATTCGGCTTTGCGTTCTCCGATTCCGTGTCGATCGGGCTGCGGCCCCACTGCACCGCCTTGCGAATGTCAGAAAAGGCTATCTTTGCCAACTCGGCCACGATGCGTTCCTGAGTGACGCCGAGCTTCTGCGCGATGGCCGCTTGCCTCGCTGCGATGGCCTCGCCAACCATAACATTCGATAATAGGCGCGATCCCTGCACCTGAGCCGTCAATTCGCTGTAGCCGGCCCGCTTTGCCGCCTGTGTGGCGTTCAGGTCGATCATGAATTCTTCGACGAAGCGCGCTTGCTTCGGGGTTAGCTCTTTTGCGGGCATTGAGGCACCTTGCGGTCTGAGCGCATGCAGGAACTTGTGCGTTCTAAGACGCTATGGTTTGTTGGAGCTCGTGTGTGGGAGTGGCGACTTGGACGATAAGACAACTGGTGTTCGTATCGAACGCATCGACGGCAAATGGGCGGTGCAGATTTTTGAGAACGGCGAAACCACCCAGCATCTTTTTGAGAACGAAGAATTTGCCAGGAATTTTGCGGCCGGTCAGCGGATAAGGCTTAACCCGCCGGGGATCGAGCCAACGCTCACTTGAGACGGTCAGGCTGCAAGAAGAGCGAACCGCGTCTCTGGAGGAGCTTCCTGCTTCGCTGCTCAACAAAAAACCCGCCTGACTTAGGCGGGTTCCGGCGCAAATCGTCACCGTGCCCAAATATCTACCATACGTGACGGCACGTTTCAACTGTTGTGACGCGTTGCTGACTGCGACCCGTAGTGGAAAACGAGGCGTTCCAGACCCATGCGCAAAAGCTGGGCGGGAATGTCTCGGACCACGTTCTCCCGCTGCGCCACTTCCTTGATTGACATCCCGAGACCGCATACCGCATCGATTACAGCCAGTATCTCGGGATAGACCAGAGCTTGCCGCGCCCGCGCCATGACAGCATGGTTGTCGATCAGCTTGGCCGGGACACTCGCTCCGGACCGCCCTCCGTCCACGCGCTCGCCCATGCCCATGGTCTTCAGGCCCTCGCGCGTGGCCAGTTCGAAGTCAGCGCGATAGCGAGTACCGGCCTCCCGCTGCTTGTACGTCAGGCTCGAGATGCCCTTGAGGGGATCGACCTTGCGAACCCGGGCTATGCCACCCGTGCTGATATAGCCGCCATTGCTGACATCGTAGACCCGACGCGCTTCTGCCGTCCCGGCGATAAGCCGATCGCGCCCGTAATCATCCGTCTGGACAGCGAAGTCATGGCCGAGGTCGCGACGGATTTTCACCTGTTCGGCCTCACCCTTGCGCATCTTTGGCGCGGTCGGCTTGGTTTTCTTTGCTGCTTTCGTCATACGAAACTCCGTTGGGGTGCGCCGCGCCGTCAATTCGCCGCGGCGCGCCGTTTCAGGCGACCAAGCGCATCACCTGTCGCTTCTTCTTTGTCTTGCGGTACCAGATTGATCCGAACGCCTTCCATTCCGACGTGCGATGGGTCTTCGCCATTAGTTTCGCTTCGTCTTCGGCCGACAGGTACAGATCGCCTATCGTTTTCGACAGATCATCGGGATCGAGCTTTATCGACATCTCACTGTCGGTCATGACGTACTCGGCAGCCTTGATGTGAGTTGCGGTGATGGGTGCCAAATGAGCCTTGGCCAAGACCTCAAGGATGATCCGCGCTCCCAGTGGTTCACGACGGGCGACGAGGCCCCTGATGGCCGAAATCGCAATCGTATCGCCAGGCTGATATTTGCCCGACTTGGGCAGATTCTTAAGAACTTTGACCCCGGCCCGCTGACAGGTACGGTCAACGTCCACAGCGTCCTCAAAACCCGCTAAGACCGCAGAGTGATGGAGATGCAGTGCGGTAACTCCAAGCCGCTGAGTGTTTTGACCGACGAATGCCGCTGCCTGGGTCTGGGTGTCGGGCGCGTCGACGATCATCACCGGGATAAGATCGATATGAGGATTACTCGCAGCTGCAATTGCAGTGTGCTGCCCGTCAAGCACCTTCAAGATAGTTTTGCCGCCATGCTCGGCGTAGGCACAGATCGGCGGCTTATATTTCGTCCAGCAAAACCTCTCGATGATTTGCCGGATTTGTCTGTGGCCTTTTTCGCCAATAGCACGCTGGTACTCATGGTCGACGAATAGGGCCGACGGATCTACGCGCTCGCAGATCGGCTCACCTGTGCTGGGCTTACGTGGATTGAGGCCGGTTGTTGAGATCGCGGCAATACCATTGAGAAGTTCCACAGAGTTTTTCCTGTTACGCAGCTCAACCTGAGCGGGGACGCCTCTGCATGAGTGCGCGGCTGCTTGGTTGCAGGCCTCGCTGTGGACAACGACCAAGCGCGCCGAGCTTTCCCCGACATTCTCGGTGTCTGCCCACCGGTAGCCGAAAGATTGGTGAACGAACGCTTGCGAACCGCTCAATTTTCGTTCCCTTCGCTTGCCGCTAGATATTCCGCTGGACTGATGTGGCGGACGGGCGATGCCGCGCCAAATGTCCCGAGCTGCGCATCCCGATAATTGCGCTTTCCCTTCGGGTCGAAGTCAGTCGCCGCTATTGTCCGCAGCCATTTCGGAGCCTTTGCTGCAGCGGGCGTCCGCCGCTCTTTCGTCCGCCGTTTCTTAGCGGCCTGTTTCTTCTCCTGCCGGGTCTGCTTCGGAAGGGTGGGAAACGGGTTTTCCTGCAACCCGTTTTCTGCCGGCCCGCTCGACAGGATCTTGTTCGAGATCCAGTCAGCCCGCTTTTCGGCTGGCGATATGGGCGAGCCCTCGATGCGATCAGCCGCGCGCCAGGCTTCCGCGTTGGTCGGAAACGGCCCCGCCAAGGTTTCGCCGCGAGAAACCACAATCCAGCCCCCGCCCGAAGCTTCAATCACGGTCATGGCAACGCCCTTTGTTGTCGTTCGAAAGTGTCAGGCCTCGGGGAAATTCGCGGCGCCGGTAATCAACCTCGTCAATGATCCGCCGCAGATCCGCCCTATTGGCGTTGCCGATCGCTATCCACCGCTCCAGGACGGGTTTCATTGCCAACCAAGTCTTGTCTGGCAACTCGCACCAGATGCCGATTACAGCGTCGCGGGCCGCGAGATTGATGCTCGTGTGGACAAGCAACGCCTGTTCAACAGACCACGGAAGCCGCTCGGATTTTTCCTTATTCGGCATCTTCAAACCTCCCGTTCTGGATGTTGAAGTTGATCTTCAGCTTGCAGGGATGGCCCAGCTCGTCGAAGCGGGTCTTCTTGTGGAAGATCACCGCATCGGTGCAGCGTTGGCCCTCGTCGAACATCTTCGGGCGGTGCACGACCAAGCCCTGGTCAACGCGGTTGTCCCAATGCTTTGAGCCGGCTATGTCGTCGAGCTCCGGGGGCGAACCTTTGCGCGGCCCGTCCATTTTCGCCGGATGGGCCAACACTTGGACGTGACAGCCCATGTCCTGCGAAAATTTGTAGATCGCCGTCAGGCAGCGGCCGATGTATTCGGTTTCTGTTTCCCGAGCCTCGCGCTGGCTTTCCAGTCGGTTCCATGGGTCGAGCTGCACCACTGATGCGCCGTGCCTGACCACCGCGGCCTCTGCCGTTTCAAGTAGCCAGCCTAGCGTTGGCGTCTGCTCCGGGTGCTGCATGAACAGGTAGTGGTCGTTTATCCACTGGTCCGAGTACCGGATTTCTTCCGGCGTCATTTCTCGCTCCAGACGGCCTGCATGCAGCGTCCGCAGGATGCGCCGGTAGTGTGGCTTGGCCCGCGTCTCAAACGTGGCCGTGGCGATGACCAGCCCGTATTTGTCGGCGATGTCGGCCCAAACCTGCGCCATCACTGCCGTCTTGCCGTGGCCAGGGTGACCGGTGACCACTGACATGGTGCCGGGCGCGAAAAGGATCTTGCCGCGCCAGGCCGGCATGCGGGGAACCTCCCAAGCTCGGATCGGCGCCATCTCCGGCAGTTCCGCGAGCCTGTAGAGACCGGCGACCGGCCACGGCAACGCACCATTGGTGACCAGGTCTTTCAGCGCTTCGATGCCATCAGCGCGCAACATGTCGTTGGCGTCTTTGATACCTTCGGGCCAGTCGATGAACCAGAACTTGGCGGCGCCGAGCAGATGGGCCATGTCCGCCCGGAGCGAAAGCCCGGTGTCGTCCATGTCCCCGCACCAGATGAAACGCTTGTGCTTGCCGAGGCCGCGCGCCAGAGCCTGTTCGACGTACTCATAGCCGGCGGGCTCCGCTGGCTTGTCGTCCGCGCCTTCCTTCTTCTCCCGGCCGCCGTTTGGCACAGACAGAATCCGGCCGATCGGTAAACCGGCCTCGACCATGGCGGCCAAGTCCCATTCGCCTTCGACCATGTAGACATCGCCGGGGGGCGCGGCCAACACGCGGTCGAGATTGTAGAAGCAAAGCTTGCCGCCCTTCTCGCCGATGAAATCCTTCTCTGGGAAGGCGCAGGCCTTGTAGTTCACCCGCTTGCCGCTGAGCGTGTAGGGGAAGAAAACGGCCTCGCTTTTGCGTTCAAGACGGCGAGGAAAGTAGACCGTTCCTGAGGCGGCGCCGAGCTGCGCCAAAGTCGTCGCGCTTATGCCCCGGACCGTCTTTGCGTAGTCCTTTGCCGCCGCCGAAAGCTTGCCCTGTTCGAACGCCACCGTTGAAACCGCAGTGGTGGCAGAAGTAGGTTGCTCCGTCTCCGTCGATCCTGACAGCAAGGCATTTGTCCTTTTTCTTCCGGCGATGCGGGGAACAAGACGGGCAGGTAGTCCGCTGCTCGCCATCGCGATCATTGATGAAAATTCCGAGTTCGCTCAGCTCGCGCATCAGTTGCCGACCTGTTGCTTGGTGTCGTCGTAGAGGCCGCCAGCGAAGCGCCAGTACGTGCCTTCCCGCTCGACCGGGTAACCCTGGCAGCGCGCGTCTGTGATCCATGCCGGTAATTTGGGATCGACCTTTGCCGGCGCCGGGGGGCGGTATTGTTTCAGCACTCCGCCGAGATAGGCCTTTGGCTTTTTGGCGCTCGCGGCTCGACCAGCGATGTCAATCAACTGATCGAAGTCGCCGCCAAGATGCTCGCCGATCTGAAACAGCATCCCGCGCGGCACTCCGGCTTTCTGCCATCCGGGCAGGGCGGCATAAAACTTCTCTTCGGCCGACCCGTGCCAATCCGGCCCGCCGTCGCGGTCATTCTTGTTTTCTGCCGGGTTGGGTTGGACGGCTTGAGGGGGAACTTTGTCGACCACAGCCGAAGGCGCGTTGTTCTTCTTTTTAATGCCTTCAATGCCTTTAATGTCTTCTTGTTTGTCTCGGGGTTGTCTCGCGGTCGTCTCGCTTGGTGTCTCGCTAGCTGTCTCGGCTGGAAGGCTGACGCGCTGATAAGTGTCGTATTTACAGATAGTTATGACGCTCTGCCCTGTCTCGACGGAGATGCTGATCATTGTCTCGGTTTTTAGACGCTTTAGAAAGCGGTCGACACTGGACCGGTGCCATTGCCAGCGATCGGCCATGAACCTGACCGATGACGCGAGCTGGCCGCGCTTCAACGCTACCATGCCGTCCTTGACCCGAACGCGCCGCGCTTTCCATGCCGCCTCGCGGATCAGCCAAACCCATGCCTCGCGCTCGGTGAACGGTTCCGCCGCGAAAAAATGATGTTCGAAGATGTCGCGAGACACCGCGAAAACGCCGCTGGTCATTGCGCCGCCGTCATGCCGATGCTCGCACCAAATCAACTGACGGCAGTTCCGGCGGGTACAGGTCGGGACGGAGGCGGCCACGATGGATGCCTGTCAGCCGCTCGACTGCAATCACGCGGTCGTGCGGGATCTGCTTCCACTGGCTTACGGCCTGCGGCGTGATATCCAGCATCTCGGCAAGCTTCTTGGCCTGGCCAATTGCTTCAACGGCCAGTTCGAGGCCGCTCTTTCCGTCCGGATCACTCATGAAGTTCTGCACCCCTGGCTCGAATTGCGAAGTGAAATTCAAGCACGGCTTAACCATAAGTTCAAGTGCAGCTTGCTTGAATTAATCAAGTCTGACTTTAGTCTCTTGAATTGAAACGGAGAATTTTTTCATGACCTTGGGGGAAACCATCAAAGCCGCGCGCAAGGCGAAGGATTTGACGCTGGCCTCGGTCGCCAATTCCATGGGCGTAAGTCTTCAGGCTGTATCCCAATGGGAAAGTGACACCACCACGCCGACTGGAGGCAGATTGATCAAGCTCAGCAATTTGCTGGGTATCGATCTAGCCCCAGCTGGTGGCCGGCGCGAGTTGCTCCCTTTCAAAGCGGAAGGCAAGGTTTTCGCCGCGCCGCTGATCAGCCGCGTGACAGCAGGCTCTTGGTCACCAGTCATTGCCGAGCAGCCACTGCCCCCAGATACCCAAGCTTTTGAAATCCATTGGGAGCCGGCCGGATACGCCTTTTCTTTGGAAATCGATGGCGACAGCATGCTTCCCGAATTTCAGAGCGGCGACGTGATTATAGTCGACACCGGCCTTCGGCCTCTGCCTGGCGATTGCGTGGTGGCCGCCATTGAGAGTGAGGAAGAGGCAACTTTCAAGAAGTACCGCCCGCGCGGCTTGGACGACAACGGCCAGCCGATCATCGAACTTTACCCGCTCAACCCCGACTATCCTACGCTGACCATCTCAGCCAAGAATCCTGGCCGCATTGTCGGGACAATGAACGAGCATCGAAGGTTCCGGCGCCGAACAAGGTGAAGCCGAACTTGAAAAGGTGTTAAGCGTGGCTTGACTATATGGTTAAGCGGTGCTTGAATAGTATCCATCGCATCGGATGGAGCTTTCAATGAACCCCACCCCCTTATCAAGCCTTATGCATACTGACGCTGACCTGATCGCCCTTGGCGTCGAATTCCGCAAGGCCTGGGCGGACGAGCGCGCCGCCTTCAGCGATTCAGGAGAGGACTTCGACAAAGACCCCTCTATTGCGGCCGCATTCCATCGATGCTCGGAGCTCTCCGACCGAATCCTGACGCTCACGCCCGAGACCATGGATGGGGCGCGGGTCGCCGCGATGGTTTGGGGCTGGTGCCACTATCTCAACAGTCAGCCCGGCGTTTACGACGGCGGCGAATTCAGCAACGCGGCCGACACCCGCGCCGTCCACAAGGTGCTAACGTTTCTGCTGAAGGATTGCGCGGCGTGAGCTATTCGCCGCTTTCATCGTCTTGGGCTGCCTTAGCGGCGGCAGCGTCGCGTTCGAGCTTGGCCAACCGTTTTAGTCGGCGCCGTTCGGTATTTTCCGCCGCGACCGAGACAACGATTCTTGCGTCGTCGATACCGGCATCTTGTGCGGGTTCGAGGCTATTTGCGGCGCGCTCGCGCTCCGCAAGCCGTTCGACCCGTTCAGCGGCGCGAATGCTTTCGACGCTTTCTTTCAGCGTCTTCGACAGGTCGGAAAAGAATGTGCCGATAGATACGTCGATGGCAGGCGTCCCAAACGGCAACGCCTCCAAGCGGATCGTGATCGACGGCGGATGCTTGGGGCCGAGAAAGGACTGTTCCAGCCGAGCGACGATTTCAGCGGTGGTGCTGCGGTTGTTGCGTTCGGCGCGCTCCTCCAGGCGCTCTTTCAAGTTCGCCGGTAGCCGGATGTTTATCTGGGGATCTTCGCGCGCCATAGGCTGGGGATATATAGCACGGTGCTATTGCTCGCAACCTAGCACGGTGCTATATTCCGTCTTGGTTAACGGGAAGGAAAGGACATGAGTCGGGCGGACCCGAAATTTCTGGTGAGACTGCCGGCAGACGTAAAGGCATTCATCGCCACGCAGGCCGCGCGGAACGGAAGTTCTCAAAATTCTGCAATCGTGCGGTGCATCCGTAACCGCATGGACGAAACGAAAACGACGACCAGCGAGCCGGCAAGCTCAATCTGATCGTCGTTCGAAATGAAACCGCCTTGCACGGCGGCTCCCCACGATCACCGACAAAGGATATTGAAGATGACCAAGGCGTTACATAACACCGCATCGGCGAAAATTCAAACTGGTCGCCCCGCTGCGAAGATAGCGCATGAGGCTGACACCCTGTCGTTTATGCACCGCAAAGGCCGCGATGCCGGCGGTGGCATCTGCTACTGGAATGTCGACGCAACCGGCCATTTCGGCAAGGACTGCGACAAAGGCCATGAACTGGCGCGCGAATATCTCGACTTCATCGGCCGTCACCCGACCAACGGCGCAACCACACTTCTCGGCTGCATCGTCAACGATATGTGCCGACTCCGGCAGGAAGAACGCTTGCCGTCCCGCAACCATCTGACCGGCGTCGAGATCGGTTTCCTGGGCGAGGTCAACCGCTACGCTGCGACAATGGTTGCCGTGGTCAAAACCATGGGCAAGTCGGAAGGCGGTGCGGAATGAGCCGCCCAGCGCACCCGCTCGGCTTCAAAACCGACCTTCTCTCGCTCAAGCAACTGTCGGCACTCGTCGAGACGCTGACCACTGTCGCCCAAGTTCTCAGCGGTCTTCAGGAGCAGCCTCGTTTCAACGGCCCGGATGACGGTCAACCGTACAACGAAGCTGGCGAGATACTAGAGTTCCTCCGCAACAATATCGGCTGCGAGATCGACGACATACGCGAGGCCGTGTTGCAAAGGCCAGTCAGCACCCGAGACGAAGGCGAACTTAAGTTTGGGATCATAGTCGGCCAGTATGACGGGGGCACCGACAGCCCTGCATCGGTTGTCGCGGAGTTGGCCAGGATTGCCGGGGACATCGATTGGCAGCTTACCCGGGAAGGTGGCAAATGAGCCGCTTCATCGATCACAGAGACATGTCTGCAGATCAGATAATGTCTTGCTGCATCCAAGCGGCTGCAATCGTCCGGGTTTGCGGTGCAGCGGCCTGGGCGATCCAGGAAGGCGGCCATGTGAATATGGCAACCAGCATCGTTGATGCTCTTGCCGCCGCCGACGAACTCCTTGGACCCGTTACCGATGCGCTTGAGGGCCATGAAGGTCCGAAGGCAGGTGCGAAGTGATCCAAGTCGTCAGCATTACGAGCAAGATCAAGACCGCTGGCGCGCGGCTGGCCTGGGCGAGAACTCAGGCCGGTATCCACACCGTCAGCGGCGGCGCCGAAGCGCTGAAAGTGCCGCCCGGCACATATGCGGGCCACGAGAGCGGAAACCGCGCTTTCGACTATGAAGTCGCCCGCCTGTATGCGGCTGGCTATGGCGTCCGGTGGGAATGGTTGCTCAGCGGGGAGGGCGATCCACTAGGAGGCGGCCGGGTTGTCCCGCTCTCAGCGATCGACCAGCTTCACCAAGTGCGAGACGAACTGCGCACCATTTGGTTGGCCCTGGGCAACACGTCAGATCTGGATGATGACGGCACATTGACGCCGATACGCGAAGCGCTGAACGGCTCAACCAATCGGCTCGAAGACGCTTGCCAATCGATGGAGCGCGCCGGATGAACGGCGATTTCAGCAATTTTTCGAAAGCACAGCAACATTGTGACAAAGCCGGCCTGTGGTTCTGGACCTGCGCGAGGGCGGGCAGATGACCCGCGCCGGGGCAACCCTCGACGATCTGCCCATGTTCGCATCGGACGAGCAGATCGCAGAGGCCATCGTCGGGAAGGATAAAGCAGGCAAATGGATGCGCGAGCGCCTGCCGACCCTTGCCAACAAGCCCGGTTTCCCGGCTATTGATGAATTTCACGGAGGGCGCCCGGTCGCCTTGGTGCAGCGGTTCTATGAAAATTACCTTGGAACCGGCTCGACCACGGCAACAGCGCCACCCGGCAAAGCGGACGCAAGCCAATGGAAAACGAAGACGCGACAAAGGCCCCAGGTCTGAAATGGATCAAGCGCGCTGGCGGCCGAGTGCCGCACTGGGTTGCCGACGAAAATGACGTAAAGAACGGCTACATCCCGAAAACGGTGAACCTCTACTATCTGGCCGATCAGCCGGAGATGCTGAAGGCGAAATGCCATTCGCTCCAAGCCGAGATGCTTCTATGGCGCACCGGCTACCGTGCCGACCCTCTGAAGTTCGACGGAACGATCAAGTCGCTCCTGACCATCTACGAGACGCACAAGCGCAGCCCATACCGGAAGCTAAAACCCGGTTCGCTGCGGCCCTATAACCACTATCTGAAGAACCTGAAGGGCCACATAGGCAGCGTCCGGCTTGACGAAACAACCGGCGTTGACCTCATCGACTGGCATGACGTTTGGTCGGAGAACGGGCGTTATCTCGCCGCTGCGTCGACCGCGCGCGCCGTTCTTTTCGCTGCAGTCAGCTTCGGCATCATGATGCGCTTGCCCGGCTGTTCGGAATTGTCGGTCGTCATGCGCGAGACTGCAAAGAGGCTCCCGCACCCCAAGCCCCGCAAACAGTCCGCCACCGCCACCCAGATCATCGCGGCGCGCGCGGCAGCGCATCAGGCCGGCCGGCCTTCGTCGGCGCTCGCCTATGCCTTGTGCTTCGAGACGGTGCTTCGGTTGTGGGACGTGATCGGCCAGTGGTGGCCGATGGACATGGGCGGAATTTCCGAAGTGCTTGACGCCGACCGGGATCTGAAATGGTTTGGCCTTCGCTGGGAAGACATCGACGCCGACATGGTGCTGCACTACACGCCATCCAAGACCGCCGATAGCACAGGCTTCAGCATTTCCTATTCGCTGAGGAAGGCGCCGATGGTCATGGAAGAGCTGCAGCACTGGCCGATCGAGAAGCGCAAGGGGCCGATCATCGTGGCCGAGGAAAACGGCTTGCCCTGGCGCGCCACGATTTTCGCGCAGCGCTGGTCTGTCGACCGCAAGGTGGCAGGTCTTCCGGTGACCCTTTGGGCGCGAGACTTGCGGGCTTCAGGCATCACCGAGGGCAGGGCATCCGATGCCAGTCTGGACGATGCCAGCAAGGTCGCCGGGCATAGCGCAACCACCACCACCAAGCAGTATGATCGCGCCGTGTTGGAGGCTGCGGACCGCTTTGCTGACGCGCGCGTCAAGCGACGTGAACAGAGCGGTAACGGCGGCGGTAACGCGCGGTAACGGATTAAGAATTTCGTAAGGAATTTCAACGGCCTGCACGAGCCCTGCTTTAACGCGCCCTTAAACCGCCGCATCTACCCTCCAACCCGAGCGCCATTGACACCGGGAAGACAGCGCAACGCATGGCGAACCGCAGAGACAGTCGCATCGAACCCAGCTTCGAGGGATCGCCAAAGGCGAAATCCGCGGCCGGTTTTTCGGTGAACGAGGAGGATCGGGTCGTGCCGGCCAATCGCAAATCATCTTCGGCGCGCAAAACCTCCAAGGCAAAATCATCGTCACGCGGCAAGCGCGGCAAACCCCGGCGCGGGCTGTTCGGCGTGATGGCGCGGATGTTCTACTGGTGCTTCGTGCTCTGCATCTGGGGCGGCATCGCCGTGGCCGGCATTGTCGTCTATTACGGCGCCAAGATGCCGGCGGCCACCACCTGGTCGATCCCCGACCGCGCGCCCAACATCAAGATCGTCTCGGTCGACGGGCAACTGCTTGCCAACCGCGGCATGAGCGGCGGGGAGGCGGTCGGCCTGCACGAAATGTCGCCCTACATTCCGGAAGCCGTCATCGCCATCGAGGATCGCCGCTTTTATTCGCATTTCGGCATCGACCCGATCGGCCTATCGCGCGCCATGGTGACCAACGTTCTGGGCCGGCGTTTCTCGCAGGGCGGCTCGACGCTGACCCAGCAGCTGGCCAAGAACCTGTTCCTGAAGCCCGACCGCACGCTGGAGCGCAAGGTGCAGGAAGTGCTGCTGTCGCTCTGGCTGGAGCACAAGCATACCAAGGACCAGATCCTCGAAATGTACCTCAACCGGGTTTATTTCGGCTCCGGCGCCTATGGCGTCGAGGCGGCCTCGCGTCGCTATTTCGGCAAGAGCGCGCGCGATGTCACTCTGTCGGAGGCGGCCCTTCTCGCCGGCCTCTTGAAGGCGCCGTCGCGACTGTCGCCGGCGCGGGATCCGAAGGCGGCGGAGGAGCGCTCGCAACTGGTGCTGGCCGCCATGCGCGACGAAGGCAAGATCAGCGCCAAGGAACTGGCCTCGGCGATGAGCGCGCCGGCAACGCGCGCGCCATCCTATTGGACCGGCTCGGAAAACTATGTCGCCGACACCATCATGGAAGAATTGCCCGATTTGATTGGTGACGTGCGCAGCGACATCGTCGTCGACACCACCGTCGACCTCAACCT
Organism: Mesorhizobium sp. M0029; assembly: GCF_040323735.1. Taxonomy (NCBI): domain Bacteria; kingdom Pseudomonadati; phylum Pseudomonadota; class Alphaproteobacteria; order Hyphomicrobiales; family Phyllobacteriaceae; genus Mesorhizobium; species Mesorhizobium sp. M0029. Next base: position 298,994 of record NZ_JAMYVF010000003.1, read on the forward strand.
GCAGAAGCTCGCCGAACAGTCGATCCGCCGGCTGATCGACGAGAGCGGCAAGAAGCTCAATGTCAGCCAAGGCGCGCTGGTCTCGATCGACAATTCCGGCGCCGTGCGCGCCATGGTCGGCGGCTACGACTATTCGACCAGCCAGTTCGACCGCGCCTCCGAAGCACGCCGCCAGCCGGGCTCGGCGTTCAAGCCGTTCGTCTATATGGCCGCGCTGGAAGCCGGCCGCACGCCCGACAGCGTGCGCAACGACGCACCGATCAAGATCGGCAAGTGGACACCGGACAATTACGGCGGCAAGTATTTCGGCAAGGTGACGTTGGCGACCGCTTTGGCGAAGTCGCTGAATTCCGTCGCGGCGCAGCTGACCATGGAGGTCGGCCCCGACGCGGTGGTCGAGGCGGCGCACCGCATGGGCATCCAATCCGATCTGATCGCCAACACCTCGATCGCGCTCGGCACTTCGGAAGTGACGCCGCTGGAGCTGACATCGGCCTATGTGCCGTTCGCCAATGGCGGCTACAAGCCCGACATCCATTTCATCCGCCGCATCACCACGACCGAAGGCAAGGTGCTCTATGACGACAATGGCGGCAGCGCGCCGCGCGTCGTCAAGCAGAACATTGTCGGCATGATGAACTCGATGATGACCGGCACGGTCGAGATCGGCACGGCCAGGAAGGCGGCCTTCGCCTGGCCGTCGGCCGGCAAGACCGGAACCAGCCAGAATTCGCGCGACGCCTGGTTCGTCGGCTACACCGCAAACCTCACCACCGGCGTGTGGTTCGGCAATGATGACGGCACGCCGATGAAGAAGGTCACCGGTGGCGCGCTGCCGGCACAGGCCTGGCACGAGTTCATGGTGGCCGCGCATGAAGGTGTGCCGGTCCGGCCGCTGCCCGGCACCTGGAAGTCGACGCCGCCCGACACCATCGTGCCCGACGATATTCCGTCAGTCGATAACAATCAGGCGGCGCCGTTGCCTGCCGTGGCCGTCAGCCGTTCTGAGCCTGCTGCCGCGCCGGCACCTGCTGCTGTACCCGCACAAGCACCGGTCCGCCGTCCGGCCGAAACCGTCGATGCCGACGGTTTCGACATGCCGGGCGACGGCGGCACCACGGCCTCGATCAAGCATCCGGTACCGCCGGGCAGCGTCGGCGGCCCGACCAAGAAGCGGAAAACCTCAATCCTGGATATTCTCGGCGGCGGCTGAGCGGCTCGTCATTCTAGCTTCGAATCAAATGCGAGCTGGCAATCCGTTCCTCATATGAGAGCTGCGGTGACAATTCGGCCTCTCGCCACCTTCGCGGCATTCGGCTACATCTCCGGCCGGAGTGACAGACATGGCTGAAACCGACATCAGAAAAACCATCGTGCTGACCGGAGCCAGCCGCGGCATCGGCCATGCCACGGTCAAGCGCTTTTCGCGTGAGGGCTGGCGGGTCATCACCTGTTCGCGCCAGGCTTTTGCCGAGGATTGCCCGTGGCCGGCCGGCCCAGAGGACCACATCAAGGTCGATCTCGCCGACCAGGAAGATGTCGGCATCGCCGTCTCGGAGATCCGTCACCGGCTCGAGGCGCATGGCGGCCAGTTGCACGCTCTGGTCAACAATGCCGGCATCTCGCCAAAGCTCAAGGACGGCAACAGCCGGATGGATTCGATCGACACGCCGATGCATGTCTGGCGCGATGTGTTCCAGGTGAATTTCTTCGCGCCGATCATGCTCGCGCGGGGCCTCTTCAAGGAGCTTGCTGCAGCGAAAGGTTCGATCGTCAACGTCACCTCGATCGCCGGCACGCGCGTGCATCCTTTCGCCGGCACCGCCTATGCGACCTCGAAGGCGGCGCTCGGCTCGCTGACGCGCGAGATGGCGCATGATTTCGGCCCGCACGGCATCCGCGTCAATGCGATTGCGCCGGGCGAGATCGACACCGCGATCCTGTCGCCGGGCACCGACAAAATCGTCGAGACGATCCCACTCAGGCGCCTTGGCGCCACCTCGGAAGTCGCCGACATCATCTTCTTCCTGTGCTCGCAGCAGGCGTCCTATGTGACGGGCTCGGAAATCCACATCAATGGCGGCCAGCACGTCTGAGCACTGACAGACTGCTCATTCGGCGATGGTGAGAACAGCCTTGCCGCTGAAGCTGCGCTGCCGCAAGGCGTCCAGGGCCTGGGCGATGTCTGTCCACGGCACGGTCATGGACACGCGGGTTTCCAGCCGGCCGGCCGCGACCAGAGCGAGCAGCGAGGCGATGTCCGCGCCAATGGCTCGACCGGATGTGTAGTAGGCGAAAGTCTGAAGCCCCGCTCCCTCATGGCCCGGAACGAATTGTCTGAAGCCAACCGGCGTGAGTTCGCCGCTGCTCGAACCGAACATGACGATGGTGCAGCCGGGGGCGACGCGTTCGATGGCATGGGCGAGGCTTTGGCCGCCGACCGACTCGGTGATCAGAGAGAATGGCCCTTCGGCCAGTTCGATCGACTCGACGACCTCGTGAGCACCAAGACCGCGGAGATCCTCGGCGTGCCGGGCGGCGGCGATTGCAGTCACCGCGGCGCCTTGCTCGCGGGCGATCTGGATCTGGAAACGGCCGACCGCGCCGCTGGCGCCGGTGATCAACACCTGCTGTCCCGCGAGGTCGCCGCCATGGCGCAAGACCCTGAGAGCCGTCGTGCCCGCGACCGGAAGCGTGGCGGCGGACCCGAAGCTGACCTCGTCCGGGATGACGGCGAGGCGGTCGGTCGGAACGGCGACCTGTTCGGCCCAGCCGGCCTCGTCGACCAAAGCCACAACCCGGGCGCCGACGGCAGGCCCGGAGCCATCGGCTGCCGCCCGCTTGATCACTCCAACCACGTCCTGGCCAGGTATCCAGCCTTCCGGGCGTATGGTGAGCAGGCGCAGTTCACCGCGGTTCAACGAGGTAGCGTGGACTGAGACAAGCGCTTCGTTGGGGAGGGGCCGAGGGTCCTCGACCTCGGCGAGCGTCAGTCTGGTGGGGTTGTCGGGAGACATGACGAGCGCGCGCATGGGAAGCCCTCCTGATACTTTGTGACATGCCAGCCACGAACCGGAGCCTATCGAATTCCCGCATCAAAGAATTTAGCTATCATGGCGAATAGTCGCTAAAAGCGGTCAATTGTGAGACAGCCTCTCCGCTACCCCTGGCGCGTCGAGGCCGAGATAGCCTTCGTCATGAAGGCGCCGCTGAGGGGCCCAGGCGTGACCATCTTCGACGTGCTCAACGCCACCGATTATATCACGCCGGCGCTCGAAATCCTCGACACGCGCATCGAACGCGTCAATGCCGAGACAAAGAAGGCGCGCACTTTCTTCGATACGATTTCCGACAACGCCGCCAATGCCGGCATTGTCATCGGCGGCCGGCCGCAACGACCCGATGAAGCCGATATGCGCTGGATCGGCGCCATCGTCTCGCGCAATGCGGAGGTCGAGGAGACCGGGCTTGGCGCCGGCGTGCTCAACCATCCGGCGATGGGCATTGCCTGGCTGGCGCACAGGCTCGCCCGCTACGGCATGTCCATCGCGGCCGGCGAGGTGGTGCTGTCCGGATCGTTCGTGCGCCCGGTCGAGGCGCGGCCCGGCGATACGATCGTCGCCGACTTCGGCAGCTCGGGAACGGTCAGCATCCATTTCGCCAAGAGCTGATGGCTCTCATCGGCTCGTCAGTTGGGCTGTTCGCCGCGCAAGTAGTCAATCACCACATCGGCTGCGATGGTCGACATGCGCAAGCCGACATCCCTGGTGATGTCGCCTTCGACGCGGCTTTGCACCCAGCCAAGAAACGCGAAGGCACGCAAGGCGGCGAATAGAGGCAATGCGGCGATGTCCTGCGGGGTCAGCGCACGCTCTTGCTGGTAGCCGTCAAGCAAAGCGGTTTCGATCAGCGGGTAGATCGCCTCCTCGCGGTTCTGGTAGAGGGCGACGGCAAGATCGTACATGTGCCAGCCATGGCCGCAATCGTCGAAATCGATGATGCGCACCGCGCTGTCATGGATGAGCACATTTTCGCGCACCAGATCGGCGTGGATGATGCCGAAATTGCGCGCGCTGCGCTCATGTTGCGACAGCGCCTTCACTGCCTTGTCGCGCGCCTGCAAGACCAGCGCGCGGCGAGGACCATCGAGAAAGGGCGAGGTCTCGAACCGGCCCCAGACCGGGTTCGCCCCGAAGAAGCCGTCGAAGTCCCAGGCATGGCGGGCGAAGCCCGCGGGCGGCGTCCAGGAGGCAGTGACATTGTGCATATGGGCGATGGTCCGCCCGATCGCCGTGAAGATCTGGATCGACTGGTCGGCCGTGTAGACCAGTGGCACGCCGCGTGCGCCCACGGCGCGGCCTTCCAGCCAGCTCAGGCAATCGGCCTGCCGGGGCTGCGCCGAGGTGGCCGTGCTGACAAGCACGAACGGATCGCCGGCCTGTGTTGCGACGCAAGACGGCGTGGCGACGCCGGCGGATTGCAGGAAGCCCATCCATTGCAGTTCCGAACGCAGCGCGGCGTCCGTGTGGTAGCCGAGGCGGTGGATGCGCATGGCTGCCGGCTGGCCATCCGGCAGCCGCACGCGGAAGACGGCGTTCTCGCGGTGCTTCAGAAGTTCCGGCTCAGAGTTGCGGACGCCCCAATGTTCGAGCGCACGCCTGGCGAGCTCCGTGACATCGGCTGCCGTTTCGGGCTCGGATTGGGTGGAAACAGAATTCACGCCGGCACTCCGCCGACTTCGCCCAGCACCTCGTCCAGCAGGCCGATCAGGAAGTCGGCATTGTCGCGCGAGAACGGCATGGGCGGGCGGATCTTGAGCACATTGCCGTGGATGCCGGTCTTGCCCATCAGCACGCCGCGATGGCGCATGCGATTGGCGACCTGCTCGGCAATGTCGGGCGCCGGTTCGCGCGTGTCGCGGTCGTGGACCAGCTCGGCGCCGAAGAACAGTCCGGCCCCCCTGACCTCGCCGATGCACTCATGCCGATCGGCCAGCGGGCGCAGCAGGCCGAGCGCATAGGCGCCGACGTCTTGCGCGTTGGCGACAAGGGTTTCCTGTTCGATGACGTCGAGGACGGCATTGGCGACCGCGCAGGAGACCGGGTTGCCGCCAAAGGTGTTGAAGTAGCGGAAAGCGTCGCGGAAGGTCGCCAGTATCTCCTTGGTGGTGACCACGGCCGCGATCGGATGGCCATTGCCCATCGGCTTGCCCATGGTGACGATGTCGGGGACGAAGCCGGCGCGCTGATGGCCCCAGAAATGGCTGCCGGTGCGGCCGAAGCCGGGCTGCACTTCGTCGGCGATGACCAGACCACCGGCTTCGCGCACGGCCCCCAAGGCGTCGTCGAAAAATCCGGTGGGCAGAGCCGGGAAACCTTCATTGGCGAGCAGCGGACACAAGATGATGCCAGACAGGCCAATGCCATCCTGTGCCAGCGAGGCGATCGCTTGGCGCACGGCGTCGCCAAAGGCCTTGCCATTGGCCATCGCATCGGGATGGCGATAGCTGTCGGGGGCCGGCACCAGCCTGACATGGGGGGCGCGGCCGCGGATCGGAGGCATGCGCGTGCTCAGCTGCGAAACCGCCGTCGTGTTGCCATGATAGGTGGCGTCGGTGGCGATGATGCCCATATTGCCGGAGGCGGCCTGCGCCATGCGCAGCGCGATGTCGTTGGCCTCGCTGCCGGTGCAGGTCAGGATTGCGGTGGCGAGGCTTGCATCGAAGGTCGCCGTCAGCCGCTCGACATAGTCGAGAATTGCGGTGTGCAGATAGCGTGTGTGGGTGTTGAGCAGGCTTGCCTGACGGCACAAGGCCTCGACCACATGCGGGTGGCAATGGCCGACATGGGCGACGTTGTTGTAGGCATCGAGATATTTGCGGCCGTCGGCATCGTAGAGCCAGACGCCTTCGCCGCGCACCAGGTGCACGGGCTCGTCGTAGAACAATTGCGATTTCGCGCCGAGCAGGCGGGCACGCCGCTTGACGAGCGCTTCCTCGCTCGGGTTCTTCTCAGATTGGGTCATTGCGTACCAAACTCCATTGCGTCAGCGGGTCTATCAGGCCCTCGACAGACCTGCATCGATGGCCTCGCCGATCTTTGCCACGTCGGCGGCGCCGATGATCAGCGGCGGCGACAGGATGATGTTGTTGCCGGACACGCGCAGCATGACGCCGGCGTCATAAGTGGCTTCCGAAACCACGGCCATGGTCTTCTTGTCCACCGGCTTTTTCGTCGTGCGATCGGAGACCAGCTCTAGCGCAGCCATCAGGCCCTTGTACCTGATGTCGCCGACGATCGCGTGCTTGGCTTTTAGCCCCTCCAGCGTCGCCGCGAGCTCGATGCCGCGCGCGGCTGCGTTCTCGTCCAGGCGAAGCCGCTTGGTCTCGGCAAGTGCAGCCAGCCCTGCCGCGCAGCCGACAGGATGGCCGGAATAGGTATAGCCATGACCGATCGCCCCGAAGCTGGTGTTGTCGGCCTCGAAGACGTCGGCGACCTTGGCGCCGATCAAGGTGGCGCCGAGCGGGAAATAGCCCGAGGTGATCGCCTTGGCGATGGTCATGAAATCCGGCTTCACGCCGGATAGCCGCGAACCCGACCAGGCGCCGGTGCGACCGAAGCCCGTGACCACCTCGTCGGCGATCAGCAGGATTTCGTGGCGGTCGCATATCTCGCGGACCAGCGGCATGAAGCTGTCATGCGGAACGATGACGCCGCCGGCGCCGAGAACCGGCTCCATGATGAAGGCGGCAATGGTGTCGCCGCCCTGGAAGGCGATCTCATCCTCCAGCGCTTTGGCGCACAGTTTGGCCAGCCGCGCCGGATCGGTCTCATCGAACGGATTGCGGAAGGTCCAGGGTGCGGGAATGTGGAAGACGCCGGGCATAAGCGGCTCATAGTTGCGGCGGAAATTGGCGTTGCCGTTGACTGACGCGCCACCGAAATGGGTGCCGTGATAGCCCTTCTTCAGCGCGAGGAATTTTGTCCGGTCGCCCTGGCCGCGGATCTTCCAGTATTGGCGGGCGAGCCGCAGTGCGGTTTCGACCGAATCCGAGCCGCCCGAGGTGAAGAAGGTCCGCACCATGCCTTCCGGTTCGAACCATTCGCTGAGTTCGTAAGCGAGCTCGATCGACGGGCCGGTCGACGTGCCGCGAAACCCGGAATAGTAGGGCAGGGCGCTGAGCTGGTCGGCGATGGCCTTCTTGATCGGGTCGCAGGAGTAGCCGAGATTGACGTTCCACAGTCCGCCAACCGCATCGAGCACGGTGTTGCCGTCGATGTCGGTGACCATCACGCCTTCGCCTTTCATGATCACCTTTGGCGGGTTGGCCCGCATCTCGGCCGGGTGTGCCATCGGATGCCAGATCGGCTTGGCGTTTTTCTCGGTGAGGAAATTGATGTCGCGCATCGCAAGGCTCCGCAAATGTCTCAGGAGATGAGGTCGAAATGGCCGAGGGCCTCGGCATAGGAAAGTGCCGGCCGCGCGACGTCGAAATGAACGGTGCGCATGCCGGCGGCACGGCCGCCATCGACATTGCGCTGCTGGTCGTCAACGAACACACAGGCGCGGGCAGGCAGGCCAAGCGCCTCGGTCACCAAGGCATAGGCGCGCGGATCGGGCTTGAGGATGCGGGTATAGGTGGCGTCGACGATGGTGTCGAACAGCTCGAGCAGCGGCAGCCGCTGACGGAAGCCGGCGCCATAGAACAGATCTAGCTCGTTGGACAGGATCGCCAGGCGAAATCCCGCCGCATGTACGGTCCGGATGGCGCGGACGGCTTCGGGCCGCACGATCTTTTCCGGCTCGGCTCCGCGTGCGCGCTGGACGAATGTCTCCATTGCCTCCCAGTCCTCGCCGACGAGCCGGCCGACTTCGCTGGTGCGGGTGCGCCAATAATCGCGCTCGCTGATGTCGTTGGCCTGCATGGAGCGCCACAGCGGATCTGAATCCGGGTCGAACGGCCCGTGCCATTGCAGCGTTCCCGGCGCGAGGCCGAGCGCCTGTTCGGTCAAGGCATGGGTCTCGAAAAGGGTCCGGGTGACGACGCCGCCGAAATCGAGGACGAGCGCCTGGGCAGGAACAGCGCTCACGCAGCCACTCCCTTGGCCGGCATGCCGCGCGGGATGATGCCTTCCTCGACCCAGCGGTCGAAGATTTCGAGCGCCTTGCCGACGAACTCGTCGCTGTTGATGTGGGCGTCGATCTCGTGGAACTCGACGCCGGCGGGAATGGCCTTGCGCATCTCATCGGTGAACGCCGCGAGGGCTTCGGGTTCGTACAGCGGCTCGCCCTGCGCATCCCATTCCTGGATGCCGCCGGAGGGCAGGATGAAAGCGGAGCGCCCCTTCGACGCACCGAGCTTGGCGGCGATGGTCCTGGCGACTTCACGGCGGTCGGCGGCATCGACGGTGATCGAGCCGATCAACCTGTTATGAGCATGGAATGGCCGCTGCGCGAACTTTGTCGGCAGCGCCTGCCAGGTCGGCAAATCGACCATGTCTACGGCGCCAGGGGCTGCGATCTGCGGAATGCCGCGGGCGCCGGCATTCTCGAGCCGGTCGGCGCCGGAGCTGACGACCGAACCGGCAAGATGATTGGTGATCTCCTGCAGGCTGAAGTCGAACACCGCGCAGAAATGGTCCTGGCTGGCGATCGATTCGAAGGCCCGGCCCCCCATCCCGGTGGTGTGAAAGACTGCGACGTCATAGCCGCGCTGCTCCAACGCCGGCTTCAGCGTCTTCATATAGCGCAGGCAACTGCTGCCCAGCGAAGTCATGCCGATGGTCGGTCCGACCGCCGGGGCCGAAGCACGGGATGCAAGCACGATCCTCGCCGCACCGACCACCGCGCCGCAGGCCTGGGAAAGGACCAGCTTGCAGATGGTGTTGAGGCCGTAGAGCCCGCCTGCCCACAGGATCATCATCAGGTCGGGCGCGACGCGCTCGGGCGGAATGAGATGCGAGTAGGCGATGGTCGAGACGACGAATTTCGGCACGCCGAGCGGCAGGCACAGCGCGACATCGAGCGCCAAATCGGTTCCCATCGAACCACCGATGGCGATGAAGGCGTCGATCTCGCCGCGCTGGTGAAGCTGGCGCACCAGCTGAACGGCGCCGACGGCCATCAATGTCATGGCGGTGTTTTCGTCGCCGCTCGAGACGATTTCGGCCATCGTCACGCCAGCGGCCCGCGCAACGGCATGCTTGTCGTGATCGGGACTATAGGCGGGGGCGCCCAGCACGCTGACATCCATCATCACGGCGCGGCCACCGGATGCCTCGATACACGCTTTCATGAACAGCAGTTCGTCGGTCTTGGTGTCGCCCGTGCCGATGACCAGGATGCGGGGCGTCGCCATATCTGCAGACATCAGGCCTGCCTCCTCAGGGTTTGCAGGTTTTCGCCATTGAGGCGCATCGAAATCTCCCGTGCCGCGGTCACAACCGCAAGCCCTCGTTCCACGATCGTAGCCGGTGTCGTCCTGGCCTTCGGGGCTGCCACCGCAATTGTCCCCAGCGCAAGACCATCGGCGGCGCGGATTGCAGCCGCGACGCCGATCACGCCGTCCTCATGGCCCTGGTCGCAGATCGAATAGCCGCGGTCGCGCGCCTCGCCGATCGACTTTGAAATGGCGGCCGGCTCGACGAGGGTATGATCGGTGAAGGCCTCAAGCGAACCTGTCAGGCATGCTTTCACGGTCGCGTTGTCGGCGAAGGCGAGATAGGCGATGCCGGAGGCGGTGGAATGCAGCGGCAGAAGCTGGCCGACATCGATGTTCACCCGGTTTGCCCAGCTTGAATGCTCGACATAAACGGTGATCAGCCTGTCGACGCCGAATTCCGACAGATGCACCGTCTCGGTTGTCGAACCCGCCAAATCCTGCGCCACGGGAATTGCCGTTTGCAGGAACGGGAAGCAGGCTTCGCGGATACGCGCCAGCCGCGACAGGCCGGCGCCGAGGCGATAGTGCCGCGTGCCGGCATCCTGCTCGACGAAGCCATGGCCGCCAAGCGCCATCAGCAGCCGCCGCGTCGTCGCCTTGTCCAAGGCGCACCGCCGCGCGAGATCGGAAAGTCCGAGCTCGGGCTCGTCCGCCGTGAACAGCTCCAGAAGTGAAATCGCCTTGCCGACCGTACCCATCCAGCCTCCCGCTCGGACAGAAACTTAATGTGTGAATTAACTTGACAGGCATCCGCATTCTTTGCAAGTCTATATTCAAAATAAGGGTTCAAATAATGAACCAATGGCATTCAGGGAACAGGCCGAGCGGCCGCGAACCCAGGGGTTCGTAAGACTGGAGGGACAAATGTCAGCAGTTTCGGAACAGGTGCCCGCCAACAGGCTGCGCAAGAACAGTCTTGGCGTCGGCGCTATCACCTTCATGGTGATTTCGGCGGCGGCGCCGCTCACCGCGGTCGCCGGCGGCACGCCGCTCGGCATGCTTATGGGCAATGGGGCGGGCTTTGCCGGCACCTATCTTATCGTGACCGTGTTGCTGCTGCTGTTTGCGGTCGGCTACGTCGCCATGTCGCGCCATGTCGGCAATGCCGGCGCCTTCTATGCCTATGCCGCGCGCGGGCTGGGCGGTTTTGCCGGCGGCGCAACCGCAATCATCGCGATCCTGTCCTACAACGCCATGCAGATCGGGGTCATGGGCCTGCTGGGGGCCGCGACCGCCGGCCTGTTCGCCGGCTGGGGCATCGACCTGCCCTGGTGGGTGTGGAGCTTCATCGCCGTTGCCATCGTCGCGGTGTTGGGCTACCGCCAGGTCGACCTGTCGGCCAAGATCCTGACGGTGCTGGTGCTGTGCGAATACATCGTTGTGCTGGTGCTAGACCTCGCCATCCTCAAGACCGGTGGCGACAGTGGTCTCTCTGCGGCGCCGTTCAGCTGGAGCCAGATCGTCAGCGGCTCGCCCGCCATCGCCATCCTGTTCTGTTTCGCCGCCTTCATCGGTTTCGAGGCGACGACGATCTACGCCGAGGAAGCCCGCGACCCCAAGGTGACCATTCCGCGCGCCACCTATTTCTCAGTGTTGCTGATCGGCGTCTTCTACATGGTCACGGCCTGGCTGATGGCGGTCGGCGCCGGCGTCGACAAATTGTTGCCCGCACTGCAAGCGCTTCAGGATCCGACGACTTTCCTGTTCGGCCTGTCCGACCGCTACGCCGGAACCATGCTGTCGCACGCCATGGGCATCCTGTTCGTGTCGAGCCTGTTTGCCGGCGTGCTGGCGTTCCACAACGCGGTTGCCCGCTACATCTACGTCTCGGGCCGCGAGAAGCTGTTGCCTGAAGCGATCGGCGTGACGCATTCAGTGCACCAGAGCCCGCATGTTGCTTCCGTCATCCAGAGCGTGTTGGCAGCGATCGTCATCGGACTGTTCGCGATACTCGGCCTCGATCCGGTTCTGGCGCTGTTTTCCTGGCTGACCAATGTCGCGACGCTGGGAGTCATCGTCATGATGGCAGTGGCCTCGCTCGCCGTGGTGATGTACTTCCGCGCCAACCCGTCGACGCAGGAGAATGCGCTGAAGACCACCATCCTGCCTGGGCTGGCTTTCATCGCTTTCGTCGTCATCATCTACCTGATCGTCATTAATTTCGGTGGCCTGTCGGGCGCCAGCGGCTTCCTCGGCGTGTTGCTGCCGGGGCTGGTGCTGATTGCCGCGGTGATCGGCCTGCTGCTTGCCGGTGCGTTGAAGAGCCGGGATCCGGTTGCCTTCGAAAATCTCGGCGTGCCGCTGAAGGACTAGGACAAAGGACAAGGGGTAGCGCGTTCGGCGCCGCCCCTTTCCATCGCAAGGGAGTAACTGCGTTGAGCTTTGCCGAGAGCATCACCGTTGAGGCGCTGGAAGCCGATCCGTATCCGATCTATGCGGAACTGCGGCGCAGCGCGCCTGTCGCTTTCGTGCCGGCGGTCAATCTCTGGTTCGTCACCCGCTGGAAGGACGTCGAGACCGTCGCAAAGTCACCCGACATCTTCTCCGCCGTCGTCGGTACGTCTCCGGTCGAACGCTCGTTCGGCAAGCCGACCATCCTGACTACCGACGGCGAAACGCATAGACAGCTGCGCCAAGGCGTCGATCGGAAATACCGGCCGCGCACCGTCGCCGCCTATGCCGGCGATCTCGTACGGTCGATTGCCGAACCTTTTCTCGACCGGATCGCCGAACAAGGCTCCGCCGAGCTGATGGCGGATTATTTCGAGCCGGTGTCGACGCTCAGCCTGGCGCGCTCGCTTGGCCTTGCCGACATCGACATGCCGACGCTGCGCCGCTGGTTCTATGGCCTTGCGCAGGGCGCCATCAATTTCGAGAACGACCCGAAGCGGCAAGAGATCGCCGACGCGATCAGCGCCGAGGTCGGCGCAGCCATCCGGCCGACTCTGGATAGACTGGCGCGCGCACCCGACGACTCGGCGCTGTCGCATATGCTGCATGACGGCATGCCGGAAGGCACGACGCGGCCGATCGATTTCTTGATGCCAAGCATCAAGGTCATCCTGCTTGGCGGCATGCAGGAGCCCGGACATGGTGCCGGTTCGATCCTCGCCGGCCTGCTTGCGCATCCCGAACAATTGCGGCAGGTGCTCGCCGATCCCGAGACCTTTGTGCCCAGGGCTGTCGATGAAGGCTTGCGCTGGGTGGCGCCGATCGGCACCCAGACGCGGCAGACGACGCGGGCGGTCGAGCTTGGCGGCGTAACGATCCCTGCCGGCGCCGCGGTCGCTGCACTTGTCTCCTCGGCAAGCCGCGACGAGAGCCGCTTTGCCGATCCAGACCGCTTCGACATCAACCGCAGGGAAGGCAATCATGCCGCCTTCGGCTTTGGTCATCATTTCTGTTCGGGCCGGTTTTTCGCGCGCGAGCAGATGTGCCTTGCATTAAGGCTGCTGCTCCTGCGCTTCCCCGATCTCAGCCTGGTGCCGGGCAAGGTGCCGGTGTTTCGCGGCTGGGAATTCCGAGCGCCAACCACGTTGTATGTTTCCCTGGGAGTCCGCCACCAATGATCAGCCAGAATGCCATCGACGCGCTGCGCAAGACGGAGATCGGCGAGCGGGGCTTGTTTATCGATGGCGTACAGGCCGCAGCGACGAGCGGCGCGACGCTGGCGGTGATTTCGCCGATCGACGGCCGCCCTTTTGCCAGCATCGCCGACGGCAATGCCGCCGACATCGATCGCGCGGTCCGATCGGCGCGAAAAGCATTCGAGAAGGGTTCATGGTCGCGCGCCGCCCCTGCCTTTCGCAAGAAGGTGCTGACGAAATTTGCCGAGCTGATCGAAGAACATGTCGACGAGCTGGTCGTGCTTGGCGTGCGCGACAACGGCACCGAGATCGGCATGGCCTACAAGGCCGAGCCACTGTCGGCGGCCGGCACCATCCGCTACTACGCCGAGGCGATCGACAAGGTCTATGGCGAGATCGCGCCGACGGCCGACAATGTGCTCGGGCTGATCCACAGGGAGCCACTCGGTGTCGTCGGCGTCATCGTGCCGTGGAACTTCCCGCTGATGATCGGCGCCTGGAAGATTGCGCCCGCACTGGCCACCGGCAACAGCGTCGTCGTCAAGCCGCCGGAGATCGCCTCGCTGACCTTGCTGCGGCTGGCCGAACTCGCAAGCGAGGCTGGACTTCCCGAAGGCGTGTTCAACGTCGTTACCGGGCATGGTGCTGTCGCCGGCGAAGCGCTTGGCCTCCACATGGATGTCGACGCCATCGCCTTTACCGGATCGGGGCCGGTCGGCCGGCGGCTGCTCGAATATTCCGCCCGTTCCAATTTGAAGCGGGTCTTCCTCGAGCTTGGCGGCAAGTCGCCCAACATCGTCTTTGCCGACGCTCCGGACCTGAAGCAGGCGGCGGTCGTCTCGGCCAACGGCATCTTTCGCAATTCAGGCCAGGTCTGCGTGGCGGGCTCGCGTCTGCTCGTCCAGTCGTCGGTCTATGATCTTTTCATGGACGAACTTGTCTCGGCAACCACGCGGCTCAAGGTCGGCGACCCGCTCGATCTCGCCAGCGATATCGGTGCGGTATCGAGCGCCGAACAGCTGGACAAGAATCTCGGCTTCGTCGCCATGGCGCAAGCCGAAGACGCCCGTCTCGTCGCCGGTGGCGAACGGATACTGACCGAGACTGGCGGCAGCTACATGGCGCCGACGATCTTCGAGAACGTGACGCAAGAGATGCAGTTGGCGCGCGAGGAGGTGTTCGGACCGGTGCTCGGCGTGATGCGCTTCGAGACCGAGGAGGAGGCGGTGCATCTCGCCAACTCCACTGTCTACGGACTTGCCTCGGCGGTGTGGACCGCCAATCTTTCCACGGCCCATCGCATGGTGCGCGCCATCAACGCCGGTGTCGTCCACGTCAACACCTATGGCGGAGCCGATATCACCGTGCCGCTTGGCGGCGTCAAACAGTCCGGTTTCGGCCGTGACAAGTCGCTGCATGCGCTGGAGAAATTTGTCGACCTCAAGACCGCCTGGATTGCGCTCTGAGCCTTGCGGAAAGGCCAGCGTATCTGCTCTTTTCGTCAAGCTTGGCCTCAGAAACGCCACGCTGGTGCTGGTTGGCGGCGATCGCGTCACCGCTATCGGCAATTCCGACTAGCGTGGTGTCGTGGGTCCTGGTTTTGCGCGGAAAGCCGTGTTGCGGCCGGCCGGTATCACGGCGTCCTACTCCGTTGTGCTCGCTTTTTTTCTGCGCCGATTGGTGTGCGACTGGGCGACGGCCATTCGTAATTCGGGTGTGATCTCCAAAGGCGCATTCTCTGACCCATGCGGGTCTTGCAGCCCCTGGACGTGAACGGTCGGGAATGGGAGCTCGATGCCCTGCTCCTTGAAGGCCTGGCGGAGGCGCAAAAAGAACCTGCCTTTCATGCTGAAGGCGCCTCCAGGTCTGGTCGTGACCTTGACCCTCAAGACGATGCCGTACTCGCCGAACTCCTGCACCCCCTGCATCTTGATCGGTTCGATCACCCAGTGTTTGAACTCCGGATCTTCCGCCAGTTCCAGGCCAATTCGCTTGATCAGTTTGCGAGCAAAGTCGATATCGGTGTCATAGCCAACGGTGATGTTGAATTTGTCGGTGACCCAGTCACGGCTCTGGTTCTGCACGGCGCCGAGTTCGCCGAAAGGTATCGTGAACAGCGGACCACGATGGTGGCGCAGCTTCACCGAGCGCAGCGAAAAGCTCTCCACCGTACCCCTGTAGCTGCCCGATGAAATGTATTCGCCGACACGGAAAGCATCGTCGAGCAGATAAAACACGCCAGAGATCACGTCCTTGACGATGGTTTGCGCACCAAAACCCACCGCGACGCCGACGACGCCGGCGCCGGCGATCAGCGGGCCGATCTGGATGCCGATCGAAGCGAGCATCATCAGCACCGCCATCACGATGATCACTGCTAGCAGAATGTTCTGGATGATCGGCAACAGCGTGTGCAGCCGCGCCTGATGCGGATCGAGGGTGAGGATGTCTTCTTCGCTCACCACCGCTTGCGGTATCGCGACGCCCAGCTTTCGTTCGATCAAGGCTTTGATGATCGACCAGCCGAAATCGGCAGCAAGGGCAATGACCACGACGTTGATCAAGCCGCGCAATATGAGCGTGGTGGTCGTATCGCTGCCGCGCATGGATTGCATGTCCAGGCCCAGTACGCGTGCGAGAAGGTAAGCCGCCGCGAGGATGAAAATCATCCGGATACCGCGATCGATGACAGCGATCGTCACCGCCGGGATCGTCGGCCGGCCCGCATCTTCCGAACCGGGCCGCAGGACGAAATTAACCCCGCGCTCTGTCAGCACAATTGCCAAAGGCAGGAAGAATGCGGTGAAGGTAAACCAGAAGAATGTGTAGAGGCCGGCAATGCGTTCGAGGAACAGAACGACGAAATAAGCCGTCAACAACCATGTCACTGCCGTGTGACCGCTGTGGCGCGCGCCGTCTCGCTGCGTCCTTGGCCGACGCCAAATGGCCAGCAGGAAGAGCAACAGCAGGATGAAATCGGCGCCGACGGACAGGACCATCATTCCGTCCTGGTCTATGCCGAGACCCGGCAAGAGGACAAACGCGGCGGCGAAGAAGGCGAAAACGCCGACGATCCGGGGCAGCCAATAAGCCCAATGGTCAGCAGCTCCGTTGGTGATCGGCAGGGCACGAACCTCGATGGCGTGCTCGACCTCCATGAAAGAAGGGACGAGCGTGGCCATCACGTATAGGCGCACAGCCCACGTAAAGACCGCAGCCATCAGAAATGTCAGCACAATCTCGCGGATGAGCGCTGGCCAGTCGAACAGCATGAACGCACCGGCGCTGCCCAGCGCGAACGAGCCGATCATCATGCTGGAATAAAGCGTGCGGCCGCCGATCTTCTTGGCCCGCCCGATGGGCGTATCTCTGGGTTGCGCGATGATCCAAAGACGAAATGGACGGGTGAGCTTGTATATTGCCCAGGTGAGCGCCAGGCCGGCAGCGATAAAGATCGCAATCAGCACCAATATGCTGACGGGGCCCTTGCTGGACATATCGTCCATTGTCTGGGCCCGGACGCGTGCGAACTGGCCCGGCAGTGTGGGCACGGTTCGCACGATTTTCTCGATGTGATGCTTGATCCGATCGAGCGTCGAGGATGCCATTGTATTCATCTGGCTCGGTGCGGCCACGGCGTCGGCCGGCGGAGCGCCAGCCTCGGCAGGCGCTTCCGTTGATCCAGCGGCCGGATTTCGTTGCTCGGCCACCCAGGCCTTCACCGACGGATCGTCGAGAAGCTCGAACAGCTGTTTGACCTTGTCGGGCGCGACGGCGGCCGGTGACTGCGCCTGTGCCGGGCCAGCCAGCAGGAGGGCGATGCCAAGGATGAGCGGCCCGGCAATCAGGGCAAACATCGTCGTCAGGCCTCCGAGACGCCGTGCCGGGCGCGCCAGCTTGCTGGCTCCCAATCGTCGTTTCATGAGCAGCATCGTGCGGTAACCTTCCGGTCAGATCGGCGAGCAAGGACAGCTATGTCCGTCGTTGCCCCCACCTTTAACAAGCCGATGTTGCGGTGCAAGTCTCATCGCACCTAGACCGTTGGGTAGGGCACCAGGCGACCGGCAAGGCTGTCATCACCAGCGCCAGCGTTGCGCTGCGTTCCTTGTCCCGACCACCTAGACCGGGTCGTTGTCGGTCGTCGGTTGCTCCGCGGCGGGAGCCTGTGACCATGCCGCATTGCACAATTTTGCGACCTTGCCCACAATGCACGCATGGTCCGCAGCTCACTCGCCGTCCTGGTCATCGACGAAAACCGTATCCGCGCCGCGATCATCGAGGCAGGTTTGCGCGAGGCCGGCCATGAGCGGGTCACCGTCATCCACGACGTGACCGGCATTGCGCGGCGCATCTCCGAGATCGAGCCGGACGTCATCGTCATCGACCTGGAAAACCCGAACCGCGACATGCTGGAAAACATGTTCCAGCTGTCGCGTGCGGTGAAGCGGCCGATCGCCATGTTCGTCGACCGATCGGACCAGGCATCGATCGAAGCGGCGGTCGATGCCGGCGTTTCGGCCTATGTCGTCGAAGGCCTCAGGCAAGAGCGCGTCAAGCCGATCCTGGACATGGCGGTCAGCCGCTTCAACGCTTTCTCGCGCATGGCGCGCGAGCTGGAAGAGGTTCGAGGGGAGCTTGAGAGCCGCAAGGTGATCGACCGTGCCAAGGGCATCCTGATGAAGTCGCGCGGCCTGACCGAAGAGGCCGCCTACACGCTCCTGCGCAAGACGGCGATGAACCAGAACCGCAAGATCGGCGACATTGCCCAGAGCCTGGTGACTGCCGCCGGGCTGCTCGGGCCGTCGGAGGACGAATGAGCATGAGCGCCGAGCACCAGATCACCGCCGGCTTCATGCCGCTCTTCGACAGTGCCGTGCTGGTTGCGGCGGGTGAGCTTGGATTTGCCGCACGCGAGGGCATCGATCTCACACTGCACCGCGAGACCTCCTGGGCCAACATCCGCGACCGCATCGCCATCGGCCATTTCCACCTGGCGCACATGCTGGGGCCGATGCCGCTCGCCTGCAATCTCGGGCTGACGCCGCTTGCTTCCGAGACCATCGTGCCGTTTTCGCTCGGGCTTGGCGGCAATTGCGTCACCATCTCCAACGCTGTCTGGGAAGGCATGGCGGCACACGGCGCCATACCCGATCTCGAGCCCGCGCGCGCGGGCGCAGCCCTCGGTGCCTTCATTCGCGACCGCGCCGGGGCTGGCGGCGATCCGCTGCGCTTTGCCGTGGTGCACCCGCATTCGGGGCATAATTACGAACTGCGCTACTGGCTTGCCGGGTGCGGCATCGATCCGGAGCGCGAGATCGAGATCGTCATCGTGCCACCGCCCTTCATGGCCGATGCGCTGGTCGCCGGGCGGATCGACGGCTACTGCGTCGGCGAGCCCTGGAACAGCGCCTCGGTCGCCGCCGGCACCGGCCATATCGTCACCATCAAGGCGCTGCTGTGGCGCAACAGTCCGGAGAAGGTGATCGGCGTGCGCAAGGCCTGGTCGCAGGAGAACCCGGTCGCGCTGGCAGCATTGCTGCGCGCGCTGCATCATTCGGCGCGCTGGTGCCAGGATCCGGGCAACCACGCCGAACTGGCTGGTGTGATGGCTCAAGCTGGCTTCCTCGGCCTGCCACCAGCTGTCCAGATGCCGATCCTGACCGGCCATCTTGAACTGGGCGGCGGCGCCGAACTGGATGTCGACGACTTCTTCCTGCCCTTCGACAAGGCGGCGAACTTTCCGTGGAAGAGCCATGCGCTGTGGTTCTATACGCAGATGGTGCGCTGGGGGCATGTCGAGCACACGCCGGAAAACCTTGCTATCGCCCGTGACTGCTACCGTCCGGACCTCTACCGCTCGGCGCTAAAGCCGCTTGGCGTTGCACTTCCCGGCGCCAATGCGAAGGTCGAGGGCGCGCTTAAGG
Source organism: Mesorhizobium sp. M0029 (assembly GCF_040323735.1). Classification (NCBI taxonomy): domain Bacteria; kingdom Pseudomonadati; phylum Pseudomonadota; class Alphaproteobacteria; order Hyphomicrobiales; family Phyllobacteriaceae; genus Mesorhizobium; species Mesorhizobium sp. M0029. The sequence goes on from NZ_JAMYVF010000003.1 coordinate 317,947, forward strand.
TCGCCACGGCTGTCGGTGCGACTGGGGCAGGCTTGGTGCTTGGGCCGGACGGCTTCTTCGACGGTCAGACCTTCGACCCCGACGAGATCGACGGCTATATAGCGCGCCAGAAAGTCGCTCGCGCGGAAACCTGATCATTCTCGCGCCATTCTTGTGCATTGCACAAAAAATGTGCGTGCGATTGCTGTAATGAACAATCTTTGACCTGCTTGCGATGTCGCCTCGCGTGCCGGCGTCTGGCGCGTAATGTTGATTTCATTTAGGTTTTTCGTTTCACTCAGAACTGGCACGGTTCCTGCTTTGAATTAGCCAGACCCTTCGCGGGTCACGGAACAGGCGTCCAATGGCGGGCGCCACAGGCAAAGCTGCCGCTCAGGTCAACGACGCGATCCCGGATGTACGGACGCGCGAGGCCTGGACGGCGGCTTTTTTGTTTTGGGCCACTCGACGAAGCGTTCAACCGGAGATCACGATGAAAGAAAAAATAGGGAAATGGATCGGGACGGGAACATCGCTCAAGGATGTGACGCGCCGCGATTTTCTTGTCAGCAGCGCCATGACGGCCGGCCTGTTCGTGGCGGCCCGCAAGCTCTTCCCCTCGGGCGCCTATGCCGCTACGACCGCTCCGGAGGTCACCGGCGCCAAGCTCGGCTTCATCGCGCTGACCGACGCGGCGCCGCTGATGATCGCCAAGGAGAAGGGGCTGTTCGCCAAGTTCGGCATGCCCGACGTCGAGGTGATCAAGCAGGCCTCCTGGGGCGCGACGCGCGACAATCTGATGCTCGGCGGCGAAGCCAACGGCATCGACGGCGCTCACATCCTGACGCCGCTGCCCTATCTCATGCACACCGGCAAGGTGACGCAGAACAACCAGCCGATGCCGATGGCTATCGTGGCGCGGCTCAACTACGACTGCCAGGGCATTTCGGTTGCGCAGGAATACGCCGGCACCGGTGTCGGGCTCGACGCCTCCAAGCTGAAGGACGCCTTCGCCGCCAAGAAGGCGGCCGGCAAGGAAATCAAGGCCGCCATGACGTTCCCGGGCGGGACCCATGATTTGTGGCTCCGTTACTGGCTTGCCGCCGGCGGCATCGATCCCGACAAGGACGTCTCGACCATTGTCGTGCCGCCGCCGCAGATGGTCGCCAACATGAAAGTCGGCAACATGGACGTGTTCTGCGTTGGCGAACCGTGGAACGAACAGCTCGTCCACCAGGGCGTTGGTTTCACCGCCGCCACCACCGGCGAACTGTGGAAGGGTCATCCCGAAAAGGCGCTCGGCCTCCGCGCCGAATTCATCGACAAATACCCGAACGCCACCAAGGCGATCGTGATGGCCGTCATGGAGGCCCAGCAATGGTGTGAGGCCACGGAGAACAAGGACGAGATGGCCGCCATCATCGGCAAGCGGCAATGGATGAACGTGCCTGTCGCCGACATTATCGGCCGCCTCAAGGGCGACATCAACTACGGCAATGGCCGCGTGGCCACCGGCACTGACCTCTACATGAAATTCTGGAAGGGTGGCGTCTCCTATCCCTACAGGAGCCACGACAGCTGGTTCCTCGCCGAAAACATCCGTTGGGGAAAATTCGCGCCGACCACCGACATCAAGACGCTGGTCGATCAGGTCAATCGCGAGGATATCTGGCGCGAGGCGGCGAAGGATCTCGGCGTTGCCGCAGCCGATATTCCGGCCTCGTCGTCGCGCGGCGTCGAGACCTTCTTCGACGGCAAGATTTTCGACCCGGCCAACCCGTCGGCCTATCTCGACAGCCTGAAGATCAAGGCATCGGCTTGACCAGCGCAAACGGCGCGTTCCGCCGTTTGTCGCCCCAGCGCAACGGCGCTTCGCCGTTGTCGCCCGCATCGACCCCGGAGTTATTGTCAGACATGTCCATCCAAGCCATTGAGGAAACCACGGTGAAGGCGTTCCCCGCCAAGTCTGCCGCGGTCATCGCTTTCACCGCCAAAGCGCGGCGCCGCTTCGACCCGATCGCGATCGCCGGCAGGCTGGCCACCGCCCTGGTGCCGCCGGTCATCGTTATCGCCTTCATGCTGGTCGTGTGGCAGATCGCCTGCTCGTCGCCGACCGCCAGCCTGCCGCCGCCCAGCCAGGTGTGGAACGAGGCCTATGACCTGATCGCGCATCCGTTCTTCAACAACGGCCCGCAGGATATCGGCCTTGCGTGGCGGGTGCTGATCTCTCTGCAGCGCGTCGCCATCGGCTTCGGCCTGGCGGCGATCGTCGGCGTCGCGCTCGGCGCCCTGGTCGGCCAGTCGATCTGGGCCATGCGTGGCCTCGATCCGGTGTTCCAGATACTGCGCACCGTGCCGCCGCTGGCCTGGTTGCCGCTGTCGCTGGCTGCTTTCCGCGATTCCAGCCCGTCGGCGCTGTTCGTTATCTTCATCACCTCGATCTGGCCGATCATCATCAACACCGCCGTCGGCGTGCGAAACATTCCGGAAGACTACCGCAACGTCTCACGCATCTTGCGGCTCAACCAGTTCGAATTCTTCGTCAAGATCATGGTTCCGGCCGCCGCACCCTACATCTTCACCGGCCTCAGAATCGGCATCGGCCTGTCCTGGCTCGCCATCGTCGCCGCCGAAATGCTGACCGGCGGCGTCGGCATCGGCTTCTTCATCTGGGACGCCTGGAACTCGTCGCGGCTGCCCGACATCATCGTCGCGCTCGCCTATATCGGCGTCACCGGCTTCTGCCTCGACCGCCTGGTCGCTGCGGTCGGCGCTTTCGTCACCCGCGGCACAACGGCAAAGTGAGGAGAGGGCGATGACGGCCTATCTGAAGCTCGACCATATCGACAAATCCTTTGCCCGCGGCGGTCAGGTCAGCGAGGTGCTCAAGGACATCAGGCTGACCATCGACAAGGGCGAATTCGTCTCCATCATCGGCCATTCCGGCTGTGGCAAGTCGACCTTGCTCAATCTGATCGCCGGGCTGACCAAGGTTTCCGCCGGCGCCGTGCTGCTCGAAAACAAGGAGGTCGACAGCCCCGGACCCGAGCGCGCCGTGGTGTTCCAGAACCACAGCCTGCTGCCCTGGCTCACCGTCTACGAAAACATCAGCCTGGCGGTGTCGAAAGTCTTTGGCCGTTCCAAGAGCAGGACCGAACGACATGACTGGATCATGCGCAATCTCGATCTCGTGCAAATGGCGCATGCCAAGGACAAGCGGCCGGCCGAAATATCGGGCGGCATGAAGCAGCGCGTCGGCATTGCCCGGGCGCTTGCCATGGAGCCGAAGATCCTGTTGCTCGACGAGCCGTTCGGTGCACTCGACGCGCTGACGCGCGCCCATCTTCAGGACGCGGTCATGGACATCCATTCCAGGCTCGGCTCGACGACGATCATGATCACCCACGATGTCGACGAGGCGGTATTGTTGTCCGATCGCATCGTCATGATGACCAACGGTCCGGCGGCTACCATCGGCGAGGTGCTTGCGGTGCCGCTGCTGCGGCCGCGTCGACGCGTCGAACTCTCTTCCGACCGCACCTTTTTGCGCTGCCGCGAAGCGGTGCTGAAGTTCCTCTATGAACGTCATCGCTTCGTCGAAGCCGCGGAGTAACGCCATGACCGAAAAGCTCGTCATCATCGGCAACGGCATGGCCCCTGGGCGCATGCTGGAGCATCTGCTCGAACAGGCGCCGGGCCGCTACACCGTGACCATCTTCAACGCCGAGCCGCGGGTGAACTACGACCGCATCATGCTGTCGCCGGTTCTCTCCGGCGAAAAGGCCTATGAGGAAATCATCATCCACGGCGACGGCTGGTACATCGCCAACAACATCACCCTCTACAAGGGTCACAAGATCGTCGCCATCGACCGGGCGGCCAAGACCGTCACCTCCGACCACGGCGTCACCGAGCCTTACGACAAGCTCGTCATCGCCACCGGATCGGTGCCCTTTATCATTCCGGTGCCCGGCCATGATCTGCCGGGGGTGCTGACCTATCGCGACCTCGACGATGTTCAGGCCATGATGCTTGCCGCCCAGTCGCGCGCCAAGGCCGTGGTCATCGGCGGCGGCCTGCTCGGGCTGGAGGCGGCAGCAGGTTTGAACGCCCAAGGCATGGACGTCACCGTGCTGCATGTCATGCCGACATTGATGGAGCGTCAGCTCGATCCAGCCGCCGGCTATCTCCTGCAGCGCGCGGTGGAACAGCGCGGCATCAAGGTCATCACCAAGGCCAACACCCAGGCGATCACCGGCAACGGCAAGGTCGGGCAGGTGGAGCTTGCCGACGGCACTATTATCCCGGCAACGCTGGTGGTGATGGCGGTCGGCATCCGGCCGAATGCGGCGCTGGCCAGGGAGGCCGGCATAGCCGTCAATCGTGGTATCGTCGTCGATGCCGGCATGCGCAGCAACGACCCCGACATCTACGCGCTCGGCGAATGCGCCGAGGTCAACGGCCAGGTTTACGGGCTGGTCGCGCCGCTCTATGAGATGGCGCGCGTTGCCGCGAACCAGTTGGCCGGCAACGAGGCAGCGGCCTTCGTCCACATGGACACGCCGACCAAGCTCAAGGTCACCGGCATCGACCTGTTCTCGCTTGGCGACTTCGCCGAAGGCGAGGACCGCCAGGAGATCGTGCTGCGCGATGCCGCCGCCGGCGTCTACAAGCGCCTTGTCCTGAAAGACGACCGCATCATCGGCACCGTGCTTTATGGCGAGACGGCGGATGGGGCCTGGTTCAACGATCTCAAGAAGAAGCAGACCGACATATCGGAGATGCGCGACACGCTCATCTTCGGCCAGTCCTACCAGGGGGGTGCCCCGCTGGACCCTATGGCGGCCGTTGCAGCCTTGCCGGATGATGCGGAAATCTGCGGCTGCAACGGCGTTTGCAAGGGCAAGATCACCGGCGCGATCACGGCCAAGGGCCTGGCTTCGCTCGACGACGTGCGCGCCCACACCAAGGCATCGGCTTCCTGCGGTTCGTGCACCGGGCTGGTCGAGAAGCTGATGGTGCTGACCATCGGCGACAAATACAACCCGGCCGCCGTGCAACCGATGTGCGGCTGCACCACGCTCGGCCATGACGAGGTGCGCCGACTGATCATCGCCAAGAGCCTGAAGACCATTCCCGCCGTCATGCAGGAGCTGGAATGGACGACCTCCTGCGGCTGCGCAAAATGTCGGCCTGCGCTCAACTACTACCTCGTCTGCGACTGGCCGAACGATTACGCCGACGACTACCAGTCGCGTTTCATCAATGAGCGCGTCCACGCCAACATCCAGAAGGACGGCACCTATTCGGTGGTGCCGCGCATGTGGGGCGGCGTCACCAACGCCGCCGAACTGCGCGCCATCGCCGACGTCGTCGACAAGTTCGAGATACCGATGGTCAAGGTCACCGGCGGCCAGCGCATCGACATGCTGGGCATCCGCAAGGAGGATCTGCCGGCGGTGTGGGCCGATCTCGGCCAGGCCGGCTTCGTCTCAGGCCATGCTTACGCCAAGGGCCTGCGCACGGTGAAGACCTGTGTCGGCTCCGACTGGTGCCGCTTCGGCACGCAGGATTCGACCGGCCTCGGCATTCGCATCGAGAAATTCATGTGGGGCTCGTGGACCCCGGCCAAGGTTAAGATGGCGGTGTCGGGCTGTCCGCGCAACTGCGCCGAGGCGACCTGCAAGGATGTCGGCGTGATCTGTGTCGACAGTGGCTACGAGATCCATTTCGCCGGCGCGGCCGGCCTCGACATCAAGGGCACCGAAGTGCTTGGCCTGGTCAAGACCGAGGACGAGGCGCTGGAGCATATCGTGGCGCTGACGCAGATGTACCGCGAGCAGGGCCGCTATCTCGAGCGCATCTACAAATGGGCCAAGCGCATCGGCATCGCCGAGATCAAGCGCCAGATCATGGACGACGGCGCCAAGCGCAAGGCCTATTACGAACGCTTCGTCTTCAGCCAGAAATTCGCCCAGGTCGACCCATGGTCGGAACGCGTCTCCGGCAAGGACAAGCACGAGTTCCGGCCAATGGCTTCTGTCGGATTTGCGCAGGCTGCGGAGTGATTAAAATGGACTGGATCGCAATCGGCTCACTCTCCGACATCCCCCGCCGCGGAGCGCGCTGCATCGCTACACCCGAGGGTAAGATCGCCGTCTTCCGCACGCAGGACGATCAGGTCTACGCCATCGACGACCATTGCCCGCACAGAGGTGGGCCGCTGAGCCAAGGCATCGTCCACGGCACCGCCGTCACCTGCCCCTTGCACAATTGGGTCATCTCGCTGGAGACGGGCAAGGCGCTCGGCGCCGACGAGGGCGCGGTGCGCACCATTCCTGTGCGGATCGAGGGCGAGCTCCTGTTCATTGCGCTGAAAGCGCTGGCCAGCCGCGCGGCCTGAAGCATGAAACTTGGCGAAGCGCGCGAGGTGAGGACCACCTGCCCCTATTGCGGAGTGGGTTGCGGCGTGCTGGCGAAGGTCGCCGCGGACGGTGAAGTAAGCGTCCGCGGCGACCCCGACCATCCAGCGAACTTCGGCCGGCTCTGCTCCAAGGGCTCGGCCCTCGCCGAAACCATCGACCTCGACGGCAGGCTACTCTACCCGGAAATCCGCGGCCGCCGTGCCGGCTGGGACGAAGCGCTCGATCTCGTCGCTTCGACCTTTTCGCAAACCATCGCCGAGCACGGTCCTGACTCCGTCGCCTTCTATGTCTCCGGCCAGTTGCTGACCGAAGACTATTATGTCGCCAACAAGCTGATGAAGGGCTTCATCGGCTCGGCCAACATCGACACCAATTCGCGGCTATGCATGGCATCCTCGGTGGCTGGCCATCGCCGCGCCTTCGGCTCCGACACCGTGCCGGGCACTTACGAGGATCTCGAGCTCGCCGACCTGATCGTGCTGGTCGGCTCCAATCTCGCCTGGTGCCATCCCGTGCTCTTCCAGCGCATCGCGGCGGCCCGGGAAAAACGACCGGAGATGAAGGTCGTGCTGGTCGATCCCCGCCGCACCATGACCGCTGATATCGCCAACATGCACCTGGCGATCGCGCCGGATGGCGACGTCGCTTTGTTCACCGGTCTGCTCGCCTGGCTCGGCCAGCACAACGCGCTCGACCGCGCCTACATCACCGCCCACACGACCGGCTTCGGGCAAGCGCTCTTCGCCGCCTCGAAACTCGATCTTGCCGGCGCTGCCGCCGCCACCGGCTTGAGCGAAGAGGAGCTTGCCCGCTTCTACAGCCTGTTTGCCGCCACCGCGAAGACCGTCACCGTCTACAGCCAAGGCGTGAACCAGTCGTCTTCGGGCACTGACAAGGTCAACGCCATCATCAACTGCCATCTCGCCACCGGCCGCATCGGCAAACCTGGGGCAGGACCGTTTTCAGTGACCGGCCAGCCCAACGCCATGGGCGGCCGCGAGGTCGGCGGCATGGCCAATATGCTGGCCGCCCATATGGAGATCGAAAACCCCGAGCACCGCGACCGCGTGCAGCGTTTCTGGAATGCGCCGGCCCTCGCTCAAAAGCCCGGTCTGAAGGCGGTCGAGATGTTTCAGGCGATCGCCGCCGGCCGCATCAAGGCACTGTGGATCATGGCCACCAACCCGGTCGATTCGATGCCGGATGCCGATGCCGTGGAGGCAGCGATCAAGGCTTGCCCGTTCGTCGTGGTTTCGGATGTGCTGGCGAGCACGGATACCGTGCGCCACGCCCATGTGCGGCTGCCCGCCGCCGCATGGGGCGAGAAGGACGGCACCGTGACCAATTCAGAGCGCCGCATCTGGCGCCAGCGCAGCTTTCTTGCAGTGCCCGGTGAAGCGCGGCCGGATTGGTTGATCGTCGCCGAGGTGGGCAAGCGGATGGGGTTTGACGAGGCGTTTTCCTATTCGTCGCCAGCGGAAATCTTCGCCGAACACGCCGCGCTGTCGGGGTTCGAGAATGACGGCGCACGGGATTTTGATATTGGCGCTTATGCTGGTGTTGATAAGGAGGCCTATGCAGCGCTTGAGCCTTTCCAATGGCCGGCGCCGAGCACAGCCACCCCCCTCTGGCCTGCCGGCCATCTCCCCCGCAAGGGGGGAGATCAGCCGTCGCCTCGGCCTTCGCCAATTACCAACGATGCAGAAGATATGCCGGCGTCAAAGCTGCCAATCTCCCCCCTTGCGGGGGAGATGTCCGGCAGGACAGAGGGGGGTGTTCAAGCGGGACTTGACCCTTCCAGCACCCGCTTCTTCGCCAACGGCAATTTCTACAATCCCGACCGCAAGGCCCGCTTCATCGCCATTCGTCCCATCGTCGAGACACGCACCAGCCCGGACTATCCGCTGATCCTCAACACCGGCCGTGTTCGCGACCATTGGCACACGATGACCCGCACTGGGAAAAGCCCACGTCTCTCCCAGCACATGGCCGAGCCCTTCGTCGAGATCCACCCGGCGGATGCCACGCATCACGGCATTGGCGACGCCGACATCGTGCGCGTCTCCAGCCCGCGCGGCGATGTGCTGGTGCGCGCGCTGGTGACGGCACGCCAGCGCCAGGGGAGCGTGTTTGCGCCGATGCACTGGACTGACCAGTTTTCGGCAAAGGGCCGGCTCGATGCGCTGACCGCGCCTCTGACCGATCCGGTTTCCGGTCAGCCTGCGCTGAAACATGTCGGCGCCCGTATCGAGAAATTCGCCGCGAGAGCCTTCGGCTTCGCTGTGGTGCGCCACAAGCCGGTGCCGGTCGCAGCAGATTACTGGGCCGTGGCCAAATGCAAGGGCGGCTGGCGAGTGGAGCTTGCCTTTGCCGACGACGACATCGACTGGGCTGGTTTTGCTGGTTCGCTTTTCGATGTTCGCGTAGCCGACATGCTCGCCTATCACGACCGCGATACCGGCCAGCATCGTGTTGCTGCCTTTGACGACCAGCACCTCGCCGGGGCTTTGTTTATCGCGTCGGGACCGGTGGCGGTTTCGCGGGGTTGGGCGGCACAGCAACTCCAGGAGGTTCACACCAGCCAGCGCGAACGCTTCAGGATCGTGGCCGGTCGCGCCGGCGCCGATCGGCCCGATGCGGGCGCGACCGTCTGCTCCTGTTTCAACGTCGGGGTCAACCAGATCGTGGCGGCAGTGGCGGCCGGGTGCACGACAGTCGAAGCCATAGGCGGCGCCCTGAAGGCCGGCACCAATTGCGGCTCCTGCCGGTCCGAGATACGGGCGGTCATCCGGGCCAATCGGGTTCAGGCTGCGGAGTAGATGCGGCTGGCTGGGGAGGGGATCTGACGATATCCTCTTGGGCCACCATGGTCATCGATTGCGGTGGCGGTCCTTTTCGGGCCGCCATGAGCGCGCCGGCAAGGGGGATCACCTGGCTTGGCTGTCTAATCCAGCCGGTCGCGCAGGATGCTCCAGGGGAGCAGCATATTCGGTGCATAGCGCACGAGGTTGTGCAGCGGGATCGGCGCTGGCGGTGCGAAGGGGAGCGGCAGAAATCGGGCGTCCGTTCCGCTCGCCCAGTCCGCCAGCACTTTGCCCATTGCCGTGGTCATGGCGATGCCGCGACCGTTGCAGGCGAAGCCGGCGATCAGGCCCGGGCCGAGGTCGATGAGACGCGGCAGGAAATCCGGCACCACCGCCGCCACGCCTGTCCAGCTGTAGGCAAGCGGCGGCAGGTCAGGCAAATCGAGATGCCTGGCGAGCCGTCGCCAAATCGTTTGCGGCATGCGCGTCTCAGCGCCGGCTCCGACGACATGCATGCCGCCGCTGATCAGCCGGTTCTGGCCATCGAAGCGGCACGTGAACAGGTTGCGCCTGGTGTCGCCAACGCCCTGGCCGCCGGGCAGCAGGCGCGCGCGTATGGCCCGCGACAGCGGCGCAGTGGCGATCTGGAAGACTTTCAGCGGGATATAGGTCCGCGCCAGTGTCCGGTTCAGTGCCCCGCCATAGGCGTTGGTGGCGATCACCACCTTGCCCGCACGCACGGCGCCGGATGCGGTCGTCAAGGTCCAGCCATCCGCAGCGCGGTCAATGGAAGCGACGCGCGTCTGCTCGAAGATCCGCGCGCCGGCTTTTTCGGCGGCATCGGCCAGGCTGCGCGCATACTCGACCGGATTGAGGACGCCGCCAGATCTGTCCATCCAGCCGCCGGCATAGCCGTCGATGCCGGTGAGCTCCGTGACCGCCATGGCATCGAGCGCAACGGTCGGCCTGCCCCGCGCCGCCCATTGCTCGGCGCGCGATCGCGTCTTTTCCAGCGCGGCGGACGAATGCGCCGGCTGGATCCAACCATTCTGCACAGCGTCGCATTCGATGCCGTGCCGCTTGATCAGCCCGAAGACCAGGTCGGCGCTGCCGGCGGCGAAGTCAACCAGGCGCCCGCCGCGCTCGGGTCCGAGTTCGGCGATGATGTCGTCTGGATCCCGCTTGGCGAAGTTCGGAACGACGAAGCCGGCATTCCGGCCGGTCGCACCCCAGGCAAGGAATTCGGCTTCAAGGACCGCGACCGAAAGCCCTTTCTCGGCGGCATGCAATGCCGTCGAGAGGCCGGAAAAGCCGCCGCCAACGATTGCGAGATCGACGTCGAGCCCGCCTTGCAGCGTGCCCCGGTCGCGGCGGTTGCGGCTGACGGCATGCCAGAGTGAAACGCCATGCACGTCTTGCCGGATCATGGCATTCATGGTCCGGCCTCGTTCTCGCTGGCCGCCGCCTTTGTCTGTTTGCCGGGCTTCGGCCGGCGCGGCCGGTCGCCGAACAATCCGTTCGGCCGGATCAGCAGGATGACGCAGAGCATGACGCCGATGGCGACGATCTGCAGCGAGGCCGCGCGTGCCTGCTGCTCGGGCGCAAACAGCACGCTGGTCAGCGTGCCCGACCCCGCCCATATCGCCCAGACCAGGATGCTGCCGGCGATGGCGCCGGCATTGCTGCCCGAGCCGCCGACGATCAGCATCACCCAGACCTGGAAGGTCAGGATCGGCAGGTAATTGTCCGGCGCGATGAAGCCGGTGAAATGCGCCTGCAAAGCGCCGGCCAGCGCCATGATGGCGCCGCCGACGGCGAAGGCCTGGACGCGGTAGAAGCGCGCGCTCTTGCCCAGCGAAATCGCCGCTCGCTCGTCCTCGCGCAGCGCCTTGAGCACGCGGCCCCACGGACTGCGTGACAGGTGCTCCAGAGCGAGATAGGCCATCAGCGTCACAGCCGAAACGACCGCGAGGTTCGACAGGTTGAACAGCAGCGGCGTCTCGGCAAGGCTGCCGAAAGGACGCGGAATGAAGCCGATGCCGAACGGGCCGCCCGTGAGTTTCTGCGCGTTGAGCGCGACCAGCTGCACGACGACGGCGACGCCGAAGGTGGTGATCGCCAGGTAGTCGGATCGCAGACGCAGCGTGGCCATGCCGGTAAGTGCTGCGGCGATACCGCCGACGACCATGGCGCCCGCCCAGCCGACCAGGATCGGCAGACCGAAGCCGCCGAAGCGCGCGGCATCGTCCGGGGTCGTCAGCAGCGCCGATGTATAGGCGCCGATGGCGACGAATCCGGCAAGGCCGACATTGAAAAGGCCAGTCAGCCCCCACTGCAGATTGAGCCCCAGTGTGACCAGCGAAAAGATCAGTGCGGTGGTCAGGAAGAAGGCGCCGTAGCCGAGCAGGTCCATCAGCGTTCCCTCACACCAAACAGGCCGATCGGCCGCACGAACAGCACCGCCATCAGGATGATGAAGGAGATTGCGGCGCGCCATTCGGCGCCGATCAGCTGCACCGCACCTGCTTCGGCAAGACCGATGATCAAGCCGCCGAGCACAGCGCCCGGAATGCTGCCGATGCCGCCGAGGATGGCTGCTGCAAACATCGGCAGCAGCATGTCGAAGCCCATGAACGGGCGGATCTGCACCAGAATGCCGATCATCACGCCGGCCACGCAGGCCAGCGCCCCGCCGATGATCCAGGTGACACGCACAACGGAGGCAACATCGATACCGACGATGCGGGCCAGCGCTGCATTCTGGCTCAGCGCCTGCATGGAGCGGCCGGTCTGCGTGCGTGTCATCAACAGATGCACGCCGAGCACCAGCACGGCGGTCAGCAGCAGAAGCGCGATCTGATCGGGCGTGATGCGGATGCCGAAGCCGACCGGCATGGCGATCTGGATCGCGCGGCTGAAATAGGTCGGCCGTGAGCTGAAGGTGAATTCGAGCAGGCTGCGCAGCGCCATCGAGGCGCCGAAGCTCGCCATCACCACGATGATGGCTTGCCCCTGCGAGCGAAGCCGCGAAAACAGCACCTTGTCGAGCAACAGCGCCAGCAGGGCGGTGAAAGTCATGCCGACAACCAGCGCAACCAGCAGCGGCCAGCCGAAAGACAGCGGTCCAATGGGCGCCACCTTGCCGAACATCGCGCCGATGGCGCTGACGACGGCGAGCGTCGCATAGGTGCCCCAGGCCATGAAGTCGCCATGGGCAAAATTCGAGAAGCGCAGGATCGAATAGGTCAGCGTCACGCCGATGGCGCCAAGTCCGATCATCGAGCCGGTCAGCAACCCATCGACGACAAATTGCAGGCTCATGCCGCGCCTTCCTTGCCGGCGTGAGACGGGCGTTGGCCGAGATAGAGTTCGGCGACGACAGGATCGTTCCACAATTCGGACGCCACACCCTCGTGCCGGTCCTTGCCTTCGACCAGCACATAGGCGCGGTCGCCGATGGCCAGCGCTGCCTTGGCGTTCTGTTCGACCAGCAGGATGGTGACGCCGGACCTGCGGATGCCGGCCAGCATCTCGAACACCATCGATACGAATTTCGGCGACAGGCCGGCCGACGGCTCGTCGAGCAGCAGCACCTTAGGATGGACGATCAGCGCACGTGCGACGGCGAGCATCTGCCGCTGTCCGCCCGACAGATTGCCGGCGGCGGTGCGGCGCTGGCGGACGAGGTCGGGGAAGGCCGCATACATTTCCTCGATGCGGGCAGGGATTTCGCGTCGCTCGAGGATGCCGCAGGCGACCTTCAGATTGTCCTCGACCGACATCAGCGGGAAGATGTTCTCCGTCTGCGGTACGAAGGCCAGGCCGAGCCGAACCATGGTGTGCGCGGGAGCGGCGGTGATGTCCTTGCCGTCCAGAAATACGGTGCCGCCGGTGATCGGGACAAGGCCGGCGATCGCCTTGATGAAGCTCGACTTGCCGGCGCCGTTGGGACCGAGCACGACGACGATCTCGCCCTTGCCAACGGTGATCGAGGCGCCGCGCACGATCGGCACGCCAAGCTCATAGCCGGCTTCGAGGTTGCGCACGTCGAGGACGGTCTCGTTCATGTGGCGCCCCCGAGATAAGCCTCGATGACGCGCGGGTCGCGGGCGACTTCCTCTGCCGTGCCTTCGCTGAGCAACTGGCCGCTCGCCATGACCAGCACGCGGTGGCAGAGCCGCGTCACCATGTCGATATTGTGCTCGATCAGCAGAAAGGTGATGCCGTGCGCGTTGATGTCGCGGATGCGGTCGATGATGATCTCGAGCAGCGTCGCGTTGACGCCGGCGGCCGGTTCGTCGAGCAGGATGATCGCCGGATCGGCCATCATGACGCGGGCGAGTTCGAGCAGCTTGCGCTGGCCGCCGGAAAGCACGCGTGCCGGCTCGTGCGCGAGATGGGTGAGAGTGACCAAATCCAGCAGCTCGAGTGCCTTTGCCCTGGCTGCTCTTTCCTGTGCCGCCACTCGCCACGGCGTGACGAAGTTGGCGAGCAATTTTTCGCCGGCTTGGCCCTGCGCCGCCAGCATGATGTTTTCGATCAGCGTCAGATTGGGCAGGGGGCGCGGGATCTGGAAGGTGCGGCCAAGACCACGGCCGATACGCAGATGAGCGGCTTCGCCGGAGACGCGCGTGCCATTGAGCAGGATATCGCCGCTGGTTGGCAATATGCTGCCCGCCAACAGATCGAACATCGTCGTCTTGCCGGCGCCATTCGGCCCGATCAGGCCGAGGATTTCGCCCGCTTTGACATCAAACGAGACATCGTTGACGGCGACAAGGCCGCCAAAACGCCTGACGACGTTTCGTGCCGTCAGAACTGGCGCACGGGTCTCCTGCCCTTGGCGCTCCGCTGCATCGCTCATCAAACCCTCTGGCCGAAGACGATCGTTGTCGCCTCCTGATTTTTGATTTGTGATCACACTTGCTTTGATCACGCTATTCGGCTTTAATTTCATTCGCAAGCCGAAAACGGGGCAAATGCCGGTAATGCAGAAGGCTGCCATCGAAAAGAACAACGAGACGATCGCAGCCCAGCTTACGCCGGTCGGCCGCGAGACGGTGCAGGATCGCGTCTATTCCGAGTTGCGCCGTGCTCTGATCGGTGGCCTTTTCGAGCCAAACCAGGTGCTGACCATCCGTGGTCTTGCCGATGCGCTGGTCACCTCGACCATGCCGGTACGCGAAGCGCTCGGCCGGCTGATCACGGAAAAGGCGCTGGAGGCGCTGCCCAACCGTTCCGTGCGCGTGCCGCCGATCACGCTGGAGCGCATCGACGACCTCCTGCGTGCCCGCTCCCTCATCGAAGGCGAAGCGATAGCGCTTGCCGCCAGGCGCATGAGCCCGCGCCAGATCGCATCGATCGAAGCCATGCTGGGCGAGTGGGACGAGATGCGGGCCCTGAAGCACAAGAAGGATATCGATCGCGAAGCGACGCTCAACCAGAGCTTCCATTTTGAGATCTACCGCTGCTGCGGCTCGGCTGTGCTGATCCCGATGATCGAAAGCCTCTGGCTTCAATCGGGTCCCTGCATCCGCGTCGCCATCTATGCCTTCTCCGAGGCAGGCGAGGTTGATACCGCCCACTATCATCGTCGAATTGTCGCGGCACTTGCCAAACAGGATGCGCAAGCGGCGCGCGAGGCGCTGGTAGCCGACATCAGCCGCCCCTTCGCCTTCCTGCGCGACAAACTTCAATCGGCGAAGGACTGACATGCCCAAGCCCGCCATCGGCATCACAGAACCACGCTCGAAGCTTTCCGTGACGGCGCTGCTATTGCCCGAAAAGGCGCCGGAGAATGCCGCCTTCCTGCTGGCGTATCTGGCGCAGCCACGCATCATCCCAGGCATCCATGCGATGTGGACAGGACCGGAAATCTCGTGCCCGGTTCCGTCAGCCGATCTCCACGGCCAGGCCTATGCCCAGTCTTTGCCACCGGAGAATGCAACGGTGACGCCGCAGCCCGGCGATATCGTGCTGTCCTATGTGCCGCCACGCGTGTGGGGCGGCAATCCCAATGCCATCTTCGATATCGGCCTGTACTACGGGCAGGGGGCGCGGCTGCTGTTCCCGATCGGCTGGCTGGCCGGCAGCGTGGTCGCGCAAGTGCTTGCCGGAGAGCGCGATCAGTTTGCCGCCGCCTGCGGCGTCATCCGCCGCAACGGCGCCTGTGACATCACCTTCAGCCTGGTGGAGGCCTGAATGGCCGACGACAGTTTCGAACTCTTCGATCTGCGCGTCGAAGCGGTCATCCCCGAGGGCAAGCCGGTCTATTGCGGCGCCAGGGCCGGCGACTATTTCGAACTCAAGGGCGAAATGCTCTCGCTGCCGGCAGGGCAGGGTTTTTCGATCTATTCGATCTCGGCCGTGTTGCCGCTCCTGGCGGCAAAGCAGCGCCCGACGCATGCAAATGACTGGATGACCTCGGATGCCGAGATCGCCTGTCCCGATCCCAATTGCGCCAGCCGGCTCCGCATCGTCAGGCTTGCCAAGCGGCGGTTCAGCCATGCCGAAACCACGGCCGTGCCGCTGCCGAAGGAGACCGACAAGGGATGACCGCCAGGACCATCGAACTCAGCCCCGGCTATGGGATCTCGCGAGTCATCCGCGGTGGCTGGCAGCTGGCCGGCGGGCATGGCGCCGTCGACCGCAGCCAGGCGGTGACCGACCTCATCGCCACTTTCGATGCCGGCATCTGGACCTATGACTGCGCCGACATCTACACCGGCGTCGAGGAACTGATCGGCGCCGCGCGCCTGCGGCTGGCCGGCGAGCGCGGTCTCGATGTCGCGGCCAGGATGAAGGTGCACACCAAGCTGGTGCCGGACCTCGAACGACTGGCAGGCATCAGCCGCGACTACATCAGGGGCATCGTCGATCAGTCGCTTCGCAGGCTCAAGACCGAGCGGATCGACCTCGTGCAGTTTCACTGGTGGGATTATGACCAGCCTCGTTACGTCGAGGCGATGGGTTGGCTCGACGAGCTTCGGCTGGAAGGCAAGGTGCGCAATCTCGGCACCACCAATTTCGATACGCCGAGGCTAGCCGAAATCCTCTCCGCGGGCATCCCGCTGGTCAGCCAGCAACTGCAATATTCAGTGCTCGACCAGCGGCCGGCAAACAGCCTTGCGGGCCTTGCCGCTAAGAACGGTGTCCGCTTCCTCTGCTACGGCTCGGTGGCGGGCGGCTTCCTCAGCGACAAATGGCTTGGCGTGGCCGAGCCCTCCACGCCGCTCGAAAACCGCTCGCTGGTCAAATACAAGCTGATCATCGACGACTTCGGCGGCTGGGAGCTGTTCCAGTCCCTGCTCAAGGCGCTGAAAGCGGTCGGCGATCGCCACGGCGTCGACATTGCCACCATCGCCTCGGCATGGGTGCTCGAGCAGCCGCAGGTCGCGGCCGTCATTGTCGGTGCGCGCAACCAGGCACATGCGCTGGCCAATACGAAAATCATGGACGTCGCGCTCGACGCCGACGATCGCGCGCGGATTGCTGCCGCCATCGCACAAGGCACCGGCCTCGCGGGCGATGTCTACGCGCTGGAGCGCGACCGTCATGGCCGCCACGGCTCGATCATGCATTACAACCTCAATGCGGGGAAGAAATGAGCGGAGAGCCTTCCCTTTTTTCGCGTGCCAGCGCTGAAATCATCGACCTGCATCGCTTCTTCGTCGACTGGTTTGTCGCCGCGCGAGCCGACGCTGTGGAGTTCGGCCGCTTCGAGGCTGTCATGGGCGAAGGCCTCACCATGGTGGCGCCGAATGGCCAGATCCTCGATCGCGACGCGGTCGTAGATCATGTCCGGACAAGCCGCGCCACTTGCGACGACGGTTTTGCCATATCGATCGAGGACATCAGGCCGGGTTGGCAGGACGCGGACACGATCGTCATCTTCTACATCGAGGCGCAACTGCGCGCCGGCAAACACAGTCGCCGGCAGTCCAGTGCGGTCTTCACCACCAGTTCATCGGCACCAAACGGCGTCGAATGGCGGCATCTGCATGAGACCTGGCTGCAGGCGCCGGAAGGCTGAACAGGCAAAAGTTCAAACAAGAAAAGGGGAACGGCAATGAAGAAGACGATACTTCAAATCACCACAGCACTGGCTCTCGTGACGATGGCCGGCGCCGCACACGCAGCGGACTGCAAGATCACCGTCGGCTTGGTCATGGAGCTCACCGGTCCGGCCGGCGAATACGGCCAGGCCGGCGCGAAGTCCGTCGAAATGGCCTTCCGCGACATCAATGAAGCCGGTGGCGTACGCGGCTGCGATCTCGCAACCGACACGCGCGACAGCCAGAGCCAGGGCAATATCGCGGTCGATGCCGCGACCCAGCTGGTACAGGTCAAGAAGGTGCCGGTGATCATCGGCGGCATCATCTCCTCGGTGTCGATCCCGATTTTGACCTCGGTCACCGGGCCGGCCAAGATCGTGCAGGTGTCGCCGGCTTCATCCTCGCCGACGCTGACCGCCCTTGGCCGCGATGGCAAGACCAACGGCATCTTCTTCCGCACCATCACGTCGGATGCGCTGCAAGGCGTGGCCGCCGCCAAATACGCCATCGACAAGGGTTTTAAGAAACTGTCGATCATCCACGTCAACAACGACTTCGGCGTCAACATGGTGGCGGAATTCTCGCGCGCCTACAAAGCGCTCGGCGGCACCATCGTCTCCGACACGCGCTACAACGAAAAGCAGTCGAGCTATGCCTCGGAGGTCACGGCGGCGATGGGAGGCGAACCGGACGGGCTCTACCTCGTCAGCACGCCGGTCGACGGCGCAACGGTCGCCCGCACCTGGATATCGCAGGGCGGCGTGCAGAAATTCCTGCTCAATGACGGCATGAACAGCCCGGACTTCATCGAATCCGTCGGCGCCGATTATCTCAAGGATGCCTATGGCACCTCTTCCGGCACCAGCCCGACGGCCTCCACCGACTACTTCCTGAAAAACTACAAGGAGTTTTCGGGTATCGAGCCGTCGAACCCGGCAGCCGACCGTTCCTATGATGCCGGCGCCATTGTCGGCCTCGCCATTGCCATTGCCGGCTCCGAGGATCCAGCCAAGATCAAGGATGCCATGTACAAGGCGGTCGATCCTGCCGGCACACCGATCTATGCCGGCAAGGACGAGTTCGCCAAGGCGCTCGGCCTGATCAAGGACGGCAAGCCGATCCGCTATGAAGGCGTCATCGGTCCGGTCAGCTTCGACAAATATGGCGACATCACCGGTCCGTTCCGGCTGTGGAAGATCGTCGACGGCAAGGTGACGACCGACGGTGAAATGACAACCGACGACGTCAACGCGCTGCAGGCGAAATTGCAGTAGGCGCTGGTACATTGTCCGGCGCGATCTCCGTTCGATCTCTGGGAGATCGACGCCGGACAAGCAGTCCAACATCGGCGCTAGTTACGCGGTCAAGCGCGAAATCAGCCGGGTCAATATAACGACAGGCGGCTGGCCGGGCATGAAGACCTGCGGATTGGAGAGGGCGCCGACGATATGACCCACATAGTCCGATTTGTCGTAGCCGATTGACGATATCGGGTAGGCGTCGAAATTTGTCAGGGACACATTGTCGAAGCCATAGAGGCGGAAGCGGCTGGGCCGGTTGTCGGGGAAATCCGCCCGGCAGACATCCAGAACACCCATGGCCATCGCGTCGGACGTACAAAAGACCGCATCGGGACAGCCGCGTCCCGTCAGGCCGGCGGCTGCCGCATAGCCCGACTCGTAGGAATAGTCTCCCTGGACCGTCTGCAGCAGTTCAATTCCATGATGCCGGAACGCTTCGAGGTAGTGGCCGATGCGCAGCTGTTCGACGCGCGAGGACGAACGGCCGGTCAGTAGGCTGGCCGTGCGCACGCGCTTGGCCGCCGCATCCGCCACGGCCTCGGCGATGCCCACACCTTCATCGGGAATGACGGTGGGTGACAGATCGTCATGCAGTCCGTTCAGCATGATGACCAGGTCCGAGCGAAACAAGCGCCGCACCGTCGCTGCATCGGCAAAGTCGGAGAACACCACGGCGGCATCGACATGATAGGCAACGCCGTTGCGCAGAAAATCCTCGACCCCTTCCGCCGAGCCGATGCGGATGAGGATGACCTGCTTGCCGATCGACTGGATTGCGTCGAGCAGCCGGTCGAACAGGTCGAGATCTGAAAGGTCGTGAATGTGGTTGACCACGACGGCAACCAGATTGACGGTCTTGGTGGTCAGGCTTTGCGCCAGGAGATTGGGTTTGTAGCCGAGCTGCGCGGCGGCCTGCACGACACGTTCGCGTTTGTCCGCCGAGACCGGTCGCGGTCCGCTCGACAGCGCACGGCTGGCCGCGGCACGCGACACGCCTGCCAGCCGCGCGACGTCGGCGATCGTTGCGACGGCGCCTCGAGTGTGCGCCGATCGGTTGCCGGTAATGGGTGTCACCACAGCGGGTTGAGCGCCGGCGGGTTGGAGTCCGGCCCCCACCACTTCTTGTAGGTCGTCTCGTAGGTGCCCGACTGGATGAAGTCGGACACGAACATGTCGAGCCAGCGGACGAATTCGGGATCGCCCTTGGCGACGGCGATGCCGATCGGATCGTTGGAATAGAGGCCTGGCAGCGTCACCAGGCTCGGTGTCTTGGTCGCGAGGTAATCGAGCAACGAGGAATCCTCGATCGCCGCATCGACGCGCTTCTGTTGCAGCTGCAGAACCCCGTCGGGCGCGAACTGGTCGACATAGACGAGCTCTGCTTCCGGCACGGCCGCCTTGAGGAAGGTTTCGCCCGTGGTGCCGCGGCCGACGACAACCTTCTTGCCGGCGAGCCCCTTGAGGTCGGTTATCCCGGCATCTTTCTGGACGATGACGCGCAGCCCGGCCCGGTTGTAGGGGATGGTGAAGTCGACGGTCTTGGCCCGCTCGAGCGTTGCAGAGGTGTTTGCGACCGCGACATCGATCTGTCCCGACACCAGCATGGAAATACGCGCATCGCCCGAGACGTCGACGAACTCGACCGGCACGCCGAGCTTTTGCGCCAGCAGCGTCGCGACATCGACATCGTAGCCGACAGGGTTGTTTTGTGCATCGCGAAAGCCGATCGGCTCGCCGCCGAGCGATACGCCGATGCGAATGGTGCCGCGTGAGCGGATGTCGTCAATCATGCCGGCAAGGGCTGGAAATGCCGAACCGGCCACGATGGCCAGCGCGGCGAAGGCACGCAGTACGGTTTTCATGGTTCCTCTCCTTATTTTCAAGTGACGCGTCTTGCCGCCCGCAATTCGGGTGCGGACATGGAATCCTTCCAGAGCCAGTAGCGGACCTCGCCCTCGCATCTGAAATTCGCCACCTCGTGGTTCTGCTCGGCGTCGACGGCGTGGATGACCACTCCGGCCAGGAAGCCGGTGTCGAGTTCAGCCAGTTCCTCGACCGCCAGCGCGACCGCATCCGACAAGGATCGGCCAAGCTTCATGGCCAGCACGACGGTCCGTGCGGTGGCGCAGCGCATCGTCATCTCGCCGGTATGGGTGCACGCCGCCGCGCCATAGCGGCTGTCGGCGTAAAAGCCTGCGCCGGGAATGGGAGAATCGCCGAGCCGGCCCGGATATTTCCAGGCCCAGCCCGAGGTCGAAGTCGCGGCATGGATGCCGCGCCGCGCATCCGCCGACAGGAAGACGGTGGTGTCGCGGACGCGCTCGGGATCGGTGATAGTACGGCTGAGCGGCGCCAGATCGATATTGGGGAATTTCGCCAGCTGTTGCGGTGTGAGTTCCTGTTGCAGCCGCTCCCACCAGACGCGCCTGGAGTCCTCGAACAAGACTTTGTCTTCGGCAAAGCCGATTTCGCTGGCAAAGCGCTGCGCCCCTTCGCCGGTCAGTATCACATGCGGCAGGCGCTTCATCACCTGGTGCGCCAGGGCAGCGACCGCCAAGGTCCTTGGCACAGCGCCGACTGAACCGACCTCTCTTGTATTGCCATCCATGACGCCGGCGTCGAACTCCATCTCGCCCAGCATGTTCGGCCAGCCGCCATAGCCGACGCTTCGAACCTTGACCTCTTTCTCCACCATGCCGATGCCGGCAACCATCGCGTCCAGGCTGACGGCGCCATCGCGCAGCATTTGCACCGAGGTTTCGAATCCCGGCCATGCTTCGTTGTTGGCTAACAGCAGCATTCCTAGTCCTTGCGCATCTTGGAGAGAAACTGCGCAACCCGCGGCTGCGCCCGGCCGCCGTCCGCGGCGAAGAAACGATCCGTTGGCAGATCGACCACCAGCCTGCCCTTGTCGAGGAAGACGATGCGGTTGGAAATCTCGCGCGCGAATTCGATCTCGTGGGTGACGAACAGCATCGTCGTGCCTTGCGCGGCGAGCTTTGCCAGGATGGCCAGCACCTCGGAAGTCATTTCCGGGTCGAGCGCGCTGGTCACTTCATCGAGCAGCAGATAGCGCGGCTGCATGGCGAGCGCCCGGCAGATGCCGACACGCTGGCGCTGCCCGCCCGACAACTGCGCCGGGTAGGCGTTGGCCCGATCGGCGAGGCCGACGGACTCGAGCAGCTTGCGCGCCAGCGCCTCGGCCTCAGGGCGCGGCATCTTCAGCACCTCGATCGGGGCGAGCGTAATGTTCTGAAGCGCGCTCATATGCGGATAGAGGTTGAACAGCTGGAAGACGGTGCTTGAGCGCTTGCGCGCCTCGGCCAGCTCCTTCGGCTTGCTGACATCGAAATCGTCGACCGTGATGCGGCCCGACTTCAGCTTTTCGAGGCCGTTGATGCAACGGATCAGTGTCGACTTGCCGGACCCCGACGACCCGAGGATCGAGACCACTTCGCCGGGCGCGATCGTCAGGTCGACGCCGTCCAGCACAGTGACCTCGCCGAACGCTTTGTGCACGTTTTCGATCTTGAGCATGTTAAAGCCCCCGCCAGGCGCTGTGCGCCCGCAGGCGGTTTTCAAGACGCTCGCCAAGCAGGGCGACCAGCTTTGCCGCGCCATAGTAGAGCAGCCCGACGACGGTCCAGACCGCGAACGGCTTCAAGGTTCGCATGTTGAGGATGTGGCCAATCTTGGTCAGGTCGACGACGCCGATGACAGAAATCAGCGACGTCACCTGAAGCTGGTTGACCAGCAGCGCGACGAGCGGGCCGACCGCGAAGGCGGCAGCCTGGGGCGAAACGATATGGCGCAGGACCTGCCACCGGGTCAGGCCGAAGACACGCGCGGCCTCGACCTGCTCGCGTTCGATCGACTCGATCGCCGAGACCGCGATGACATAGACGAATGCCGCGGTGTTCGCCGACAGAGTGATGGTCGCTGCGGTGACCGGCGTCACCCTTATATGCAACAGCGCCGGCAGGCCGAAGAACACCAGGAACAGCTGCACCAACACCGGCGAGTTCTTCAACAGCTCCGACAGGAAGGTGACGACCTGGGCCAGAACCGGCACACGGTAGAACCGCACCAACGCCCAGCTCAGGCCAATCAGCAGTCCGATCAGAGAGGTGACGAGAAACAGCGCGACGTTGGTGCCGAGACCTTGCGCCAGCAGGATCAGGTCGTAGGAGGTGAAATCGCTGAACCGCATCAGCCGACCGCCTCCATCATGTCCCGATTGAGATGGCGGTGGAGCAGGGTGACGCCCAGCGAAACCAGATAAGTCAGGGCCGCATAGGCACAGAGCAGCACCACATAGACCTCGAAGGGCCGATAGGTCTGCGAGACCACGATCTGGGCTGAGCCGGTGAGCTCGTTGAGCGTGATGGTCGAGAGGATCGAGGACGTAAGGATCATGTTGATGAGCACGGATCCGAGCGGTCGCACGGAGGTGCGCAGCGCAATCGGCAGCACGATGCGGGTAAAGACCTTGCGCCTGGACAGGCCGCTCACTTCAGCGGCGTCGATGATGCCCTGGTCGATGGCGAGGATGCCGGCTCGAATGATGTCGGAGGCATAGGCGCCGCCGGCAATGGAAAGCGCCACGACGCCGGTGGTGAAGGCGTCGATGTAAATGCCGAGCTCGGGCAGGCCGTAATAGAAGAAGAACAGCTGGACGATGAACGGCACATTGCGGAAGAGATCGACGTAGACGAAGGCGATCCGTCGAAGCAGTGCCGAGGCGGAGGTGCGTGCGATCGCCACCAACGCGCCCATGACGACGCTTCCCACCAGCGACAGCGCGCAAGCCGCCGCCGTAAGTTCGGCGCCGCGCGCCAGAAAACCCAGATGCGGGAGCAGAATGGACAGATCGAAATGCACCGGCGGTCCCCAGTGAAACCGGTTTCACTCTTTTGGCTTTCGCCTCGTCTGTCAAGATGCAGGGTCTGGTTGCCGCCTGTGGCTTGCATTCGTTGCGATGATTCCGGTTCGCCTCATGAGCGCTATGTCTCAAGCGCCGGCAATTCGCCGCCGGCTTTCAGCTCGAGGACGCCGCCTATGCCAGCCGCGCGTCGCCGCAATCCCTCGGCCATGGCGGCTGGGGGCGGCGCCCTCGATTTTGCCGATCCCGGCGCCGGTGTCGGATTCGGCTACGTCACCAACCGCATGCTGGGTTTCGACGACGTCGATCCACGCCGCAAGGTGTTGATTGATGCCGTTTACGACGCGCTCTGACGTTGGGAGCCGTTATGCGCGGATGTTCCACATGGCGTCCGGCACAACCACCAGCTTGCCGACGAAGTCCTTGGCAACAAAGTCTGCCTGCGCCTTGTGAAAATCGGAGAGCCTGTAGACGCCGCCGACCAGCGGCCGGATTTTCTTCGCTTCGATGTATCCAATGATGCGGCGGAAGTCGGCGCGCGTGCCCTGGCTCGATCCGTGCAGTTGCAGCTGCTTGAGATACATGGTCCTGAGATCGAGCTGCACGACCGGGCCGGCGATGGCGCCGGCGGTGGTGTAGCGGCCTTCAGGTCGCAGGATGCGCAGCAGGTCGTTGAAGATCGCGCCGCCGACGAGATCAGCGACCACATCG
Source organism: Mesorhizobium sp. M0029 (assembly GCF_040323735.1). Lineage (NCBI taxonomy): Bacteria > Pseudomonadati > Pseudomonadota > Alphaproteobacteria > Hyphomicrobiales > Phyllobacteriaceae > Mesorhizobium > Mesorhizobium sp. M0029. Next base: position 342,103 of record NZ_JAMYVF010000003.1, read on the forward strand.
ATCGGCTGGTCGCCAGTGGCTTCATTCACGGCGGCGGGAAGATCGGCAACCCCACGGGTAATGACCGCTTCGGCGCCGATGTCGCGCACCGCCTGCTCCTTGCCCTTGCCGACGACCGCATAGGGAATGGCGCCGCGCGCCCGCGCCAGCTGCACGATGCCGGAACCGACGCCGCCTGAGGCGCCGGTGACCAGCACGCGTTCGCCGGCTTTCAGCCCGGCGCGCTCCAGCATCTGTTCGCCGGTGAGGTAGGCGCAGCAGAAGGTGGCGAGTTCGACGTCGCTCATGTCAGTATCGACGAAATGCGCATTCTCGCCCGGCACCGTCTGGTACTCGGCGTACCCGCCGTCGCGACCGTGGCCCATATAGTCAATGTCGGCGAGGGAATCGTCGTCGCGGTTGTAGATCGAAAAATCGACCATTACCCGTTCGCCGATACGGCCCGGGGAAACGCCTTCGCCGACGGCAGCGATGGTGCCGACCGTGTCGGTGCCCTGGATGCGCGGGAAGGTAAGCGTGTTGCCTTGCCGCCGCCACGTCGACACGGCGGCAGCGTCCTCCTCCGTGCCATAGGCGCCCTGGCGTACCCAGACATCGGTGTTGTTCATACCGCAAGCGCTGACCCTGACCAGCACCTCGCCGGCGGCAGGCACAGGCACTTTCACCTCGCTGCGATAGACGAGCTTTTCCGGTCCGCCATGCCCGGTGAGCAGCACGGCGGCCATGGTGGCGGGGAGGGTCTTGGTCATGGCATTCATGGGTCGATCTCAGAGATTGGAAAACACGCTGTTGACGGCATCGGCGGTTTTCGAAACGACGATGTCGGCTTCCTCACGCGTCAGGCAGAGCGGCGGCGCGAAGCCTAGTATGTCGCCCTGCGGCATGGCGCGGCCGATGACGCCGCTGGCGGCAAGTGCTGTCGCCACTTGCGGCCCGATCTTGAGCGAGGCGTCGAAGAACACCCGGTCGTCCTTGTCGGCGACAAATTCGACCGCCGCCAGCATGCCATCGCCGCGCACGTCGCCGACGTGTCTGTGCCCGCCGACAGCCTTGGTCAGTTCGGCGCGGAAATAAGCGCCGGTCTCACCGGCGTTCGTCACCAGGTTCAGTTCGTCGATCAGTTCGAGATTGGCGACACCTGCGGCGACGCAGATCGGATGCGCGGCATAGGTCCAGCCATGGCCGAGCGAACCGAGCTTGTCGGAGCCCTGCACCAGCACCTGCCACATCTTGTCGGCAACGATGACGCCCGACAGCGGCGCGTAGGCCGAGGTCAGCCCCTTGGCGATGGTGATGAGGTCTGGCTTGATGCCGTAATGGTCGGAGCCGAACATGGTACCCAGACGGCCGAAGCCCGTCACCACCTCGTCGGCGACCAGCAGCACGTCATACTTCTTCAGCACCGCCTGGATCTTCTCCCAGTAGCCGGCCGGCGGCGGCACGATGCCGCCAGTACCGAGGATCGGCTCGCCGATGAAGGCGGCGACGGTTTCGGGACCTTCGGCCAGGATCATCTCTTCCAGTCTGTCGGCGCAATGCTGCGAGAACTGCTCCTCGCTCATCGAGCGGTCGGCGCGGCGGAAATAGTAGGGCGCTTCGGTGTGCAGGACCGGCGCGCGCGGCAGGTCGAAGGCGTTGTGGAACAGGTCGAGCCCGGTCAGTGATCCCGTCATCACGCCCGAACCGTGATAGCCGCGCCAGCGCGAGATGATCTTCTTCTTCTCCGGCCGCCCAAGCACGTTGTTGTAGTACCAGATCAGCTTGATGTTGGTCTCGTTGGCATCCGAACCCGAGAGGCCGAAATAGACCCTCGACATGCCCTTCGGCGCGCGGTCGATGATCATCTTGGCCAGTGTGATCGAAGCCTCGGTGCCGTGGCCGACATAGGCGTGGTAATAGGCGAGGTTCTTCGCCTGGGTGGCGATGGCATCCGCGATCTTTTGGCGGCCATAGCCGACATTGACGCAATAGAGACCGGCAAAGGCATCGATGCTCTTCTTGCCATTGTTGTCCCAGACGGTGACGCCTTCACCGCCGGCCATGATGCGGGTCGGGCTCTCGCCCCGCGCATGCGTGCCCATATGGGTCGAAGGATGGAAGAAATGGTCGCGATCCCAGGCGTTGAGTTCGTTGGACTGGTCGAGCATTTTTTGACTCCTTGAGAGATGGCCGGACGGACTATGTGACGTCCAGACAGAGGTACTTCAGATCGGTGAAAGCTTCGAGCCCGTGGCGCGAGCCTTCGCGGCCGATGCCGGATTGCTTGACGCCGCCGAAGGGGATCGGCGCTCCGGTGATCTTGACGCGGTTGATGGCGACCATGCCGTAGTCGAGCGCGCGGCCCATACGTTGCTGGCGGGCGCCATTCTCGGTAACGACATAGGCGACGAGGCCATATTCTGTGGCGTTGGCACGGGCGATCACCTCGTCCTCACTGTCGAACGGCGTGACTGCGGCGACCGGCCCAAAGGTCTCCTCGCGCATGATCAGCGCTTCGTCGCTGACATCGGCCAGCAACGTCGGCTGGTAGAACAGCGGCCCGGCCTGATGCCGCTTGCCGCCGGTGAGGCAGCGCGCGCCATGGGCGACGGCATCGGCGACCTGTTCCTCGACCTTGGTCACGGCGCGCTCATGCATCAGCGGTCCGATATCGATCTTTTCGACAAGCCCATTGCCGGTCCGCAGCGCCTCGATGCGCTCGGCAAAGGCGGCGCAGAAGCGATCGTAGATCGGGCGCTGGACATAGATGCGGTTGGCGGCAAGGCAGTCCTGGCCTGACGTTGCAAACTTGGCATCGATGGCAATGCTCACTGCGTTGTCGACATCGGCGTCGGCAAAGACGATCAGCGGCGCATGGCCGCCAAGCTCCATCACCAGCCGCTTCATCGTCGGAGCACACTGTGCGGCGATCAACCGGCCGATCTCCGTCGAGCCGGTAAAACTCATGGCGCGGACGCGCGGGTCTTCGCACATGCGCCCGACGATCGTCGCTGCCTTGCCGGTGATGACGTTGAAGACACCGGCGGGCAGGCCGGCGCGCTCGCCGAGTTCAGCCAGCGCCAGCGCCGACAGCGGCGTCTCCGAGGATGGGTGTGCGACGATGGTGCAGCCGGCGGCGAGTGCGGCGGCCGCCTTGCGGGTCAGCATCGCCGCCGGAAAATTCCAGGGCGTGACGACGCCGACAACGCCGAGCGGCTCGCGCCTCACCATCATCTCGGCATTCGGCAGATGGCTGGTGACGCTCTCGGCGTTGAGGCGCTTTGCCTCTTCGGCATACCATTCGACGAAAGAGGCGGCATAGTCGATTTCGCCGAGCGATTCCTGCAGCGGCTTGCCTTGTTCCAAAGTCATCAGCAGGGCAAGGTCGTCTTTCGCCGCGATGATCAGCTCGAACCATTTTCGCAGAATTCTCGACCGCTCCTGCGGCAGCAGTGACCGCCAAGCCGGGAAGGCACGCGCGGCGGCACCGATTGCCCTTGTCGTTTGCTGCGCATCGAGCGCGGCGACAAACGCGACCGTCGCGCCTGTGGCCGGATCGGTGACTTCAAAGCTTTCGGCCGCTTCGCTCGCGGTCCAATGCCCATCGACATAGGCAAGCTCGCGCAGCAGCCGGCGGTCGGAGAGGCGGTCGAGCGCCTCATGGCGATGCGAGCGGGCAAAATGCGCGGACATGGTCGAGGCCTCCCGGTTCGGACGATGCGGGAAGACTATCCGTCACATGCAGACAGAGAGACTGTTTCGACGCCCTGAAGGAGAGAGACTCTCTCTATTGTGCCGTCCCGACAGACATTCTCTCCGGGCTTATGCCGACGCCGGCAGCAGGTCGGCTATCGGCAGCACGATTTCGTCCTTCACCGTCTTGGTGACGATGTAGGTGAAGTAGCGGTCGATGCCGATCTCGCGCTCCAGCAGGTCGTCGACCAGCCGCTGATAGGCGTCGATGTCGCGCGTCATCACCTTGACCACATAGTCGACGCCGCCGCCCACCGACCAGCAGGCGACGATTTCGGGGATGTCGCGGATGACGCGTTCGAAGCGGTCGAAATCGGCCTGGCGATGACTGGCCAGCGTCACCTCCATCAACACGGTGGCGACCGGCGCCACCACGCGCATGGCGATCCTGGCGTGGTAGCCCGAGACGATGCCTGCCTTCTCCAGCTTGCGCAGCCGCATCCAGCACGGCGTCGGCGACAGCCCGACCTGTTCGGCCAGCGCCAGCTTGGTGATGCGCCCGTCGCGCTGGATGGCGTCGAGTATCCTGAGGTCGACCGCGTCGAGTTTCGATGTCATCGGCGTCCGCTTTTTGTCGGCATCACCATGACGGCGCATTATTTCGATTGTCAATTGCACTGATTTCGATCTCTATTAAGTCATGACATCATGGCAACCCGACCCTGCGCTCATCCGCAGGCCAGCCTATCAAACGCTGGCCGACCAGTTCGCCCGCGCCATTCATGACGGGCGGCTGGCCAACGGCGCGCGGCTTCCAACGCATCGAAGGCTGGCAGACGATTTAAAACTGTCGGTGCAGACGGTCAGCCGCGCCTACGAAGAACTGATCCGGCGCGGCCTGATTTCGGGCGAGATCGGCCGTGGCAGCTTTGTCCAGACGCAGCGCCGCGAACCGGAGCCGCCCTATCTGCCGGAGCGCCTCGGCGAGGTCATCGATCTGTCGATCCTGAAGCCGGTCTGCGAGCCGATGCATCTGGAGCGGCTGAAGCAGGCGCTGGGCTGGCTGGCCGAAAACCTGCCATCGAGTTCGGCGCTGTCGTTTCGGCCCAACATGGTGTTTCCGCGCCACCGCGCGGTGGCGGTCGAATGGCTGAAACTGTGCGGGCTTGACGTCTCCGCGCAGAACATCAGCCTGACCAACGGCGCCACTGCTGGGATGACCGTGGCGCTGATGAGCGTGGCGCCGCCGGGCTCGACCGTCGCCACGGAGGCCATCGGCCACCACACGCTTGTGCCGCTGGCGCGCTATCTCGGCTTCAACCTGGAAGGCCTGCCGATCGACGGCAATGGCCTGATCCCGGAGGCGTTGGACGAGGTCTGCCGGCTCACCGACATTCGCGCGGTATTCGTGCAACCGTCGGTGATCAACCCGACGGCGACGCTGATGGACGCTCGGCGGCGCGAAGAGATCGCCGCGGTCGCGCGCAAGCACGACATCGCCATCATCGAGAACGATGTGCTGGGTCCCTTGGTGGAGGACCGGCCGCCGCCTGTCGCGGCCTTTGCACCGGAGCGCACGCTCTACGTCACTTCCTTCACCAAGATCACGGTACCTGGCCTGCGCATCGGCTATCTCGCGGCGCCCGACCGCTATGTCGCCGCCGTTGCCAACCGGCATCTGGTGTCGAACTGGATGGCGACGCCGCTGGTGGCCGAGATCGCCACCAAATGGGTGACCGACGGCACGGCGATGGAACTCGTTCGCTGGCAGCGCGCGGCATTGCGCCGCCGCCAGGACATCGCAGCCGAGGTGCTGGGCGGGGTTGGTTATCGCGCCAGGCGCGACGGGCTGCATGTCTGGCTGCAACTGCCCGCGGACCGTGCCGAGGAAAGCTTCGTCGCCCAGGCCCGCCTGCAAGGCGTGGCGATCGCGCCCGGCACCTCCTTCCGCATCTCGGATGCGCCCTGGCATCCGGCGGTGCGCATCTCGCTCGGCTCGACCACCGAGGGGGAACTGCGCGCCGGCCTCGGCGTTGTCACCAAGTTGCTGCTTGGCGATCCGGAGCATCTGCTGCTCGCAATCTAAGCGGGAATTGCTCTGGAATCATGCAGTGCCGGAAATATTGTCATGATTTTATTTTCCCAATTGACATGATTTGGCGCGTTCCGCATCGTTAAGGGCACAGGCTTCTCCAGCAGGGGAAATTCATTTGTCCTCACCCATCATCAAGGTCGACGCCATTTCGAAGAGCTTCGGCTCGTTCAAGGTACTGGACGGCCTGTCGATGCAGGTCATGCCCGGCGAGAAGCTGGCGCTGATCGGCCCGTCCGGCTCGGGCAAGACGACGATCCTGCGCATCCTGATGACGCTGGAGAAGATCGACGGCGGCCATATCCAGATCGATGGCGAGCAGCTCTACCACATGGAGCGCAACGGCCAGCTGCTGCCCGCCGACGAGCGGCACCTGACCAAGATGCGGCAGAAGATCGGCATGGTCTTCCAGCTGTTCAATCTGTTTCCGCACAAATGCGTCATGGATAACGTGACGCTGGCGCCGATGCTGACCAAGGGCACGCCTCGCGCCGCCGCTGAAAAGCGGGCCATGGAACTGCTCGACATGGTCGGCATGGCCGACAAGGCGAAGTCGATGCCGGCGCAGCTGTCCGGCGGCCAGAAGCAGCGCGTGGCGATTGCCCGTGCGCTGGCATTGTCGCCGAAGATCATGCTGTTCGACGAGGTGACGTCGGCCCTCGATCCGGAGCTGGTCGAGGAGGTGATGAATGTCATGCGCAAGCTCGCCGCAGAGACCGACATGACCATGCTGCTGGTCACCCACGAGATGGGCTTTGCCCACGACTTCGCCGACCGCGTGCTGTTCTTCGACCGCGGCAAGATCGTCGAAGAGGGCAAACCAGACGAGATTTTCCGCCATCCAAAGCAGGAGCGCACGCAAGGCTTCCTGAAGAAGATCATCGCGGCCGGACATCGTGTCTGACCGCTTTGCGGGGCGAAAGACCGCCCCAGACAAAACCAAGAAGACAACAAGGAGTTGGGAACAATGAAGAAACTTGGCATTCTGGCCGGCGTCGCCGGTATCGCACTGACGGCGGTGCTCGCCGCGTCGAGCACCGGTTCGGCCGATGACAGCAAGCTCGAGCAATTGAAGGCGCAGGGCTTTGCCCGCGTCGCGATCGCCAACGAGCCGCCCTATACGGCGGTCGCCGCCGACGGCAAGGTTTCGGGTGCGGCGCCCGACGTGGCGCGCGAGGTCTTCAAGCGTCTCGGTGTTGCCGACATCGTCGCTTCGATCTCCGAATATGGCGCGATGATCCCCGGCCTGCAGGCCGGCCGCTTCGACGTCGTCACCGCCGGCCTGTTCATGAAGCCGGAGCGTTGCGCGGCGGTCGTCTATTCCGAGCCGGTGCTGTGCGACGCCGAGGCGATGCTGGTGAAGAAGGGCAATCCGAAGGGCTTCAAGAGCTACGAGGACGTCGCCAAGGACACGTCAGCCACCATCGGCGCGCCCGGTGGCGGCACCGAGGAGAAGCTGGCGCTCAACGCCGGCGTGCCGCGCGAGCGCGTCATCGTCGTGCCGGACGGCCAGAGCGGCCTGAAGATGCTGCAGGACGGCCGCATCGACGCCTATTCGCTGCCCGTCCTGTCGATCAACGACCTCGTCAAGAAAGCCAACGATCCGAACCTCGAAGTCATCGCCCCGGTGGTCGGCGCCCCGGTCTATTGCGACGGCGCCGCCTTCAAGAAAGGCGATGAGGCCCTGCGCGATGCCTTCGATGTCGAGCTCGCCAAGCTGAAGAAATCCAGCGAGTTCGCCAAGATCATCGAGCCCTACGGCTTCTCGGCCGCAGCCGCGATGTCGACCACGCGGGACAAGCTCTGCGCGGCGAAATAGGGCCGTTTTGCCTTCTCCCCGTTCACGGGGAGAAGGTGGCCCGAAGGGCCGGATGATGGGCGGCGCCAGGTTCTGAGAATTTAGCGCTGCCCCTCATCTGCCTGCCGGCACCTTCTCCCAGTGTACGGGGAGAAGGAGCTAGAACCCAACCGTTGGAACCCGAATGACCCAGTGGTCCGGCTACCTTGGCCTGATATTGCAGGGAGCGCTTGTCACCATCGAGCTGACGCTGATGGGGTCGGTGCTCGCCCTGATCATGGCCTTCCTCGCCGGCATGGGCCGCGTGTCGCGCTTCTTTGCTCTGCGCTGGCTGGCAACCGTCTATATAGAATTCTTCCGCGGCACCTCGATCTTCGTGCAGCTGTTCTTTGCCTATTTCGTGTTGCCGTTGATCGGCCTCGAACTGACCCCGCTGCAGGCGGGTGTGCTGGCGCTGGGCCTCAATGTCGGCGCCTATGCGGCCGAGGTGGTACGCGGCGCCATCCAGTCGGTCGGCCGCGAACAATATGAGGCCTGCATCGCGCTCAACCTCGGCCGCTGGCAAGGCATGCGCCATGTCATCCTGCCGCAGGCGCTGCTGATCATGCTGCCGACCTTCGGCAACAACGCCATCGAGCTGCTCAAGGCGACCTCCGTGGTGTCGCTGATCTCGCTCGCCGATCTCACCTTTCAGGCGCAGGTCGTGCGCTCGCAGACCGGCAACACGCTGGCGCCGTTCACCACCATCCTGATCATCTATTTCGCCCTGGCGCTGATCATCTCCTGGGGCGTGCGTTCATTGGAACGCCGCATGGCGCGCGGCCTCGACGGGGTGCGCGTCTGATGGATTGGGACTGGAACTTCGTCTGGGAGATCCTGCCGACGCTGATCCAGGGCGTGAAGATCACCATCCTGGCAACGCTGCTCGGCTCCGTGCTGGCCGCTGTCGTGGGTCTGGGCATCGCGCTGGCGCGACGCTCGCCCAACAAGGTCCTGTCGCGCACCGTTGGTTGGGCGGCCGAATTCATCCGCGGCACGCCACTTCTGGTGCAACTTTATTTCATCTTCTATGTCCTGCCGGATTTCGGCATCCTGTTGCCGCCGCTGGTCGCCGGCGTCATCGGGCTCGGCCTGCACTACGGCACCTACACGGCGGAAGTCTATCGCGCCGGCATCGACAACGTGCCGCGCGGCCAGTGGGAGGCGGCCAAGGCCTGCAATCTGAGCGCCACGCAGACCTGGACCAACATCATCATTCCGCAAGCGATCCCACCGATGATCCCGGCGCTGGCCAATTATTTCATCGCCATGTTCAAGGAGACACCGCTGCTATCGGCAATCACCGTGCTGGAGCTGATGAACCAGGCAAAGAGCGTCGCCAACACCTACTACCGCTACATCGAACCGATCACGCTGGTCGGCGCTTTCTTTCTCGTCATCAGCCTCTTCTCGGTCGTGCTGCTGCGCTGGCTGGAACATCGCTACGGCAAGATCGAAAGGTAATTCTGAGATGAAACCGCTGCCCGAGATCAGGCTGATGCCGACAAGGCCGGCGCTCGATGCGCGCCCGCTGGAAAAGCGCGTCGGCCTGATCATCCTTGCCACCGACCACACCAGCGAACCGGATTTCCGCCGCATGGTGGCGAGCGAGCGGGTCGGCGTCTATGTCGCGCGCATTCCCTACAAGAATCCGACGACGCCGGAAAACCTTCGCAAGATGCAGCCGAAGCTGGCGGCGGGCGCCGCGCTGATCCTGCCAGACGAGCCGCTCGACGCGATCTGCTACTCCTGCACCTCGGCCTCGGTGGTGATTGGCGACGCTGAAATCGAGGCCGCGATCCAGTCTGCCAAGCCGGGTGTTCCCGTCGTCACGCCGCCGATGGCCGGCGTGCGCGGGCTGCAGGCGCTGGGCGCGAAAAAGATCAGCATCCTCACCCCTTACACCGTCGAAACCTCCAGGCCGATGGCGACGTATTTCGGCGAGCGCGGCTTTGAGATCGTCAGCTTCACCTGCCTCGGCTCCGAGGACGATCGCGAGATGGCGCGCATTGCGCCGGCAGCGATCGTCGACCTAGCTCGTGAGGCGACGCATGCGCAGGCCGATGCACTGTTCGTGTCCTGCACCGCATTGCGCGGAGCGCTCGCGGTTCCCGGCATGGAACAGGCGATCGACCGCCCGGTCGTCACCAGCAATCAGGCCAGCGCCTGGAATTGTTTGCGGTTGTGTGGCGACGGGACGTCGCATCCCGAATTTGGCCGTCTGATGACGCTGCCTTTGCCGCGCGATTGACGATCATGACGACGGTCACCCTTAACGATATTCGTGCCGCCCGGGAGCGAATTGCCGGCAAAATCGAACGCACGCCGACAGGGTTATCTCACAGCCTTTCCGAACGACTGGGCATCCCCGTCCACCTCAAGCTTGAACACCGTCAGACCACCGGCAGCTTCAAGCTGCGCGGCGCCTCGAATGCCGTTGCTTCGCTGAGCGCCGAGGAGAAGGCGCGCGGCGTGGTCGCGGCGTCGACCGGCAATCATGGCCGTGCGCTGGCCCATGCCGCGAAGCTCGAAGGCATGCGTGCGGTGATCTGCATGTCGCGACTGGTGCCGGGCAACAAGCTCGACGAAATCCGTCGGCTTGGCGCGGATGTCCGCATCATCGGCAACAGTCAGGACGAGGCGCAGCAGGAGGTCGAGCGGCTGGTGGCGCAAGAGGGGCTGGTGATGTTGCCGCCCTTCGACCATCCCGCCATCGTCGCCGGGCAAGGCACGCTTGGACTGGAGATGATCGAGCAGGTCCCGGATGCCGCTCTCGTCCTGGTGCAGCTCTCCGGTGGTGGACTCGCCTCGGGCATCGCCGCCGCCGTCAAGGGCGTCAGCCCCGGGACAAAAATCATCGGCGTTTCGATGGCGCGCGGCGCGGCGATGAAGGCCAGCCTCGATGCCGGCCGTCCGGTCGAGGTCGAGGAGTTGCCGACGCTGGCGGATTCGCTCGGCGGCGGCATCGGTCTCGACAACCGGCTGACCTTCGCCATGTGCCGCGATCTGCTCGACGACGTCATCCTGCTCAGCGAGGACGAGATCGCCGCCGGCATCCGCCATGCCTATGAACAGGAGCGCGAGATCGTCGAAGGCGCCGGAGCGGTCGGCATCGCTGCGCTACTCGCCGGCAAGGTCAGGGCGACCGGGCCCGTGGTCGTTCTTCTCTCGGGCCGCAATATCGACATGAACACGCATCGCAAGATCGTCTGCGGTGATGCAATCGCGGAGCGCGCGGCATGAAAACTCTCCCACGCCGAATTCCCGCCCACCCCCCTCTGTCCTGCCGGACATCTCCCCCGCAAGGGGGGAGATCGGCAGCTTCGATGCGGTCGCTGTTCTTGCTGCGCTGGAGATTGGCGAAGGCAGGAGTGCAGTCCAATCTCCCCCCTTGCGGGGGAGATGGCCGGCAGGCCAGAGGGGGGTGTGACGGAACACTATCCTTCGCAGTGCGCGCCTTCGCGGAGCGCGTCGCATGAGCCGGATGACGATCCTTACCGAGAAAGAACTGCGCACAATCGTGACGCTCGATCTCGACGCTGTCGCCTGTGTCGAAAACGCTTTCCGCGCGCTCGCCACATTGCCGGTGGCGATGCCGCCGATCCTGCGGTTGGACATTCACGAGCAGCGCGGCGAGGTCGATGTGAAGTCGGCCTATGTGCCTGGAATAGACGGTTTCGCCGTCAAGATAAGCTCCGGCTTTTTCGACAATCCGAAGCTCGGTCTGCCCAGCGGAGGCGGCATGATGGTGCTGCTATCGGCAAGGACCGGTGTGGTCGAGGCGCTGCTGCTGGACAATGGCTATCTCACAGATGTCCGCACCGCTGCTGCCGGTGCCGTCGCGGCGAAGCATCTGTCGCGGCCGGATTCGTCCGTCGCCGCAATCTTCGGCGCCGGCGTGCAAGCCGGGCTGCAACTCGAAGCGCTCATGTTGGTGCGGCCGATCGCCGAGGCACGCATCTGGGCGCGCGATGCCGTAAAGGCGGAGACGGCCGCAGGCGCGCTGCGCGAAAAACTAGGTATTCTCGTGCGCGCCGAGCCGGATGCAGCCAAAGCAACCATCGGCGCCGACATCATCGTCACCACCACGCCGTCGACCGAGCCGCTGATCAAGGCCGGCTTTGTCGTTGCCGGCCAGCACATCACCGCCATGGGCTCCGACGCCGAGCACAAGAACGAGATCGCGCCAACGATCCTGCGCATGGCCGATCTCTATGTCGCCGACAGCGCGAAGCAGACACAGCGTCTCGGCGAACTGCATCATGCCATCGCATCGGGCGTGATGGGCGCCGATGCCGAGGTCACCGAACTCGGCCAGATCATCGCCGGCGAACGGCACGGAAGGCGCTCACCCAGCGACATCACCATCGCCGACCTCACCGGCACCGGTGTGCAGGATACGGCAATCGCCACACTCGCCCGCGACCGGGCGCGGGCGGCCAATGCCGGAACCATTTTTGAAAGCTGATGCTGGCCAAAGCGTGATCCGGAAAAGTGGGAACCGGTTTTTCCCAGAGATCACGCTCAAGCAAGAACGACGAGCTGGGTTCAACAAAGTTGAAAACAGGCTTGAGGCCCAACAAACGAGGACCAAGAACAATGCAACCGAACCTGAAATTCTCGCGCGCCGAATTTGCGGATCGCCTCGCCAAGACGCGCAAAGCCATGGAGGTGAAGGGCGTCGATCTCCTGGTTGTCAGCGACCCATCCAACATGGCCTGGCTGACCGGCTATGATGGCTGGTCGTTCTATGTGCATCAGGCGGTGATCGTGCCACCATCGGGCGAGCCGGTCTGGTACGGCCGCGGCCAGGATGCCAATGGCGCCAAGCGCACCGCCTATCTCTTGCATGACAACATCGTCGGCTATGCCGACCACTACGTGCAGTCGACCGAGCGCCACCCGATGGATTTTTTGGCCAGCGTGCTTAGTGATCGCGGTTGGGGCAAGCTGACCGTCGGCGTCGAGATGGACAATTACTGGTTCTCGGCCGCTGCCTTCGCCGCGTTGCAGAAGCATTTGCCCAACGCCCGCTTCGTCGACGCGACAGCGCTGGTCAACTGGCAGCGCGCCGTGAAGAGTTCAACCGAGATCGACTATATGCGCATGGCGGCTCGGATCGTCGAAGCCATGCACCAGCGCATCGTCGACAAGATCGAAGTCGGCATGCGCAAATGCGATCTGGTCGCCGAGATCTACGATGCCGGCACGCGCGGCGTCGACGGCATCGGCGGCGACTATCCGGCGATCGTGCCGCTGCTGCCGTCGGGCGCCGACGCCTCGGCGCCGCATCTCACCTGGGACGACCAGCCGATGAAGTCGGGCGAGGGCACCTTCTTCGAGATCGCCGGCTGCTACAACCGCTACCATTGCCCGCTGTCGCGCACCGTCTTTCTCGGCAAGCCGACACAGGAATTCCTCGATGCCGAGAAGGCGACACTGGAAGGCATGGAGGCGGGGCTGGCGGCGGCAAAGCCCGGCAATGCCTGTGAGGACATCGCCAACGCCTTTTTCGCCGTGTTGAAGAAATATGGCATCGTCAAGGACAACCGCACCGGCTATTCCATCGGTCTCTCCTATCCGCCGGATTGGGGCGAACGCACCATGAGCCTGCGCCCCGGCGACCGCACCGAACTCAAGCCTGGCATGACCTTCCATTTCATGACCGGTCTCTGGCTGGAGACCATGGGACTGGAAATCACCGAATCCATCCTGATCACCGAAACCGGTGTAGAGTGCCTCGCCAATGTACCGCGCAAACTGGTGGTGAAGAATTGAGCCCGATGCCTAGCCTTCGCCCATCCCCGATCGCCCCGACCGTCGATTTCGACAAGGACGGCGTGCAACATGGTTTCCTGCGCCTGCCCTACAGCCGCAACGACTCGGCGTGGGGCTCGGTGATGATCCCGATCTGCGTCATCCGCAACGGCAAGGGGCCGACTGCCCTGCTCACCGGCGGCAATCATGGCGACGAGTATGAGGGGCCGCTGGCGCTCTACGATCTCGCCCGCACGCTCGATCCCAAACAGGTCAGCGGCACGGTGATCATCGTGCCGGCGATGAACTATCCGGCCTTTCGCGCCGGCACCCGGACATCGCCGATCGACAAGGGCAATATGAACCGCAGCTTTCCCGGCCGTCCCGACGGCACGGTGACGGAAAAGATCGCCGACTATTTCCAGCGCGAATTGCTGCCCCGCGCCGACCTCGTCTTCGACTTCCACTCCGGTGGCAAGACACTGGATTTCGTGCCCTTCTGTGCCGCCCACACGGTGCCCGACAAGGTGCTGGAGCAGAAAGCCTTCGATGCGGTCGCGGCGTTCTCTGCCCCGTTCTCGATGCGCATGATCGAGATCGACTCCGTCGGCATGTACGACACGGCGGCGGAGGAAATGGGCAAGGTCTTCGTCAGCACCGAGCTTGGCGGCGGCGGCACCTCGCGCGCACAGACTGTGCGGATCGCGCGGCGCGGCATCAGCAATGTGCTGCGCCATGCCGGCATTGTTGATGGTGCGGTCGAGAAGGGCAGAACTCAGTGGCTCGACATGCCGTCAGGCGATTGTTTCTCCTTCGCCGAGGAGGACGGCATGATCGAAACCATGGTCGATCTCGGCGAGCCTGTGAAAGAAGGCTCGGTGCTGGCGCGCATCCATTCCACCGGCCGCACCGGCATCGCTCCGCAGGAAATCCGGGCAAAAATGTCCGGCATTCTGGCGGCGCGGCATTTCCCCGGCCTGGTCAAAGCCGGTGACTGCGCCGCCGTCCTGGCCGTTGTGGTTTCATCGTGATTCGCAGAGTACGCCGCGCGAATATCAGTCGGTCTGGATCCAGACCGACTTGGTCTCCAGATACTCGTGCAGATGCTCGATGCCGCCCTCGCGGCCATAACCCGACATCTTCGTGCCGCCGAACGGCACCGCCGGGTCGATGGCATGGTACATGTTGACCCAGACCGAGCCGGCCTTGACGCGGCGCGCAAGCTTGTGCGCGGTGCCCAGATGTGTCGTGAAGATGCCGGCGGCCAGGCCATAGGGCGTCGCATTGGCACGCGCCACCGCTTCGTCGAGCGAGTCGAAGGGCATCGCCGAAATGACCGGGCCGAAAATCTCCTCGCGCGCGATGGTCATCTGGTCCGACACGGCGCCGAAGACCGTCGGCGCAATGAAGTTGCCGCCATCGTAGAGCTCGCCGGTCAGCCGCGAGCCGCCGGCGACCAGTTCGGCGCCTTCGTCGCTGCCGGCCCTGATATAGCCCTCCACCTTGGCTGCCTGCTTGGCATTGATGAGCGGTCCGATTTCCGTCTCTGCCTCGATGCCATGGCCGATCCGCAGTCTGCCGGCGAAATCGGCGAGGCGGCGGACGAACTCGTCATGGATTTCGCGCGCCACGAACAGCCGCGAGCCGGCAATGCAGATCTGGCCCGAATGCACGAACACCGCCATCGCCGCGATCGGAACAGCCTTGTCGATGTCGGCGTCGCGGCAGACGATGATCGGCGACTTGCCGCCGAGCTCCAGTGAAACGCGTTTGAGGTTGGCCACGGCTGCCCGCGCGATGGCCTGGCCGGTCAGCGTCGATCCGGTGAAAACGATCTTGTTGACGTCTGGATGTTCGGCGAGCCGCGCACCGGCTTCGGCCCCGGTGCCGGTGACGACGTTGACGACGCCGTCGGGCACGCCGGCTTCCTGCATCAGTTGCGCGATCAGCAGCGGCGTCAGCGACGCATCCTCGGACGGTTTCAGCACGATGGTGCAGCCTGTCGCCAGCGCCGGCGCGATCTTCCAGATCGAGGCGGCGGTCGGCGCGTTCCAGGGAATGATCGCACCAACGACGCCCACCGGCTCGCGCCGGGTGAAGGTGACGATCTCGCCGGGAATCGAATTGTCGATCGCCTCGCCATGCAGCGCCGTCGCCATGCCGGCATAGAAGCGCAGCATGCCGATGACGCGGCGCCGGTTGGCGAGCGTGCGCGTGATCGGCAGTCCCATATCGAGCGTGTCGGAAACGCTGAGCTCTTCCCAATGCGTCTCGAACAGATCGGCGATCCTGAGCAGCACGCACTGCCGCTCGTAGGGCGAGAATTTGGACCATGGGCCTTCGAAGGCCGCGCGCGCGGCGGCCACCGCCGAGTCGATATCGGCAGCCCCGCCGCGCGGCACTGTCGCCAGCACCTCGCCTGTTGCCGGATTGAGTGCCTGCATGCCCTGGCCGGACTGCGCGGCGACCCACTTGCCGCCAATGAACATCGGTCGGAATTCGCCATGGTACAACGCCGTGGCCTTCGCCTTCGGGTCGAAGTTCAGCGTCATCTCTTCCTCCTCGCAATTCCTTGGCGACTATTACTCCCGCCGCCGACCTCAAACAAGGAAAGCTAAAGGGCGCTCAGAAACCAGGTTGTGCGGGTGACTTCCGATCGCGCCAGCAACAAGAAACAGACAGCCGCTAGAGCATGGTCCCGAAAAGTGGAAACCGGCTTTCGGAAAAGATTGTGCTTCGACAAATGGCATCTAGAAAAATCATCGCGAGTTGTCGGAGCGCGTCGCTAAAAGCTCAATGAGGCAAGCCGATCATTGCCCACGGCGACCGTGATGCCGGCATTGCAGACGAGAGCGCAACAGGCAGTCGCCAGCCGCCACCCAGCGCTCACCCGTGGCCGGATCGATCGTGGCCGTTCCAGCCGGCTTCACCGTGACAGAGGTTTCGCGCGCCGCTTCGCTGCAATCGCTGTTGGATGACTGCTCGCGGAAGCAAGATCGGTCGAGCGGCCTCGCGACGTGCAAACATTGGCAGGATTGATCCGCAACCGACGGTGCCTGGCATCGATCGAGCACGCCGGTCCGTCACTCCGGAAGGCCGGCCTTTCGGAAGCCATCGACGAAATGGTCGAGCGTGGCAGTGTCGCGGAACGGCTCCGTCTCGACCCAGTGACGGGTGGTGAAATGTGGGTTCGCGACGAGGAACAGGTCGACCTCGGCGCGCGCCTCGTCGATCCGGCCGAGTTGCGCAAGGCTTGCCGCAAGGAAACGGCGCGAGCTTGTCCGATACGTCTCGTCCCGGCGCGTCGTCTCGACGGCGGCTTCATAGTCGCGCGCCGCATATTGCGCCTGGCCGAGCGTCAGATAGTACCAGCTTGCCGGAAACGGGTTCAGCCGGAACGCCTTGCTGATATAGTCGAGGCCCTCCTCGACGCGCCCGGCCAGGACCGCGATGTCGGACAATGTCGCCCAGGCATCGGCCTCGTTCGGGTCGAGCTCGAACGCCTTGGCAAATCCCACATCCGCTTCGTCGAATCTGCGCTCATAGGCAAGCAGGTTGGCAAGCACCCAGTGGCAGCCGGCATCGTTGGGATCGATCGCCACAGCCTTGCGCGCCAGTTCCAGGGCAAGGCCGCGGGCAGGCTCAATGGGCTCTCCCCAATGCACCCATCCCATCCAGTGGTTCATGGCAAGCCAGCGATAGGCTTCGGCATAGTCCGGATCGAGCGCAAGAGCGCGCGTCAGCAACAGATGCGCTTCGCGCGCCGTCTCCGGCGAGACGTCGATCAGGTTGCGGGCCCGCACGCACAGATCGTAGGCCTCGAGATTTCGGGGCCGGTTGCGCGGCAGCGGCGCGCGCAGCCGGCCAAGCAGCGCCTCGACGATCTTGGCCGTCACCTCGTCCTGAACGGCAAAGATATCTTTCAGGCCGCGATCGAAGCGGTCTGCCCACAAATGCTCGCCGCTCAGCGCGTCGACCAGCTGGGCGTTGATGCGCACGCGCCCGGCGGCGCGTCTGGCGCTGCCCTCCAACAGATAGCGCACGCCAAGTTCTCTGGCGACCTCGCGCACATCCACCGCCTTGCCCTTGTAGGCAAAGGTCGAGTTGCGCGCGATGACGAACAGGCCGCCGATCCTCGACAGGTCGGTGATCAGGTCTTCGGTCAACCCGTCGGCGAAGGCTTCCTGCTCGGGGTCGTTGCTGAAATTGGCAAAGGGCAGCACGGCTATCGACGGTTTGGCGGGCAGCGGCAAAGCCTGTCGCTTCTCGTCGCCGAGCTGTTCGATGGCGCCGGCGAAGCGATAGCCGACGCGCGGAACGGTCGATATCCATTCTCCGCCGTTCGTGGCCGGACCCAGCAGCTTGCGCAATTGCGCAATCTGGACGGTGAGGTTGCCTTCCTCAACGGCGGTGCCTGGCCATGCCGCATCCATCAACTCGGCCTTGGCCACGATCTCGCCGGGCCGGGCGACGAGCGCCGCCAGCAGCTGCAGTCCGCGGTGGCCGGCGGCGACGGGAACTTGGTCCCGAAGGAGCGTTCCCGCACCCGGATCAAGCACGAACGGACCAAAGGCAAAGCGCGATCCCTGCATAACGCGCATCTATAGAGCAATTCCAGGAAAGGTGTGAAGGCGGTTTTCCCACGGGAAAGCGCGGCGGAGCGCTTCACGGACGTATGGCGTCAAAACAAAGAGTTGAGCACCTCGCCGTTTCCATGAAACGGCGAGGTGCTCTAGCCGGTTTGGAACTTTTGAGAACTATTTGGCCGGGCTTAATTACGGCGCCGTCCGCATGCGGCAGAATTCAACCTCTTTCAAGCAGAGGGCTGTCGCCCCTCAAACCGAATGGAGGTTGCCATGAACGATACCCTTGCTTCTGCTCGTGCAGCCTTGCCGGAAAAGGCGGTGTCATCGGGCCGGCGTCCGACAGGCCCGCGGGGCATGATCGCGGCCTGGCGCGAGCGGCTACGCTTTCGCTGGGACCTCAAGCAGATGGCGGAGGCCAATCCGCACCTGATCGACGATATCGGTCTGACCAGACACCAGGTCGAGGCCGAAATCGTCAAACGCTTCTGGCAAGTGTGAGCTGATGTCGCGGATAATACCCGCCCGCCTGTTTGGGCGTACCGCGGCGTTTTGCCGGCATTTGCACTTGCCGGAACGTGCCGATCCTGCTTCGAAGCCGGCATGAGCGCCGAAGACGCGACGTCACCGCCAGAGAACCGCATCCCATGGGTCGCGATGGCCGGCATCATCGCGACAGTTACGGTGTTCGCCATAGCACAGGGGCTGACGTATCCGCTACTCAGCTTCATCCTGGAACGGCAAGGGACGACACCGGGCCTTATCGGCCTCTCGGCCGCGATGACGCCTCTGGGTTTCATTATATCGTCGCTCTTCACGCCGGCGCTGGTCCGGCGGGTGGGCGCGGCGCGCCTTGCGGTTGTGTGTTCGATCCTGGCAGCAACCGTCCTGATCGCGATTGCCTGGACGCAGGATGTATGGGCCTGGATGCCGTTGCGCTTCCTGCTCGGCTTCTTTGCCAATCCGCTTTACGTGATCAGTGAAACCTGGCTGGTCTCGATCACACCCGCCGCACGCCGAGGCCGCATCATGGGCCTATACTCCTCCATCGTTTCCGCCGGCTTTGGCCTCGGCCCGCTGTCGCTAGGCTTGGTCGGCACGCAAGGATGGCCACCCTTCATCATCGGCAGCGCGGCCTTCCTTGTCTGCGGCCTGATCGTGCTTGCCGTCGCGCCGCGCCTGCCCGACATGCCGCGTGAGGGCGAAGCGGTGTCGGTCGGCGGCTTCTTCGCGCTGGCGCCGCTGCTCTTGTTCGCAGTCTTCACGGCTGCCGCCTTCGAGCAAGTCCTGCTTTCGCTGTTCGCGGTCTATGGTGCCGCGCTCGGCAGCACTGAGCAGCGCATCGCTTCGCTCATCACCTGTTTCATCGCCGGCAATGCCGTGCTGCAGGTCGTGCTTGGGCGCGCCGCCGAACGGTTTGGCTCGAAGCCGATGATGCTGTTCTGTGTCCTGGCTTGCCTGGCCGGTTGCCTGCTGTTGCCATTGCTCTTCGCTACATGGCTTATCTGGCCGCTCTTCTTCGTTTGGGGCGGTGTCTCGTTCGGGATCTACACGCTGTCGCTGATCCAGCTCGGCGAGCGTTTCACCGGTCAAGCCTTGATCGCCGGCAATGCCGCCTTTGCGTTCGTATGGGGCGTAGGCGGCATCGTCGGCTCCCCGGTGGCCGGGCTGGCGATGCAACTGACCCGACATCAGGGACTGCCATCGTCGCTTGGCATCCTGTGCTGCGTGCTGGTGGTGTTTCTGCTGGCGGAACTACGGCGGGTTGACCGCGTTCAGGCGTAAGGCGTGCCTGCCATTGCTGCCTTCGGGCCGATGCTGCCCTTGTCGACAAGAGCGAGAAAGGCCGAACCCGCCTCGTCGCCGTCCTGGGTTTCTCGAAGCGTCCGATCCGCCTCGATGAACGCCACGGCCGCCAGGCGGGTGTAGGGGTCTGCAGCATTACGCCCGGCGCCTTCGGATAGTGCCACCATTAGGATATCCCAGCTCGTCGCGTTCGCTCGCGCCGACGCCGGCCCAGTGTTTCCGGACCAGCAATGTCTTCAGCTGCCATGTCTTCAAACCTCGATGTCAGGCGAAAACGCGGCCGCCGTAGAAACTCGGCGGCCGCCAATGGCGACGCTATATTCGCCCGAGAACAACCAGAATGATCACGATGATCAGCACCAGCCCGAGGCCACCGCCGCCATAGTAACCAGTGCCGTAGAACGGGCCGCCGCCGAGGCCGCTGAAGCCGCCGAGCAACGCGATGATCAGGATGATAATAAGAATGGTACCCAGGCCCATATGCCGTCTCCTTCCCTGCCGCGCCGTTCACGGCGCGGCTCGAAGAACTAAACTCCCAGCAAGCCTTCCTGTTCCCCGGCGATTTTCATCCGACGGCTAAGGAACGAAAGCCATCATCACGGCGTTTGCTGAGGTTCAGGCGCAAGCTGGGCGGGCCATCGCGCGCGCTGGGCGGCGCGTAGAATTCAGAATTTACGCGGGATCGCCCTTAAGGCGGCCGGCGGCTCGTCCACCCGAACGCGCCGGCAGGCGTGACGCCGGGCTTACGCTGGAAGGCGAGCTGAAACGTGTCGACATCTGAAGCCGAATTGGTCGACGACGAGTTTTGGCCCCGCACTATTTCCAGTCGAGCCGAACCGGCAGCAGCTCACGTCGCCTTGCCGGCCAGCGCGCCTATGTCTTCCTCGGCAATATCGTCGAACGATGCGTAGTTCATGTTGTAGAGCCTGGCATAGAGGCCCTTGAGCGCCATCAGCTGCTCGTGGTTGCCGCTTTCGACGATCTCGCCGTTCTGTAGAACGATGATGCGATCGGCGCCGCGTATGGTCGCCAGCCGGTGCGCGATGACCAGCCCGGTGCGGCCTTCCAGCAGCGTGACCAGTGCCTTCTGGATCAGCATCTCGGTGTAGGAATCGATGCTCGCTGTCGCCTCGTCCAGCACCAGGATTTTCGCATCCGCCACCAGCGCCCGGGCGAAACTGATCAGCTGGCGCTGGCCGAGGGACAGATTGCCGCCGCGCTGTTCGAGCTCGGTGTCGTAGCCATCGGGCAAATGCTCGATGAAGTCGTGCGCGCCGACGGCCTGCGCGGCGCGCACAACCTCTTCGCGGGTAGCCGATGTCTTGTGGTAGCGGATGTTCTCCAGCACCGTGCCGGAAAACAGGAATGGCTCCTGCAGCACCATCGCCACCTGGTCGCCGAGCGAATCCTGCGTCACGTCGCGCACATCGTGGCCGCCGACCCGCACCTCGCCCGACCAGACATCATAGAAGCGGTGCACCAGCGCCATGCAGCTCGACTTGCCCGAACCGGTCGGGCCGACAAGCGCAACCGTCTCGCCGGGATTGACGCGGAAGGAGATGTTTTTCAGCACCGGCTGGTTCTGCCGGTAGCCGAAGGTGACGTTCCTGAACTCGACCGAACCGTCCATGTCGCGCGTCAGCGCCACCGCGCCTTGTCTGTCGCTGACATCGACCGGCACATCGAGCACTTCGGAAATTCGCTGGCCCGACGCCATGGCACGCTGCATGACCGAGTACTGCATGGTGAGCGAGCGGATCGGGTCGAAGAAGCGCTGGATATAGAACAGGAACGCCACCATGACTCCGATGTCGAGGCTGTGCGACAGCACCATCGAGCCGCCGACGACGATCACGGTTGCCATCGCAATGCCGGTCAGCGTGTCGACGATCGGCACCATCACCTGCGCATATTTGGCCGAGGTCAGGTGAGCCCTGAGATTGGCCAGCACCTTCTCGTCATAAAGGTCGAAATTGACGTGCTGGCGCTCCAGGCTCTGCACCGTGCGAACGCCATGGATGCCTTCGGCCAGCGCGCCATTGGCGATCGAGTTGGTCTCATGCGCGGCCATGAAGGCGACCTTGGCGCGCGGCAGCCAGAACAGGCGCACGATGAACAACGCCGGCATGGTCGACAGCGTCAGCAGACCGAGCCGGAAATCGAGCCACAAAAGCACGCTGACGATGCCGAACAGCAGCACGATGTCGCCCACCGACATCACCGAGGTCTCGAGGAATTCCTGCATGGAATTGACGTCGCCCTGCAGGCGCGACATCAACCGTCCCACTTCGGTCTTGTCCATGAAGCTCAGCGACACACGCTGCAGATGGCTGAACATGGCGCGGCGCAAATCCGACAGCACATTCTCGGCCACCTTGCCGACGACACTTTCCTGGACATAGCTGGCGCCATAGTTGATCAGGATGATCAGAGCGAAGGCGCCGATCGCCCAGTTCATCACCGAGCGGTCGGCCTTGCCAGCGGCCATGCCGTGGTCGATGGCGTAACGGATGACCAGCGGGATCGCCAATTGCGTCAGCGTGAACACCAGCACGGCGGCAACCGAGATGAAGATCCGGCCCTGATACGGTTTCACGAAGCTCCAGATGCGGCGCACGATACGCGGATCGTAGACCTTGCCGAAGACCTCTTCCTCGTCGCGGTGCGAACCGACAACGGCCCTGGTGGGCCGCCGGCTGGTGTCTTCCTTCTGGTCGTCGTTCTGTGTTGACATCATGCGGCTCCCACCGCCACCGGAAAATCGTCGTCCGGCCGCAGCTGCAGGTCGTAAAGCGCGCGGTAGCGTCCACCCAGCGCCAGCAATTCCTGGTGCGTGCCGCGCTCGGCGATGCGGCCATTCTCGACGAACAGGATCTGGTCGGCATGCATCAGCGAGCTCAGCCGGTGCGAGATGATCAGCGTGACGCGGTCCTTGGCGAAGCGCTTCATCGCGGTGCGGATTCGCTGCTCGGTGCCGGCGTCGACAGCCGCGGTGGAATCGTCGAAGACCAGCACCGAAGGCCGCAGCATCAGGGTGCGGGCGATGGTCAGGCGCTGCCGCTGGCCGCCGGAAAGCGATGAGCCGCGCTCGCCCACGACTGTAGTGTAGCCGGCCGGAAGCCCGATGATGTAATTGTGCAGCTGGGCGTATTCAGCCGCCTGCCCGATGCGGGTCTCGCGCGCCCACGGATTGCCATAGGCGATGTTGTTTTCGATCGAGGTGGTGAACAGGAAGGCGTCCTGCTGCACGACGCCGACCGCCTTGCGCAGCGATTGCAGCGTGACCTCGCGGATATCTTGCCCGTCAATCGTGATCGCGCCCGACGTCACGTCGTAGAAGCGCGGGATCAGATGCGCGATGGTCGACTTGCCGCTGCCCGGCGGGCCGACAATGCCGACGGTCTCGCCGGACCTTGCCTCGAAGGAAATGCCCGACAGTGCCGGCCGGCCGCCGGCGCCCGCGTAGCGGAAGCCGACATTGTCGAAGCGCAGCACGCCTTCGGTGACCACGAGATCCTTGGCATCGGGCGCATCCTGAATGTCGAGTTCGGCGTCGAGCAGTTCGAACAGCCTTGTGCCGCAGGTCGAGGCGCGGGCGAACGAGTTGACCATCAGCCCGAGCTGGCGCACCGGCATCTGCAGGATGGTCATGAAGGTGAGGAATTGGGCCAGCGTGCCGACGCTGATCTGGCCCGCGATCACCTTCTGGCCACCGAACCACAGCACCAGGCCCATGGCAGCCAGGAAGGAAAAATTCATGGCGCTGGTGTTGGAGACGCGGATGTCGACGCGCTGGTCGGCAAGCTCCAGCGCCGACTTCTTGGCGCGGTCGAATTTTTCCAGCTCATGCCGCTGCGCCGCAAAGGCGCGCACGACGCGGATTCCGCCGAGGTTCTCGTCCATCACCCGGCTCAGCACTGACAGCCGCTCCTGCAGCGTCAGCCAGGTGCTGCGCAGCCTGAGCTGTGTGACCGAGGAGCGCCAGGCGACGAACGGCACGAAACTCAGACTGAGCAGCCCGAGCTCGAGATCGGTGCTGATCAGGAGATAGGAGCCGACGCCGATCAGCACGCCGAGCAGCACCACGCGCAATATGCCGGTGGAAAAGAACATGCGCACGCCGTCGAGGTCGAGCAGGCCAAGCGTAATCAGGTCGCCGGTATGCACCCGGTCATGGAAGGAAAAGCTCAGCCGCTGGATCTTTTCGTAGAAAGCCAGGCGCAACTCATAGCCGGTGCGGTGGCCGACGGCCTCGCCGTAATAATTCTGCGCCATGGTGAAGAGGCCGCGCAGAATGCTGACGACGAGCAAGGTGATCGCCGTCGTCCACAGCGCCTGCTCAGCCGCCGCGCCGCCGCCTCCAGCCATCACGCCTTGCGCCTGGTCGATGGCGTGGCCCAGCAGGCGCGGGATGAACAGCTGCAGCGTCGCGGCGATGAAGGTCGAGGCGATGGTGATCGCAACCTGCCAGGGATGGCGCAACGTCATGCGCAGGATGCGCAGCAGCGTGCTGAGGCCCTTGCCCCAGGACGCCTCCGCCACATGGGCAAACGATTTGCCGCGCTCCGCCGCGCCGCTGGTTGCGTCCATTGCCAAGGAAATATCCAATCCGGTCCGGACATTAGCCCAGACGAATGAAGAAGACTCAGTTTCAGATGCCGCGATGGTACGCCTCCATTTTGACCGTTCAAGGGCCAATGGCGGTATCGCACTGTGCCTGGAAGGGGCTGATCGTCCGCGGCTGCCTAAGCCCGTGTCGGCGTTAGAGGCGGCAGGCTCGTCACTTTAGGCCGATTGAAAAGATGCGAGCATGCGGGTTGCGCCAACCGCCATCATGCGTGACCTCGGCCAATGTGATCGGCTGCGGGACCGAGCGCCGTGAGCAGCGCCTTGCCGCGTTCCAGCGTCGCATTCTCATGCGGCGCGCGCAGGTTGAGCCAGCGTTTGTCGCCGGAGCGCACCGCCAGCACGGCCTTCATTGCCGGGATCAGGCCTGCATCCTGGATCACCTTGCGGAACGCCCTGATCGCGGCGTCCGCTTCCGTGACGTCTTGGCCAGCGATCGTCGCGTCGTAGAGGGCGCGGATGGCCGCGGCGTTGAGATTGACGGTCGCGGAGATACAGCCCGCAGCACCACTGGCGAGCCCCTTGGTCAGTTGCGCCTCCGAGCTGGGGAACACCGCGACGTCGGGTGCGGCGGCAATCACCGCCGCCGTGTTGTTCCAGTCGCCGGCGCTATCCTTGTAGGCGACGACCGTCTCTGGAAACGCCGCGCTCAACCGGGCGGTCAGGGCAGGGCTTACCGGCACGCCGGAGTTCTGCGGGATGTGGTAGAGAATCATCTTCAGCGCCGGGTTGGCCACCCGTTCGATCAGCTCGCTGTAGTAGCGCGCCTGGCCTTCATCCCCGGCGGCCGTGTAGAAGAACGATGGCAGCACCATCACGCCGGCGCAGCCGAGGCCGACCGCGTGCTTCGACAGTTCGACGGTTTCGGGCAGTGCGGTGACGCCGGTGCCGGGCATCATGCGCGCCGGCGAAATGCCGGCCTCGATCAGCCATTCCAGCGCCTGCATGCGCTCATTGAGCGAGAGCGACAGTGCCTCGCCCGTGGTGCCGAACGGCGACAGCAAATGGGCGCCCTGGCCCAGCACCCATTTGGCATGTGAGATCCACAGGTCACGGGCAATGCGGCCATCGTTCTCGAACGGCGTCAGGATCGGGGCGATGGTTCCTTGCGGGCGGGGCATGTCGGTCCTTCCATCGGTGCTGGAAATCAGCTTGGCATAGAGCATACGTGCGATGCGATCTGCCAGAGGCGATCTCTTGGGCCACCGCGCCGGCCGTGGGAAAACTTGCGGGTCATTGCCGCGAAATTCTGGCCCCTTGGTCTGCCGCAACCAGATGACGCCGGCGTCAATGGGTTGCAAATGGACCGGGGTTGCAAATGGACCAGGGTTGCAAATGGACCGGCCAAGCCCGAAATATCGGACTGAGACCAGATCCGGAAACGGCATGCACCCACGATTGCTCAAGACCTTCCTCGCCGTGGCGCGGCACCGCAACATCACCCGCGCAGCGCGGGAGGTTCATCTGGCGCAGTCGAGCGTCAGCGACCAGATCCAGTCGCTGGAAAGCGAACTTGGTATCGTCCTCTTCATCCGCTCGCGCCACGGCCTCGATCTGACGACGGCCGGCGGCGCGCTGAAACCCTATGCGGAAGAGATTCTGCAACTGGCGGAGGAGGCGCGTATTGCCGTCGAGGCAACGACGGGAATGACCGCCGGAACGGTTACGGTCGGCGCGCTGGAGACGATTGCCACTGTCAAACTTCCGCAATGGCTGGCGGCCTTTCGAGGCGACCACCCGGAGATCGGTCTGCGGCTCAAAATCGCCGGCAGCGATGCCCTGCTGCGGCAGCTCGAAGAAGGCGAGATCGACGTCGCCTTCTGTTTCGACAAAGGCGGTCTGGACGAACGTCTGGCCCGGCGCACGATATCGGCCGAGCCGCTGGTCCTTGTCGCCTCACCCGAACATGCGCCCGCATCGGGGCAGAGCGACCTGGCCGCGCTCGCCGCGATGCGTTTCGTGGTGACGGAAACCGGATGCGTCTACCGGCATCTGTTCGACACTGCCTTTGCCGAGATGGCAGCGCCAGAACTTGCCGCCGAAGTCGGCAGCATCGGCGCCATTGCGGGCCTGGTGGCGACTGGTGTCGGCATGGGCCTGGTGCCGTGGCTGGCCGTTGCCGACGCGCTCGATCGCGGCGAGATCGTCGAATTGCCGTGGCCGGGGTCGGCCCGCACGGCGTCGCTGGTCCTGATCTGGCGCCGCCGGCGGGTTCAGCCGCCGGCGCTGAAACTGCTGCTGGCGGCCGCGGCCAGGAATTTCGCTGCGCTCAGATCAGCCGGTGACCGCCCTCGACATGCAGAACCGTCCCTGTCGTAAAACCGTTGCCCATCAGAAAGGCGATGGCATCGGCAATGTCGTCCGGCTGTCCGACGCGGCCGACCGGCAGGCGCCTGGCCATTGCATCGAGCGTCTCGTCCTTCTTGTCGCCGGCCACAAAACTCCAGATCGGCGTGTCGACCCAGCCCGGCGAGACGGCGTTGACACGGACCGGCGCCAGCTCGACCGCCAGCGCCCGCACCAACCCTTCCAGCGCAGCGTTGACAGCGGCAACGACCGAGCCGCGCGCCGCCGGCCGGTAGGCGGCAATGCCTGAGGTGAAGGTGATGGAGCCGTTGGCCGAAAGCTGCGGCGCGCCATGCTTGGCGAGCAGCAGCGGCCCGTAGAATTTGCTTTCGACGACTCTCTGCGCCGCCTTCAGGTCGATCGCAGGCAATAACTCATAGGCGCCTTCGATATCGGCGGCGGTGCTGACGATATGGTCGAGCCGGCCAATCCGCCTGAACAGGTCAGCGACCTGATCCTCCCTTGCAACATCGGCCGCGACGGCGCTCAAACCGGAAGGGTTCTGCAGCGCCTCGCCGGCACGCTTGAGCCTGGCTTCACTGCGGCCGACTATGATGACTTCGGCGCCTGAGACCAGGCACCGCCTTGCCAACGCCAGCCCCATTCCGGAGCTGCCGCCAACGATAATGATTTTCGATTTTGCGATGTCTGCCATGTTCCGTTCCTGTCCTGAACCGCTCCGGATGAGAGTTCGCAAACCGGCGGCAGCAGTGGAAACGGAAGAAAGCGATAGTGCCATCGGAGGCTCCGATGGCACTATCGTCGATAGGGACCGACGAGGGCCGCTCCGTCGAGTGGCCCGCCTGTCAATGAAGTGCACTCAGTAGCCGACCGTAAAGCGCTGCTTGATATGCGCCGGCTTTTCGATCTCGTCGGCCATGACGATGGCATAGTCCTCGAAGGAAATGCTGCTGCCTTTGTCTGACGTCAGCAGCGTGTCCTTGCCGATGCGGTATTTGCCGGTGCGCTCGCCGGCGACGAACAGCGCCGAAGGCGACAGCAAGGTCCAGTCGAGATCGTCGACCGTCCGCAGCGTGTCGAGGAAGTCGGCGCCCTTCTGCGCCTCGGCCTTGTAGATATCGGGGAAGGTCGGCGTGTCGACCAGGCGCTTGCCGGGCGCAACCTCAAGGCTGCCGGCGCCGCCGACGACGAGGTAGCGTTTGACGCCGGAAGCACGCACGGCTGCGATAAGCGTATCGGGATCGCTGTCGAGGAAATGAACCGAGGAGATCACCGCGTCATGACCCTTGATCAGGGCGGCAAGGCCATCCTTGTCGAAGACGTCGCCCTTCTTGGCAGTCACGCCCGGAAGTGCCGCGATCTTGTCTGGATGCCGGGCAATGGCGGTGATGTTGTGCCCACGATCGGAGAGTTCCTTAAGCAGGCGGGAGCCGACCTGGCCGGACGCGCCGATAAGTGCGATTTTCATGGGGATTTTCCTTTCGTCTGGGGAGAATTTCATCTGGGGAGAATTTCTGGGACTACGCCGCCTCGATGTGAGCGACGAGATTGTCGTAGCTGCCGAACAGCGCGTTGGCGCCGATCAGGCGCGGCGCCGTTTGGCCGATCACCGCCAGCGCGGGAACGCCATTGGCATGCAGCCGCTGGAACAATGTCCGCCCGCGGCTGACCAGGTCGTCATGCTTCGCCAGAAACACCTGCGTCGGCGCTTTCAAAAGCTTTGCCGCGTCGCTCATGCCGGCGTCGGCCAGTACCGCGGCGACGCCGTCAACCGTCACAATATCGCGGCCGTCGACATAGCGGGCATGCTGGATCGCCTTCAGTGCCGCAAGTCGCTGGCGCCAGTCGTCCAGTCCGGCGGCGCTGATGCCCATGGTGGCAGCGGAAGAATCGAGCAAGGTGCCGCTGACATTGAGCACATTGTCGAGATAGGCCTGGCTGAAGCGCTGTCCGCTCAGCCGCGCGATGCGCTGGTCATTGTCCCAGGCGTGGGCGGCAAAACCTGCATCCAGCGGCCGCGCGCCGGCACCGGAGAAAAGCCCCACCGGCAGCAGTTGGAGCGCGGTCCCGCCGGCGGCCAGTCGATCCAGCATCGGCGTGGCGCCATAGCACCAACCGCAGAGCGGGTCGAAAAGATAGGTTAGGGTTGCATTGGTCATGGCGGCCTCATTCTGTTGCCCGATAGATGACAGCTGGACCGCTTGCGAAAAATGGCGATCAATCATACAAACTGTCTGATAAAATCAGACAATGAGTGGCCTGTGACCGAACTCCTCAATCTCAATCGGCTCGTCTACTTCGCCACCGTGGTGGAGACCGGCTCGTTCACGGCCGCTGCCGACCGTCTCGATGTTGCCAAGGCTGTGGTCAGCCATCAGGTCGGCAAGCTCGAAGAAGAGCTTGGCGCTACGCTGTTGCGGCGCACGACCCGGCGCGTGACGGCGACCGAAGAGGGTCGTCTGTTCTATGACCGGACCGCGATCATCCTGCGCGAGGCGGAGGCAGCCTATGGCGACATTTCGCAGCGAGCGGCGCAGCCGACGGGGACGCTGCGGCTGACGGCGCCGCTCGATTATGGCGAGAAGGTCGTGGCGCCGACCATCGCCGCCTACACCAGAAAATACCCAAAAATGCGGGTCGAGACGATCTTCGACGATGCGGTCAGCAACCTGGTCGACGAGCAGATCGATCTTGGCATCCGCGTCGGCTGGCTTGCCGATTCCAGCAATCTGGCGCGGCGGCTGGGCAGCCTGCAGCAATTCGTCGTCGCCAGCCCGGAACTGGCCGCCAGGCTGCCTGGGGAAGCCAGCCCCAGGCAGGCGAAGTCGCTGCCCTGGGTCGGCAACGCCCAGTTGCGCGGGGTCGGCCAATGGCTGTTCTCGAGGGGCACGGAAACGGTGCTGGCCGAACTCAACCCCGTCGTCAGCTGCGACAAGACACCAGGCGTGCTGTCCTGCGTGCTGGCCGGCATCGGCCTCGGCATCTTTCCGGATTACAGTGTCGCCGACGACATTGCGCGCGGCCGGCTGGTGCGGGTGTTCGCGGACTGGACCTTGCCGTCCGGTGGCATCCATGCCGTCTTCCCGCCGGCGCGCTTCAGGCCGGCCAAGGTGCGCGCTTTCGTCGACCTCCTGGTTGCAGCCGAACGGCGGCGCGCGCGCAGTGCGGGCTGATTTCGGCACCGGCCGGCAATGCCGGCGAGGGAACCTTTGTTCGGCAGGCGCTTTTGGATATGCTGCGATTCCGAACCGTCAGAAGGGGTACTGCCGATGACCACCAAGATCTTTGCGACCTGCATGCTCGCTCTCGCTGTCGGCTGCAGCCTGTCCACAGCGGCTGTCGCCAAAGACAAGCATCGCCATCGTCAGCCAGAACCCGAACGCTACGTCCCCGCCCATCGCGACCTCATCTACGCCCTGTTCGGCGGCCCGCGCTACTATGACAAAATGCTGATCACCACGGCGGCCGGCCCGTGCTCTTACGACCGGGTCGGGCCGGACGCGAATGCGCTGAACAAGGTCAACGATCACCATTGCGGAAAGTAGATTGGTCCCAAAGGCGGGGTCCTGCGTCCCAGGGTTACCGGATGACGGCCGCCGCGAACACGATAGAGACAGTCGATGACCGCTGGTGAGAAATGGTCTCCGTCCGAAAAGAAAGTCGCCCGCACTGCCTATGACGCAGCGCTGAAGGTGGCGCTCGACAAGACGTTGGCTGAACTCAAGAGCAGGGCCCACGTTGCGGCAACGCCTTCCGAAATATGGGATGTCGAAGACTTTCTGCGGCAGCAGCGACGGAAGATCAACCAGATGTTCGACTATCGCTATTCACAGCTAATACAGGTCTTCGCCAATCTCATCCGGCAAGGCTATCTCGAGGAGAATCTCCTTGGCTTGTCGGAAGACAAGCGGCAAACGATCCGAAAATACGCCAGCTGGAATCGCGAAGGGTAGGGGTCCTCTTCGGGGACCTTGGCGCTGCATTCAAACTGGACCATTCACCATCTTCGCGCGCGCCGCGCAGCTCGAGTTCAGCCATGGCGTGCCTCCGTGGCATCGGCTGTCGCGCCTCTGTCCTTGTCGTCCTGCGCCATCGCCAGCGGCGCACCCGGTTCGCCTTCCCACAGGATCAGGCTGGCGGCGCCGATCAGCCCGGCCCGGTCGCCGAGTTCAGCCTGCACGATCGGCACGTCGCGATAGGCCGGCATCGCCCGCTGCTGGATAACCGCTCTGATCGACGGTGCCAGAAGGTCGAACCCGTTGGAAAGGCCGCCTCCCATGACAATCAGATCGGGCGAATAGAGATGAAGCAGGTTGGTGAAGCCGATGCCCAGCCATTGTGCTTCCGCCTCGATCAGGTCGAGAGCGTTGGCGTCGCCGGCCTTGGCAGCCTCTACGACATGCCTGGCCGAGACGTCGCCGTCATTTGACAGCCGTCGTAAGAGCGAGCCGTCGCCCGGCGCGGTCAGTCGCGTGGCGCGGCGGCCGAGCGCGGTTCCGGAGGCAACGGCCTCGAAGCAGCCGATGGCGCCGCAAAAGCAGCGGTCGCCTTCACCGGTGATGGTCATGTGGCCGATCTCGGCCGCCAGTCCGCGCCTGCCGTGATAGATGTGGCCATCGGCGACGACGCCGCCGCCAATGCCGGTCGATACGGTCACGAACACCAGCGATCCGCTGCCACGTCCGGCGCCAAAACGCCATTCGCCGAGCGCCGCCGCATTGGCGTCATTCTCCAGCCGCACCGGCAAGCCGAAATGCTGCCCCAGAATGTCGATCAGCGGCACGTCGTGCCAGCCGGCCAGCGTCGGCGGCGCAATCACGATCCCCGCCTTGGGGTCGAGCGGTCCCGGTGCTCCGACGCCGATGCCGGCGACCTTTGCCTGCGGGTGTTCCCTAAGCAGCGTGCCTGCCAGAGCGACGATCTGGCCGATCACCGCCTCCGATCCCGCACCGGCAAGCGTCGGCGCTGAAGCATGGGCGACGATATTGCCATCGCTTTCGACCAGCGCACCGCGCAGCGCCGTGCCGCCGAGATCGAAGGCGAGCGCAATCTTGTTCATCAGGCGGCGACCTCCAGTCCGTGCAGCCAGGCCATGCGCCGGGCAAGGTCGGGATCGCCGAAGGCCAGCGAGCCCAGCACCACGGTCTGCGCACCTGCGGCGCGCAGCAAAGGCACTGTCTCATGGCGGATGCCGCCATCGGCGGCGAGCACGATGTCGGCCTCGCGGCCGGCTTTGCGCATCAGCGCGCGCGCCTCGATCAGGCGCGGACACGCTTGATCGGACAGGCTCTGGCCCTTGACGCCGATGGAAGTGCCGAGCAGCGTCACGAACGCCACTTCCGGCAGGAAGGGCGTGACGGCCGCGACCGGTGTTTCCAGCCGCAGCACCACGCCGGCCTCGGCCCCGAGTTCACGCGCCAGTTTCACGGCGCGCAGACCGGTCTCGCCGTTTTCGGCGTGCACACTGATCAGGTCGGCGCCGGCCTCGATGAACTGGCGCGTCTGTTCCTCGACGATCTCGGCTTCGACCATCAAATGGACATGGATAGGCTTTGCGGTGAGCTTGGCGATGTGCGCCACCAGGTCCGGGAAGAACAGGAAGCCAGGGGTGAAGCGGGCATCGGCGACGTCGATATGATGGACATCGGCATGGGTCTCGATGCGCTTCAAATCGCGCTCCATATTGGCGAGGTCGGCCGACCACAGCGAAAACTCGCCGATAAGCCGGTTGCGCGGCAGGGCGGCAATTGCGGCGGGGCCGGACAGGGGCTTGTTCGTCGTCATCGTCTCAGGCTCCGTAGCCGCGCATTGTCTGGCGGTTGGTTTTGACGGCGCCGGCAGGGTCGGCGGCGGCCGTTTCGGACTCTTCCTCCAGCACCAGCCAGCCGTTGAAATTGGGTGCAGCACCAGCGATCTCGATCACCTTCGCCGTGTCACAGACGCCCTTGCCGAGCATCGCCCAGGTTCCATTCGCGTCGACATCCTTCAGATGCACATAGCGGATGCGGTCGCGATAAGTGGTGAGCGTATCCGCCATGTCCTGGCCGCCGCGCAAGATGTGGCCGGTGTCCGGCACCCAGCCGACCAGCGAGGCGTCGACCAGCCCGAAGATGCGATCATAGTCGGCGCGGTCGAACAGCAGCGTGTTGTGATGCGAGCTTGGATGCACCGCGACCTGGACGCCGGCCTCGCGCCCGAGCTCGCCGGCTTTGTTGTAGACCTCGGCGGCGATGGCAAACTTGTCGTCGCGCGGCCCGTCGGAAACGATCGTGGCCGAGCCCATCGACACCAGCGCGCCGGGAAAGGCGGCGGCGAAGTCGATCCAGCGTTTGGCGGTCTCCAGGTCGGCGCCGATCTCATCCCTAAGCGTGAAACCGCTCTTGGAGCCGAAGGCGAAGGAGACGAGCGTCAGCCCGGATGACTTCAGCGCGGCGGCGAACTCCGTTGGCTTGCCGGCATAGCGGCCGATCATCGTGTCGGTGATCTCGATGCCGGCATAGCCGCCATCGGCGATCGCCTTGAGCAGATCGTCCGGGCTGCCGGCAAAACGGTCGCCGAGCATTTCCCAGGTAAAGGTCTGGCAACCGACTTTCAGGTCTTTCACGGTCATCCTTTCGTTTCTTGATTCCACTCTCCGTTGGAGGGACATCCTATTTGACCGACCCTGCGGTCATGCCGGCGAGGAAGAACCTCTGGGCAACCAGGTAGATGACCAGGAGCGGCAGCGAGCCGAGCACGCTCATCGCCATCATCTGGTTCCATTCGAAGGCGTGTTGTCCCATCAACAGCTGGATGCCGATCGGGACGGTGCGCATGGACGTTGACTTCGTCAGCGTCAGCGCAAAGAGAAATTCGTTCCAGCACAACAGGAAGGTGTAGACCGACGTCGCCACGATACCGGGCAGTGAAATCGGCACGATCACCCGCCACAGCGCGGTCCAACTGGTGCCGCCGTCGACAGCCACCGCTTCATCGAGGTCGCGGGGTAAGGTGTTCAGATATCCCGTCATCAGCAGGATCGCATAGGGCAGCGTAAACACCAGATAGGTCAGGATCAGCGCGACATAGGTGTCGAAGATGCCATACGAGACGACAAGCCCGAAAAAGGGGATCAAAAGCGTGATCGGCGGGATCGTCTGCGTGCTGATGATGAGAGTGTTGAGGCTGCCCTTGCCGCGGAAATTGAAACGGCTGAACCCATAGGCCGCCAGCAAGGCGATCAGCACCGTCAGCACGGTCACCGCTCCGGCCACGAAGTAGCTGTTGAAGAAGAAGCGCAGCTTTACCGGGTCGCCCAGGATGGCCGCATACGCTTCCAGCGTGAAGGCCTTCGGCAGGACGGTTGGTGGCAGGGCAAAGATTTCGGTATTCGACTTGAACGAGCTGCTCAGCATCCAGTAGATCGGGAAGGCCGCGAAAAAGAGCCCTGCGGCAAGCGCGACATGGAGCGCGGCGGTGATCAGCCTGTCTTTGGGCGTGTGCATTTTCCTCATGTGACTACCGAGCCTTTTGATAGCGGATGTAGAACAGCGTCAGGCCGAGAGAGATCAGCAGGATGACCACGGCGCTCGCCGAGGCCTGCGACAGGTTGTAGCTCGAAAACGCCAGCTTGTATGTGTAGGTGCTGAGGACCTCGGTCGAGTAGATCGGACCGCCACCCGTCGTTATCCAGATCAATGGAAAGACCTGCATGGTCCAGATGAAGTCGAGCAGCGAGATGCTGATGATGATCGGCATCAGCTGCGGAATGGTGATGAAGATCAACTTCTGGTAGGCCTTCGCGCCGTCGATATCGGCGGCCTCGTAGAAATCCTTGGGAATGCCCTGCAAGCCTGCGAGCAGGCTGACCATGAAAAGCGGGTAGCCCGCCCAGATATTGGCGAAGGTGACGGCGTGCAGCGCGGTCGCGGGCGAGGAAAACCACTCGACCTTGGAACCGATGATGCCCATCTGCATGAGAACACTGTTCACGACACCATTCGGCTCAAGCAGAAGGCGCCAGATCACCGCGATAATTACCGCGGTGAACAGCCAGGGCAGTATGTACAGCACGCGCAGAATGTTGCGCAGCGTCGGATTGATGCGGTCGCTGTTCAGCATGAGTGCGAAGAGCATGCCGATGGTCATATGGAAGACGACACTCATGCAGGTGAAGTAGAGCGTGTGCCACAGCGAGGCCCAGAACACCGGATCGGCAAAGATCGCCTGGTAGTGTTTCAGTCCGGCAAAGGACGGGTCGCGACGCAGCACCGCGCTGTTCTGGAACGAATAGCCAATCACCGTCACCATCGGCAGCAGCATCAGAAGGCCGATTATGAGGAGCGATGGTGACAGATAGAGATAGGGTGCGACCGCTCGTTTCAGTCGATGGTGGGAGCGCTTCTGCCCGGTCATGTGCGACCCCTGGGATGTGCCTTCAGGAGGAAGGTGCGCTTCAAAAACAGGTCCATCTCAAATTGCGATCCGTTGTTGACGGGTGGCCTGGCCGAGGCCGGGCCACCCGGTGGAAGATAGCAAACGGGCAATGGGCCGCTCAGAATTTCGCCATCCAGCCCTTTTGAGCGTTGGTTGCGGCTTGTTCCGGAGACTGCTCGCCGGCAAGCATCTTCTGAGCCTCCACGTCGAACTGGGTCATCAGGTCTTCAGCCACCGGCAGGCCCGTGAACTCGTTGGCGAGATAGCCGGTCTTGAAGATTTCGAAAGCCTTGGCGAAAGCCTTGTCCGAGGTCACGAAATCGGGCTTGGCGTTGACGTTCCCCGGGAAGGCGTTTGCAAGCGACACGAGCTTGGCATTCACCTTTTCACTCATCAGATATTGGACGAGCTTCCAGGCTTCATCCTGATGTTTCGAGGCGGCAGAGATGCCGATGCCCCAGGAGGCATAGGGAAGGCCGCGCTTGCCGTTGTAGTCCGCCACGACTGGGACCGGGATGAGGTCGAAGTTCAGCTTGGGATTGCGTTTGCGGATGAGATTCACATGCGCGAGCGAGTCGATCATCATTCCGACCCGATCGTTGACGAATTCCTCGACCTTTTCCTGCTCGGTCTTGGTGGCAATGCCGGGCGAGATGACGCCGGCGTCGTTCAGCGATTTGACGAAGGTGAGCATATCGACGACCGGCTTGCCCTCGAGAGCCGGCTTGCCTTCAACCATCATCGATTGACCCGAGGCCCAGACCCACGACATCAGGTCGTTCTGGACACCGGACGGCGTTTGCAGCGACAGCGGCAGCACCCAGCCATACTGGTTCTTGTCGGCATGGGTCATCTTCTTGGCGGCTTCGAGAAACTCCGCGCGGGTCGACGGCAGCTTGGTGACGCCTGCCTGGGCGGCGAGGTCCAGATTGACGAAGACCGGATAGACGAACGAAGCCACGGGAAACATCACCGCCTTGCCGTCCACCTTGATGATATCCGCGACCTGGGTCTTGTCGAACCCGCTCGCATCCATCATCGGGTTCATGTCGGCTAGCGCACCCTGCGCGTTCAGATTGTTCACCCAGGCGCCGTCGAGACCGACGACGTCGCTGAGCGTTCCGGTTGCGGCGCCGACCGAGATCTGGTCTCGCGTGGTCGCATAGGGACCGCTGACCAGCGTCACCTTGATGCCGGGGTTTGCAGCCTCGAAGTCGTTCATGATTGCCCTGAGCGATCCCGCCGGCAATTCGGGCTCCCACCATTGGGTGAATTCCAGCGTCGTGTCCGCCATGGCGCCGGTTGCACCAAGCAACCATGCGGCCGCGGCTATTTTCAGCATCTCGGGTCGTATCCGAAACATCATTTTCTCCTCCTTCTTCAAGATCGGCCGCACAATGCGGACGATCGTCTGTTCATTCAGAAGCCTTCTTGTATCTTCCGCAGGCACCTCGCTCCCGCCCGCGGTCTTCCGCAGATCTTCAGATCGCCAGATGCGTTTCGGGATCGAAGAAATGGAACTTGGCATCATCCACGGCCAACCGGATTTCCGAGCCGGAGCGGACGGCGCTGATCGGCTCGAACCTCGCCACCGCGTTCGACGCCAGGCCGAAATCGTCCACCGCATCCGGATCGCCGGAGTCCACCCGGACCGCGTCGATGTTCATGTGGACGATCTGTTCGGAGCCGAGTTCCTCGATCGAGGTCACCCTGGCCGGTATCGTCTGATACTTGCGACCGGATTCAAGGCTGCTGTCATAAAGATCCTCCGGTCTGATCCCGAACACGACCTTGCGCCCCGCATACGACCTCAAGGCCGGCCTGCGCACGAAGGCTGCATCCTGCAGCCGGACGGCGAAGTCGCGAAAAGCGAGCTCGCCGCCCTTCAGGGTCGCCTCGAAAAGGTTCATCGAAGGAGAGCCGATGAAGCCGGCAACGAAGGCGTTAACCGGCGATTCATAGAGCCTCTTGGGTGTGTCGACCTGCTGCAGCACACCGCCTTTCAACACCGCGACTCTGTCGCCCATCGTCATCGCTTCGATCTGATCGTGGGTCACGTAAATGGTCGTGACGCCGAGCTGCTTCTGCAGGCTGGTGATTTCGGCGCGCATTTGCACACGCAGTTTCGCATCCAGATTGGAAAGCGGCTCGTCCATGAGAAAGGCGGCCGGCTCGCGCACCATGGCGCGGCCCATGGCAACCCGTTGACGCTGTCCGCCCGAAAGATTCGCGGGTTTGCTGTCCAGCAAAGACGTCAGCTGAAGAGTTTTAGCGATCTCGTCCACGCGCTTCTTGCGCTCGGCCTTCGGCTTGCCTGCCAGCCGCATCGAAAAGGCGATGTTTTCGGATACTGTCATATGCGGGTAGAGCGCGTAGCTCTGGAACACCATCGCGATGTCGCGGTCCTTGGGCGGCATGTCGACGACGTCGACCCCGCCGATTCGAAGGCTGCCGCTGGTGATGTCTTCCAACCCCGCGATCATTCGCAACGCCGTGGATTTGCCGCAGCCGGAAGGCCCGACGAGGATCAAGAACTCGCCGTCCTTGACCGACAGGTTCAACTGGTCGATTGCGCGAAAACTGTTCCCGTAGGTTTTGCAGATATTCTCAAGAATGACTTCTGCCATATTCCTCCCTCCACAAGTATAACCCCTGATCTTTATAATTCTCCTGGGCTTGTGTTCGCCTGCGAAATGTTTCCTCGGATCGTTTCAGGTCATGGTCCAGCATCGGCATGCGCATTTTTCAGGTCGACTGCTGACGGCGCGTTCGCCGATGCCAGGAGTTGCGTGACCTGGTCCTCGGTCGGAAGCGCCTCGCGCCCGCCACGCCCAGTTATCGAAACGGCCGCCGCCGCGGCCGCGAATGCCACCCGGCCCGCGGTGTCGGCTCCGCGCGTCAACGCATGGGCATAGGCGCCATGAAAGCAGTCACCCGCGCCTGTGGAGTCTACGACCGCAACCCGGTGCGGGGGCAGGTGCCAGAGACCTGTCTCTTCACGGCCGCGATAGTACACACCCCTGCCGCCATCGGTCAGAACCACCGCGGACCGCGATGGCAACCACAAGGCATCGAGCATCTCGGCAGGCGATCGGCGCCCCGTGGCAGTGCGTGCAAAGCTAAGTGGAAGGATGAGATGGTCGCAGAGCGCGATCAGCCGTTCCGTGGCGGGACCGCTGCTCCATTCGATGTCGCCCAGGATCGCAAGGCCGAGATCGCGAGCCCGAGCCACGACATCCAGCGACCCGGTCGCATAGCTATCGACGATCAGGACGGTCGCGCGGCTGAGGATATCGTCCGGAAAGTCCGGAGCGGTGCCCAGCATCGCATCGTCGTCATACGCGATGAACCGTTCCCCATCCGAGCCGACGGTGATCCGCGAGTGCACCGGGCGCGCGTCGGGATGGCGCGGCGCGAATGCGGTTTCGATACCGCTCGCCACGAGATCGAGCAGAACGGCGTCGTCCGCGGCACTGGCCAGCCATCCGACGAACCCGGCGGTTCCGCCGAGCCGCGCGACGGCGGCAAGCGCCGTCGCGACATTTCCCCCGAAAGCGCGGGTACTTTGCAGAACCTTACCCTTGCCCGCCGACAATGGCTGATCGACGTAGACGATGTCGTCTATCGCAATAGCGCCGAAGCCGAGGGTGGCGGGGACGGTGGGCATCGTTCAGGCGCCCGCCTTCGCCAAGGCGTCTTGCGCCGAAAGGCCGTCATGGATGACGCCGCGAAAGGCAAGCGCTGCCTTCTCCGGATCGCCGTGCCCCCAGAGATTGCGGCCTACCACGGCGCCGCGCGCGCCGGCACGGATGGCGTCCGCCGTCTGCTGAAGCGCGCCGAGCAGCGTATCGGTCTTTGGCCCCCCCGCGATGACAACCGGCACCGGGCAGGTCCGGACGGTCTCTTTGAATGACTCGAAATCCCCGGTGTAGCCGATCTTGATCACGTCGACGCCGGACTCGTAGCCGATGCGCGCCGCGTAGGCGATCTCGTCGGGGGTGAAGACGATTTTTGCCCCATCGGTGAAGTCGCGAGGGTAGATATGCGCCACCACGGGCATGCCGTAGCGGGCTGCTGCATTCACCGAATCGGTCAGCCAGCGTATGTATTTGCCCTCCGTCGCGCCGCGCACCGGAATGGCCACGGCCAACGCATCGGCGCCCGCCCGCACCGCATCCTCGGGCGTCGCGATCAACTCGCTGATGCGATCGTCCGCAGTGAAGCAGCCCGCCTGAATCACCAGGGAAGCTTTGCCCGCATATTGCGGCCACAGATGGCGCGCGGTGCCAGGCTGGATGCTGACGTAGTCGGGTTTGCCCGCCATGACGCGTGCGAGCGCACCCGGCAGGTCGGCAAGGCCGCCTTTGCGCACGTCGCCATAGCCGACGAAGTGGTCGACCGCGCCGCCAAAAAGGTTCCCCGATGGATGCGAGAAGAGGCGCGCGAGACGCACCTTGGTTCCTAGGCTCATGAGTGCAAAATTCCCTGATCGGTTGATTTAAAAATGTTCGATCCAGTGTTTCCGAAAGAAAAAAGAAAAACAATCTTTCGAAAGCTTTCGAATCTCCATATTTCTCGGTAAGGTGAGCCAAGGCCAGGGCGATTGCGTGGCGCGGGAAGACAAGGGCAGGGCAATGTTGTCGGAGCAGAGACGCCAATCGATCCTGGGTGAGGTGCAACGCAGCGGACAGGTTCGCATCAAGGACCTGTCGGACGGGTTTGGCGTGTCGGAGGTCACGGTGCGCTCCGACCTCGAAATACTGGACCGCAAGGGACTGCTGACCAAGACCCGTGGAGGGGCGGTGACCCGGACCACCGATTCGACGACTGCCGCGTTCGCCCGGCGGATGCAAACGAACCTCGACGCAAAGAAGCGCATCGCCCGGGCGGCGCTCGACCTTTTCGAGGACAACCAGTCGGTCATCTTCGACGGTGGCTCGACCTTGATGCAGCTTGCCATGCAGTTACCGCCGCTCAGCAATGTCGTGGTCGCCGCCACGGCCATGAATATCGTGCAGCATCTGATGCATCGTCCCGGGCTCGACGTTCACATGATCGGCGGCCGAGTCTATCCCGACACGGTGAGCACGCTGATCACCGATGCCGATACGGCTCTCGGCGGCCTGGTAGCGCATCAGGTCTTTGTTGGGGCGCATGCGATAGACTCGTCACTGGATGTGGTCGACGTGAACGAAGACATGGCGCGGACGAAGCGAAACCTCGTTCGCATGGCCCGGCGCGTTGTCCTGCTCGCCGATTCGAGCAAATGGGGCGTCGGCGGGACGTCCAAGGCATTTTCGCTGTCGGCCGTCGACGTGGTGATCACCGACGATGGCCTGCCCGGTCCAATACGCAACGAGCTTGATAGGATCGGGGCCAAGGTGATCTATGCCTGAACCCATCCCGGTCTCTGATGCGCGACGGAAAGCGCGCATGACCCACGGGCTTCGCAGCGGCCGTCGGCCGTTTTTGATGCCGGTCATGTTCTCCTCCTCACGCTGGCGGCCTCCCAATGCGCCCCAGAATTCTCACAAGTTCTATAAAAATTTTACGCGCGTCAATATTTAAAATCCTGTATAGCGGATTGCGGGGGGATCGTGGGAACTGCAACGGTTCGCGCAGCATGCCCTTGGCTTCGGAGGAAAGCTGGAAATGCACGGAAAATCAGAGACAAAGCTCGGCATCGGTGTCATCGGCTGCGGCAACATCTCGATGACCTATCTGCGCAATGCAGCGCTCTTCGGTGGTGTCGAGCTACGCGCCTGCGCCGACATTTCCGCTGACATGGCCGAGCTGCGCGCCAGGGAATACGGCATCCGAGCGATTGGCGTCGACACGCTGCTCGCCGACCCCGACATCGACCTCGTGCTGAACCTGACCATCCCGGCGGCGCATTTCGACATTTCGTTGTCAGCGCTCTCGGCGGCCAAGCATGTCTTCACCGAAAAGCCGCTGGCAACCTCTGCCGCCGACGGCCGCCGCCTTGTCGCCGAGGCCGCGAAGCGCGGCCTGCTGATCGGCTCGGCGCCGGACACATTCCTGGGCGCCGCCGGCCGACGGGCACGCCGGCTGATGGATGACGGCGCCATCGGCAAGCCGGTGACCGGCACTGCCTTCATGATGGGGCGCGGCATGGAGCATTGGCATCCCAATCCGCAATTCTACTATCAGCCCGGTGGCGGCCCGGTCTTCGATATGGGTCCCTATTACCTGACCATGCTGGTCAATCTGCTCGGGCCGGTCGAGCGCGTCATGGCGACGGCGACGCGCGGCCAGGAGGAGAGGCTGATCACGGCCGACGGGCCGTTCAAGAACACGACATTCAAGGTCGGCACGCCGACCAACATAATGTCGCTGCTCGAATTCCGTTCCGGCGCCACCGTCACCTTCGGCGCCTCCTGGGACGTGTTCAAACACTCCAACCATCCGATCGAACTGCACGGCACCGAAGGCTCGCTCAGGCTACCCGATCCCGACACGTTCGGCGGCACGGTCTCGCTGTCGGAACGTGGCGCCGATTGGGCCGATTTCGCCAGCGAGAACGAACTCTACGGCGCCCGCAACTGGCCCTATGTGGCGCCCGACCGTGCCAATTACCGCATGCTCGGCGTCGCCGATCTGGCGGGCGCGCTGGCCACGGGCAGAAAGCCGCGCGCCTCCGGTGAGCTGGCGCTGCATGTGCTTGAGATCATGGAGGCGATCCTGGCTTCGGGCGAAAGCCGTGGCTCGGTTGCCATCAACGGCACGGTCGATCAGCCGCCGCTGCTTGGCGAAGAGGAAGCGGCAACCCTGCTTGCCTGACGGGAGGTTCGTCCGTGACATCGCCACCGTCCCTGCCGACACTCGATCCGGAGGCCCGGCATGTGCTCGAGCTCGGCAGCCAAGCCGGTGCGCCGCCGTTCGAAACGGGAACGCCAGAACAGGCGCGCCTTGCCTACAATGAGGGCTTCCCAAACCTGCAAGGCGAGCGTGAGCCGGTCGCAGCACTCAGCGAGCGCATCGTCGCCGAACCCGGCGGACCACTTAGGCTCAGGATCTATCGCGGGCAGGGCGCGCCTTCGGCAGGCGCTCCGGCGCTGCTCTATCTCCATGGCGGCGGCTGGGTGATCGGCAATCTCGACTCGCATGACGAGATCTGCCGCTGGTTCGCCAACGAGGCAGGCGCTGTCGTCGTTTCCGTCGACTACCGGCTGGCGCCGGAACACAAATTCCCGGCGGCAATAGAGGATTGCCGAGCGGCACTTGCCTTCATGCAAAGCGCCGCGGACGAACTCGGCATCGACGCTGCCCGCATCGCGGTTGCCGGCGACAGCGCCGGCGGCAATCTCGCCACGGTGCTCGGCCTGCTCACGCGGGGGGACAAAAATCCGCCGGCAGCGCAGCTTCTGTTTTATCCCAACACCGATGCCGGGCAGACGGCCGACAGCTATCGCCGCTTCGCCGCAGGCTTTGGCCTGACCGCCTCGACCATGGCCTGGTTCCGAGATCACTACATCCGCGACGCCGCCGACATCGTCGACTGGCGCATCTCACCGCTGAAGGCGGATAGCCTCGCCGGCGCGCCGCCCGCCTTCATCGCCATCGCCGGTCACGACATCCTCGCCGACGAGGGCGAGGCCTATGCCAGGCGTCTGCACGAGGCCGGCGTGCCGGTCGTGCTGGAACACTGGCCCGGTCAGATCCACGGCTTCGTCTCTATGGGCCGTCACGGCCCGGCAGCGAGACAGGCGGTTGCCGCCGCCATTGCCGCGTGGCTCAGCTTCGATCCCGCCTTTGGAAATTTCAAGCGGACTGACGCATGACCAGGGCGGCGTCAAGGCTGACCTTCGGCGCGACGTTCGCCCTATCCTCGTTGAGCAAAGCGAGCAATGTCTCGACGCTGCGCCCCGCCATGGCGGCAAAATCCTGCGCGATGGTGGTCAGTGCGGGGCAGGTGTAGCGGCTCAGCGGATGGTCGTCATGGGCGGCGATACGCAGGTCGCAATCGGCCTTGCGGCCGATCTTCAGCCCTTTCGCGAAGGCTGCCGCCATCACGCCGAAAGCCAGGCGGTCATTCGCACACAGTATGGTCTTGCCCGGCAGGCCGCTGGCCCCGAGCATCTGTTCCATCTGCTCGTAGCCGATGCGCTCGAAATCCCATGTGTAGTCTCGGGTGTTGCCGATAACCACCGGGTCCTGGCCAAGCTGATGCATCGCGGCGATGTAACTGTTCAGGCGCTCCGGCGAATTGTGATTGACATGCGGGATATCGAAATAGACCGGGGCGTCGCCGGAGCGGCAGAGATAGTCGACGATGGTCGAGACACTCTGGGCATTGTTGTTGCCGACAAAGGGCGTGCCGCCTTCGAGATAGGTATCGAAATAGACGACCGGCATTGTCTGGGTCAGCTTCTCCAGCGTGCGCCGGTCCGAGCGCAAGCCGAGCGGCGCGATCAGCGCGCCCGAAACTTTCAGCGACAGGATGGTACGTGTCGCCTCCATTTCGAGCTCGGTTGAGCCATGCGAGGAGATGACGATCGGCCAGTAGCCCTCGTCGCGCAGCCTGAGCTCGATGCGGCTGACCATTTCGGAATAGAAGGGATCGGTGACCGTCGGTACGACAATGCCGATGGCGCGGGTGCGCTTGCGGTTGAGGTTGCGGGCAAACAGATTGGGCTGGTAGTCGGACGACCGCAACGCCTCTTCGATGCGCTTGCGCGTTGCCGGCTTGACGCTGGTCGGATCGTCGAAATATTTCGACAGCGTCGGCCTGGAGACGCCGCAGGAGCGGGCGAAATCCTCCATCGTCTTGTGCGTCATTGGCATTCAATCCTCGTCTGGCACGCGCCAGAACCTCGGTCATCCCTTGACGCTGCCCACGGTCCTGCAGCCGGCGCGTCCGCCACGCAACGGCAGACGAAATTTACAGGAAACGTCAGTGGGTTCAACGCGCAATGACAGATTATACCGTGCGTAAATTTGTTCAATTGACGCGAAAATTGTCGCGCATCAAAGTCTCGGTCACAAAGAGCGCTGAAAAGTCCAGGCACCATGACACAACAGATCGATCGGCTTCTTTCCCAGCTATATCGTCGGCTCGATGCCGCCGCGATTGTGATCGGCGATGCTATCGATCCGCGCTATGGCGACGACCTCTCCGGCAAGGGCGGCGGCCAGCCCGAACTGGTCTTGCGTCCGCGCAACGCCGCCGACGTCGCCGAAATCCTGCGCCTATGCAGTGGTATCGGCCAGAAGCTGGTCGTCCATGGCGGCCGCACCGGGCTGGCCGGCGGCGCGCGCGTGCAGCCGGGCGAAGCGGTGCTGTCGCTGGAGCGCATGACCGCGGTCGAAGCGCCCGACCGCGCCGCGGCAACC
This sequence comes from Mesorhizobium sp. M0029, assembly GCF_040323735.1. NCBI lineage: Bacteria > Pseudomonadati > Pseudomonadota > Alphaproteobacteria > Hyphomicrobiales > Phyllobacteriaceae > Mesorhizobium > Mesorhizobium sp. M0029. Next base: position 386,552 of record NZ_JAMYVF010000003.1, read on the forward strand.
ATCATCGCGGAAGCCGGCGCGCCGCTGCAAATGGTGCAGGAAGCGGCCGATGCGTCCGGCCTGATGTTCGGCGTCGATATCGGCGCGCGCGGCACGGCGACGGTCGGCGGCAACATCGCCACCAATGCTGGCGGCATTCGCGTGCTGCGCTACGGCATGTACCGCGCCCAGGTGCTGGGGCTGGAGGCCGTGCTTGCCGACGGCTCGATCCTGACTTCGTTGCGTGGCCTGGCCAAGGACAATTCGGGATACGATCTCAACCAGCTTTTCATTGGCAGCGAAGGCACGCTGGGCGTGGTTACTCGCGCCTGCCTGCGGCTGCATCCCAAGCCCGCCACCGAGGTTGCCGCCTTTTGCGCCCTTGGCTCGCTGGAGGCGGCGATTGCGTTGCTGGGGTTGCTCAAGCAGCGGCTCGGGCCCTTGCTTTCGGCCTATGAGGTAAACTTCTCGCCGCTCTACGGCGCCATGATTGCCGGCATGGCCGCGCCGGCGCCGCTGCCTGTCGGCGCGCCCGTCTATGTGCTGGCCGAGATCCAGGGCAGCCAGGCCGAGCTGGACGGCGAGCGTTTCGCTTCGGTGCTGATGCAGGCGGTCGAGGACGGCATCGTCGACGACGTGGTCGTCTCGCAGTCGCCACGCGAATTCCGTGCGCTATGGGATGTGCGCGAAGGGGCCAACCGATTCCTGTTTGCGATCGAGGGAATGCTCGGCGTCGACATTAGCATCCCGTTGGCGGCCATGGCGGATTTCCTGCGCAACGCCGAAGCCGCGATCCACGCCGTCGACAGCAGCGCCGAGATCTACGTCTTCGGCCATCTCGGCGACGGCAATCTGCACTATCAGGTCGACACCACGGAACCGGCGGCCGCCTATGAGATCATCTATCGCGGCGTGGCGGCATGCGGTGGCGCCGTCTCGGCCGAGCACGGCATCGGCCTCGACAAGAAGAAATGGCTGAACCTCGTGCGCAGCGACGCCGAACTATCAGCCATGCGCCGGCTGAAGGTGGCGTTCGATCCGCACAACATTCTCAACCCAGGGCGGATTTTCGATATCATTTGATCGCCAGGAGGATCTAGCTTGCAACTGGCGAGAGCAGCGCGTGGAAGTCGACCGTTCTCATCTGCTCGACGCCGTCCAGAGTCATATTTCCCGCGACATAGACGATGATCGCCAGACCGAGCCAGCCGATCCAGCGATACCTGGCAAGCAGCGCCGCCACCAGCGTCGAGGCGACCGCCATCAGAACCACCGACAGGATGAGACCGAACACCAGCGCATTCATGTCGTGGGCGGCGGCGCCCGCCACGGCCAGCACATTGTCCAGCGACATCGAGACATCGGCGACGACGATCTGCAGGATCGCGGTGCGCAGCGCCTTGGCCGGCCGCGCCGTCGCAAGTGCTGCGGCTTCAGTGTCGACGTCCTCGCCGTCGCCGGCCGAGCGCAACTCCTGGAACATGTTCCAGCACACCCAGAACAAAAGCATGCCGCCGACCAGCATGATCCCAGGAATTTCCAGCAGCTGCACCGCGATCACCGCAAAGACGATGCGGATCACCGCCGCCGCGGCAATGCCGGCGATGATCGCCTTCTGCCGCAACGCCTTGGCGAGGCCTGCGGCCGCCATGCCGATCACCACGACATTGTCGCCAGACAGCACAAGGTTGATGGTGATGACTTCCAGATAGGCGGCGACAGTCGTCTGGTCGAAACTCATAGAGCGGTCTCCCCGGAAGGCTCCGGCTGGTTGCGGCGGATCGGACCGATGTCTGCGCAAACGCGAAGACAGCTGATTTGAGTGCAGCCCGGCATTGAAACAAGACGCCAGCGCGGCCAATCGGTCCTCATCCACGGAATTCATCGCCGGGTCGTGATTTCCGACCAGAAATGCCCGTCCCAGAATGCCCATCATGGAAGGGAAGACAAAAGCGTTCCGCTTGCCTATCAATATTGCCGACCAAAGGAGAGACGAGCATGAGCAAGACGGCACTGATTTTCTGGGGCGGATGGGAGGGTCACACGCCGGCCCGCAGCGCCGCTGTCGTCAGCGAGATATTGACCGGGCATGGCTTCGAGGTGCGGATAGAAGAGGGCACATCCGCGCTCGCCGATCCGCAGCTCCCGGTCATCGATCTGGTCGTGCCGGTGATCACCATGTCGACGATCGAGAAACCGGAGCTGCAAAACCTCACCGCCGCCGTCAGCGGCGGAACCGGCCTTGCCGGCTTCCACGGCACAATGGGCGACAGTTTTCGCAACGAGCCGGCCTATCAGTTCATGACCGGCGGCCAATGGGTCGCGCACCCCGGCGACATCATCGACTACCGTGTCGACATCATCAGCGACGATCCGATCGTCAGGGGTATCGAGGGTTTCGCCTACCATTCCGAGCAGTATTACATGCATGTCGACCCGAGCAACGAGGTGCTGGCGACGACGACGTTCAGCGGTGAGCATCTCGACTTCATCGACGGCGTCGTCATGCCCGTGGTCTGGAAGCGCCGCTACGGCAAGGGCCGCGTCTTCTTCAGCGCGCTCGGCCACACCGCGGATGAGTTTTCCGTCCCGCAAATGCGCACCATCTTCGAGCGTGGGGTGCTGTGGGCCAGCCGGTAACCGGGGCCTGTCCGAGCAAGCAACGGCGATATCACGCCTCCGCTACTCGCTAAGCCGCGGCTAACGCTCTATGCTGGCTGAGGTCACGGCGTTCGACCGCCGTCATCGCAACTGAAATGTGTTGTCACGGGGGACATGCATGTTCGGGGTCGTCGGATTAGTAAGGCATGGAAAGTCGTCGCAGCGCTGGCGTCCGCCCGCTCTGGTGGTCGTGGTGTTCGGTCTGTTGCTGCTTGCGCCGCAGGCGGCCAACGCGCAGCTGAACTGGACGCTCGATCCGGCGAATTCGACACTCACCTATCAATCGGTGAAGAAGAACACCATTGTCGAAACCAACAAGATCAGGAACCTCTCGGGCACGCTGACATCGGATGGCGCCGCCAAGGTCACGTTCGACCTCAACTCGGTCGACACCGGTATCGACCTTCGCAATGTCCGCATGCGCTTCCTGTTCTTCGAAACCTTCAAATTCCCGACGGCGGAAGTGACGGCGAAAGTCGATCCCGCCGCTTTTGCCGATCTCGCCACCAAACGGCGCATGAGCGCGCATATCCCGTTTCGCCTGAGCCTGCACGGCGTCGACAAGGACCTTGAGGCCAATGTCGTGGTCACCATGATCACCGACAGCATGGTGTCGATCGCCTCGGAGGCGCCGGTCGCCGTGCATGTCGAGGATTTCGGCCTGTTGCCCAACATCGAAAAACTCCAGCAGGCGGCCAATGTCAGCAGCATCGTCCCGACGGCTTCGGTGTCGTTCGACTTCGTCTTCGCCGCTGATGGCGCCAAGCCTGCGGCCACGCCTGCCGTCGCGGCCGCAGCCCCAGCCGATGCCGGGCCGGTCGCCACAGATGCAGGCAAGACGTCCTTCAGCGACGATGAATGCCTGAACAGGTTCGAGGTGCTGTCGCGCACCGGCGCCGTCTATTTTCGCCCAGCCAGCGCTCGGCTCGATGAAAAGAGCCGCCCGCTGCTGGCCGAGGTGGTCGGCGTCGTCGGCAAATGTCCGAAACTGAAGGTCGAGGTTTCGGGCCATACCGATTCCGACGGCTCGCCGACGGCCAACAAGAACCTGTCGGAACGGCGCGCCAAGGCGGTCGCCGACGCGATCATCGCTGCGGGCATTCCATCGGCGCAGATCACGGCTTCCGGCTATGGCGAGGAAAAGCCGGTGGCGCCGAACGATACGCCGAAGAACAAGGCGCTGAACCGGCGGATCGAGTTCTCCGCCACGCCGCTCGCCAACTGAGCCGGTCCTTAACTGAGAAGGCCCGTCAACCGAAAAGGAATCCGGTGCGTTTGGACATGATTGCAAGTTGCGGCAACTTCATGCGCGGCATCGGCCTCGCGGTGCTGGCGCTTGCGTTGACCATGACCATTACCATGACCGCGGCCAGTGCCGAACGCCGCATCGCCCTGGTGCTCGGCAATTCCCACTACCAGAATGCGCCCGTGCTGCCCAATCCGGTGAACGATGCGCAGGCAATGTCCGATCGCCTGAAGGGGCTGGGCTTCGAAATCGTCTCCGGCCTCGATCTCACCAAGGCGCAGACGCAGGAAAAGATCGCGCAATTCGCCAGGCAGGTGCGTGGCGCCGATATCGCGCTGTTCTTCTATGCCGGTCATGGCCTGCAGGTCTCGGGCAGGAATTTCCTGCTGGCTGTCGATGCGGCGCTGGAGGACGAGACCTCGCTCGACTTCGAAGCCGTGCAGGTGGATTTCATCCTGCGGCAGATGTCGCGCGAGACCAGCATCAGGCTGGTGTTCCTCGACGCCTGCCGCGACAACCCGCTCGCCGATGTGCTTGCCAAGGAGACTGGCGGCGACAGCACGGCAAGCAGCGGCCTTGCCGAAATACCGATCGAGAATGGCGGCGCCGGCACGCTGGTCGCCTTCGCTGCCAGTCCCAACCAGCTCGCCTATGACGGACCGGGCGAGCACTCGCCATTTTCGGCGGCGCTGCTTGCCCATATCGGCGAGGTCAACGTCTCGATCACCGAAGCGATGAACCGGGTTACGTCGGATGTGTTCAAGGCCACAGCCGGACGCCAGCGGCCCTGGATCAACGTTTCGCTGACCACCGATGTCGTGCTTCACAAGGTCGATCTCAAGGCGCCGCTGATCGTCGGCGATTCCGGCCCGGCTGCGCCCGAAGGCGATACGCAGGCGCGCACCGGCGCGGCCGCCAATCCGCCGGGTACGGACGCCGGCGAGCAGGCGCTGGAACAGCTGCGAGAGGAAATTCCGAAGCTGGGCTCGGACGCGCCAATCCTTTTCGATGTTCCGGTCAATTTCGGCGACCCGGCGATCGACGGCAAGAGCATCGCCCAACTCATCCAGGGCAAGCCGCACTTCAGTCCGGTCGAGGGCCTGGAAAAGTCCGTCTGGGACAACCAGTGCAGCAACTGTCATCAATGGACCGAGGAGCGGCTGTGCGACCAGGCCAAGACCTACGTCACCAATGATGCCTCGGTGTTGCGCCTGCAACACCCGCTGGGCACGCGCTTCAAGGTGGCACTCGGCAAATGGGCGCAAAACGGCTGCAAATGAGACCGCCAACAATGGGTTGGATCAGATTTCAATGAAATCTCATCACGATCCAGAGCAATCAGGCTCGGCGCAGCGCCTCGGTTTCGGCCAGATGGATGCCCATCTCGACAAAGGCGGTGAGCACGGAGAAACGGTCCGCCACCGCAACCCGCGCCAGTCCGGCCAGTATGCCGGCATTGACGGCATGCGCAGCCGGCAGCGGCCGCAGCCTCGACCCGTTGGTCTGCGGCGTCAGGCCATTGATGTGCCGTTGCGCCGCTAGCGCGATCCAGCCGGCAGGCGTGTGCTGCTGCGTCATCGCCGCCCCGGCGACAGCCTCCCGGCGGGTTGCATTGTTGGGGTCGCCGACCCACTCCTGGATCAGTGTCAGCGTTGCGAGGTCCTGCTCTTCGAGCAGCTCGGTCAGATGCCCCAGGCACTCATGGCCCCACCAGATTGCGGCCCGGTCAGGCAGGAGATAGGCGCAAAAGGTAATCGCTTCCTCGGGGATGCGCCCGGCCATCAGCCGGCGGCAGAACTCGAGCGAGGGTTGGTCGGTCGGAACGGCCGTCATGTCCCGGGCGACAGCCGTGTTCGCGGCGAAGAGATCGCGTGCGGTCTGGAATCGAAGCCCGTTGACCATCGCTGCTGTTATCCTCCCCCAGCCCTCACTCAACCCGCCTGCGAGGCGCGGGTCAAGTCTGTCGACCACCACATGTCCATGACGTTGTTCACAGACAAACGCCTCACGGTTTGGTATATTCCACAGCCGACCGTGATCTCGACAGATCATTGTCGAAGGGAAGAGTTGGCCCGGATCCATGGATCGGGCCTGAGTGAAAATCGGATGCTCGAAACGGGAGTAACCGTTATGCAGCGGCACATTTCAGTCTTGGCATTGGCGACCGTGCTTTTCTCGACTCACGTCTATGCCGACCCACTTCAGAAATCGGAAGACATTGTGAAGTTCTTTGCCGGCACGATCGATCACGGCGCGGCACGCGGGATTTGTGTCGGCACCGAGGACGAGTGCAAGAGCAAGACCGGCCAGAAAGAAAAGCCTCCGGAGAAGACCGGCCTCGATATGCTGATCAATTTCAGCCTGGATTCGTCCGAGCTCGACGCCAAGGCGCGCAGCGAACTCGACGAATTCGCCAAGGCGCTGAAGGACGATCGGCTGAGCAAGCTGTCCTTCGTCGTCGAAGGCTATACCGACGCATCCGGCTCGGCGACCTACAATGAGGGGCTGTCGCAGCGCAGGGCGCAGTCGGTGACGGCCTTCCTCGAATCCAACGGCATCGAAGCCACCCGCATCAAGGCGGTCGGTCTCGGCGAGGCCAATCCACGCAACCCCGACCCCTACGATCCCGTCAATCGCCGGGTCGAGATGCGGATCAGGGCGCAGTAGCGTCGCCGGCTGCGTTTTCCGGCCATCAACGCCGCGCGTCCAACGGACACGCGGCGTTTTTGTCGTTCGATGTGATCGATCAGTTCTTGAGCACGCCGCCGACCGCTACGCCGGTGCCGAAGATCAGCGCCTTGGTCAGGAAATCATTGTTGTCCCGCGGCGGCGGCTCATCCTCGCGCACGACCTCCCGGTTGCGCCTTTTCTGCACGAACTGCTGTTGTCGGCGCGGCTTCTGGGCGTACTGCTTCTTGCGTGGCTTTTCCGCCACCGGCTTCAGCGTGCGGGCCTTCTGCACCATCTGTTTTTTCGGCTTGTCCACGCCGGCCTGGTCGGCCTCATGCTTGGCACGCACGGCCTCCATCATCGGATCCGTCTGGATAACCAGGAATGCCAGTTGCTCGCGCGTCAGGAAGGTGGTCGGAGGCAGCCCGTTCCCCTCTTGCCAGTCGCCGATCGCTTGCCGGGTCTTGGCGCCGATATTGCCGTCAACGCGGCCAAGCTCGTTGCCCAGCGCCTCGACGCGCAATTGCAGGTCGATGCGGCCCTGGCGATCGAGACCGATCGCGTTCTCCGTCGCCTCGGTGCCCAGCACCTTCTTCATGTCGTCCGAAATGCCGACCGAGGTGCGCACGGCAGAACCCGAGTTCGCTTCGTCGGCATCGAGCGCTGCCACCTGCCGTTCCTGGGCTTTCGGATCGTTCAGCGCATCGATGTTGAGCCGCGCCACCGTGGCGAAGCGGCCATTCGGGAACTGTTCGAGATAGGCTTCGTAGAATGGCGCGGTGTTGCGCTTCGAGGCCTCGTCCCAAAGCCGCTGCTCGACTTCCCACGAAGGCGGTTCGCTGGTGACGAGAGCAGGAGCGGGCGCTGCCGCGGCGTTCGCGTCATCGGCGGCCGGTTTTACCATCGGTGCGGCTTCGGCGGCCGGTTTGCCAAGGAAGACCTCGCGGCCCAGCGATGCGTTGTGCCATGGCCGCTGGCGGCCTTGCGTGGTCTCGGCCACTTCGCCGCGCACCCGCGTCAGCGCGCTCTGGATCTCGACGCCGGGTTCGGTCAGGTGCCTGGCGAGCGCGGTCGAGTAGGGGCTGTCGACGCCGTTGCCGTCAAAGGCGATGGCGCCCGGATCGGTGGCATAGGCAATCAGGATGCCGCCGGTGCCGACGCCCTCTGATTTAGGGTCGATCGGCGCCAGGCCGGTGCCCAGCGCGGTGGAGCGGGTCTTCGGCATCGCGGCCGCCAGTGTGCGTGCCAGCGGATTGTCGCGGCAGGCATCGAGGATGATGACGCCGACCGCCGGGTCGGGCGGCAGTGCGGCCATGAAGTCGTCGATCTGGACAGTGCGGGTCTTGAGATAGGCAGGTGACGTCAGTTCGGCGTCGACCGGGATCAAAAAGTTCTTGCCGTCCACCTGCATGCCGTGGCCGGCATAGAAAATGACGGCGAGGTCGGCATCGGAGGACTGCTTGGTGAATTTGCTGATCAGGCTGTGCATGCCGGCATTGTCCTGGTCGACGCCCTCGATCACCTCGAAGTCGGCATTGCGCAGCGTCGATGCGATGAGATGCGCGTCATTGGCCGGATTGGGCAATTCGACGGCATGGACGTATTTGCTGTTGCCGATGACCAGCGCGACGCGTTTGACGCCACCGGCATCCGGCGCCGCCGCCTGGACGGTGCCAAGCGCGGTCAGCATTAACAGAAAAAATCCGCTCAAAAGGACGGCAAACGCTTTCATGGGATCGGCCCTCCGCCCCAATGGGGCGCGTTATTGATGGCTGCGCATGCTAAATTTCACCAGCGACTGTATCGCTTTTGCCAAAATGGCTGTTGGGCGTATGTGATCCCAGCCACAGTTTTGGTTCACAAGGACCCAAAAACCTTCCCAAATATCCGCAAACATACCATTCGCCGGCCTCAGAACCAATCGGCTTGGCGAAAGCCGGGGCAAACTGCCAGCTCTAGCCCGGCTCGAGCGTATTTTGGATCGAGCCGACCAGTGCCGTTATCGCCTGCTTGTATTTTTCGAACTCCGGCGATGTCTGGCGGACTTCCGTCGTCGTCTGCTGGCCCGCATCGGTGGTGGCGGGCGTCGGCAATTTGCGGCCCATCTTCCGTTCCGCCCAGTCGACGACGTAGCTGGCGGTCTTGCCGGCAAGAAACGGGTTGGCCTGGATAACGGACGAGCCGAGCACGGCGCTCAACTGCGCCGATCCCGGCGACGCCAGCACCTGATGTGCGCCTTCCATGCCGAGGAAATGGCAGAGATAGAGCCGGCCGGCGGTGATCTGGTGGCCACGCGCCTTGAGATAGGCTTCGCCCTCGCGCGCCAGATTGCGCACCATCTCACGCGAGATGGTGGCGTCGTAGCGCAAAGCGAGCAGGTCTGCGGTCGACAGCGAGCGCGCCAGTTCGGGACGATAGGTGTTCATCATCCGGATCCAGGTCTTGGATATGAACTGGCCGGCGCCTGTCGCCGAAGACAGCGGGTTCTTGGCCCGCGCGCTACCGCCCGATTCGACGTGGACGATACGGTCGGTCAGCGTTTCGACGGCGGGATCGCTGGAAGTGACGGCGATTGCAGCGGTCACTGTTCCGAGCGGATCGATCGCCTGACCGCTCTGATAGAGTTCGAAATGCAAATGTGGCCCGGTCGACAGGCCGGTGGTGCCGATATAGCCGATAATGTCGCCGGCCTTCACCTTGGTGCCGACACCGCTGGCGATGGCGAATTTCGACATATGCGCGTAGCGCGTCTCGCGGCCGCCGCCATGGGCGATCTTGATCACATTGCCGTAGCCGCCGCCGTCGCCCTGGAAGATGATCTCGCCGTCGAAGGCTGCTGCGATCGGGGTCCCCACGGGTGCTGCCCAGTCGACGCCCTTGTGGATGCGAACAACGCCCAGGATCGGATGCTTGCGCGGCCCGAAGGTCGACGTCATGACACCGTTGACCGGCGTCACCATGCCGTTGGCCACCGTCAGCGAGCGCACCTGGTCATCGCCCGAGACGCAGGAAAACTGGCCGTCGCTCTGCTGGAAAACGAAACAATCCAAGCTCTTTTGCGTGCCTTGGATACCGACATAGAGCACCCGTCCGTCGGTCTCGTTCTTGCCGCGCGGCGTCTGCGAATAGATCAGCACAAGACGCTGGTCCTCGCTGGCGAAAGCATCCAGATCCTGTCCGCGCGACAGATACATGATGGCTTCGCCAATGATGCCGCTCGGCACATTGTTGCGGGCCGCCGTCGAATAGATCGCGTCGAGCAGGCGGTATTGCCGTTTCTGCGTGCCTTCGGTCTCGGCGCCCGAATAATTGAACAGGTCCTCGCGCACCCACGGGTCGACGCCCGACACGAAGGCACCGGCCGCGTTGCGTGTCAGCGTGCCGACAAAGACGTTCCTGGCGTAGATCGAGACCTGCATCAGCGACATCGTCGTGGTCTCGCGCGTCGGCCTAAAGCCGCGCATCGCCACGACATAACCAGGCTGCAGGCCGTCCTTGTCGAACAGCGCCTTCAGCGCCTCGCCGGCAAGCTTTGCGTCGTCGGCGGAAAAATGCGCATCGAGCGCCACGCTGTCCAGGCTGCGGTCGTTGAGGATTTTCACGAAAATGTCCTGGGTCGCCTCGAAGCGCTGGTATTCCGAGCTGACGTTGGCAACGCTGGTGTTGTTTTCGACCGGTGTCTTCTGAAAGGCGGGGAGTGCTGCTTCGCCCTCATCGATGGTCTCGCCCCAGCCGGCCTCGGGGTCATCGGCCGCCGCCGATGCACCCGGAGCGACCTGCGGGTCAGGAGCTGGGCCGGAGGCCGCCGGAGCCCCGTCCGCGCCGGGCGATGGTTGAAGATCGTTCTGCAGGTCATTCTGCGGATCGCTGGGTTCGGCGGGTGGCGCGACCGCGGTCTTCCGCTGCGCCTGAAAGAAAGCGAAATCCTCTTGCGTCGAGGGGATCGTCGTCATGAATTTTTCGCTGGCGCTCAGCATCACGTCGGAGAGAACCATGATCTGAGGGGAGATGCCGGCCTGGTCGAGCTCCGCCGGGCGCGGCATCCCGCGGCTCTTGGCAGCGCCCGCCTCCGGCGCCAGTGTGATCCACATCGGGTCGCCGGCAAGGTCGATGATGGCCGGCACGTAGACCGATGCGTCGGCCGGCACGTCGTCCGAGCCTTCGACGGCGTGCAGTTCCTCGTCTTCGTCGCCGAACGACCAGTAGTCGGCGGTAAGATAAAAGCCGGTGGCAATCGCGGCGAGGACGATTGTCGCCAGGCCAGCCGCCAGCCCGAGCCAGATCCTGCGCCTGCGCAGCGCGGCGCGCGCCTGCTTCTTTGCTTTGAAGCTGGTGTCGATGCTGTGCGTCACGGCGCGCTTCCGGTCAGGAAGAAGGTCCAGCGCACCTGTTCCTGGGTGTCGACTTCGAGAAACTTCGCCGCGATATGGCCGCGCTGCCAGCATTCATCGATGCCGCGGATCGAGAACCGCCGCCGCTCGATGCACATGTCGGTGGAGCCTGCCAGAATGGCGTGGCCGAACACATCCGTCGCGTAGATGTAGATGTAGCGGTTGGTCAGCTCCTCGCGGATGACGTTGACGCATTGATTGGCGCCGATGGTCCACCAGCCATCGGTCTGGTCGGCATCGTCGACCTTCTGGCCGACGGCAAGATTGACGACGTCGAGCGTCTGGTTGCAGACGGTGAATTCGGCGCGCGCTTGCCCGGTGGAAAGAAGCGCCAGCAACAGCGTCGCGACCGCGCTCGCGGCGAGCTTCACCCGCACGTTCCGGGCAAGCAGGACGGGATCTCGGCGACGACGTTGCATCGGCGTCGGTGCTAGCCGCCGAGGCGGAAATATTTGGCGGTCGCCGAAAATGCCGAACTCCTGGCGCCGATCTCGTCGAGTATCCTGGGCAACAGCACCGAGGCCGGCGTCGGCGTTGTGAAGTCCGCCGCCTTAATGTCCTGCGGCCCGGTGATCACCATGATGATCTGCGGCAACGCCTTGCCTGCCGCCTTGTCGGCGGCGCCGAGCCCGATCGGGATCGAGAAGGTCGCCTTGTCGGCTTGTACGACAACATGATCGTCGAGGTTGAAGGCGATGCCCCTGTGGTCGATCAGGAACACGCTCGACACCAGCCCGCCATGCGTCATCAGCGTGCCGTCGATCGGCGAGCCGTCCGGCACCGATGTCTGGTCGAGGACAAGCTGCGGCCTGTCGGCCGTGCTCGCGCCCATGAAACGCAGGAAGCCGGTGATCCCGCATTGCGGGGGCTGGATAAGGCGGACGCTGATATCCGGCTCGACATGGAACTTCGCCTGGAATTCCCCAAGCAACTGTTCGAAGGGTGGCACCGACGTGCCGAAGCCCTCGATCGCGACGCCCTTGTCGGCGGCCGACGTCACCGTCGCAAAAAAACAATCACCACCATTGAAGGCGCGTACCCAGGTGACCCGCTCCGCGGCCGCATCGGCCGGTGGCGGCACCTCCGGCTTGGGCACGTTCATGGCAATGTCGGGCTCTGCGGACTTGTCGGCCTGCTCGCCGCTGGCGATGTTGGGCCGGCTTGGGTTGGGCTCTGCGGTCGTTTCAGGCGCCTGCGTGTCCGGCTTGGGGGCCAGCGTGTCCGGCTTGGGCGCCTGCGTGTCCGGCTTGGGCGCCTGCGCGGTCGGTTCAGGCGCCTGCGCCTTGGGCTCGGGCGGTTGAGCGGTGGGTTGCGGCGCCGGTGCTGTGGGCGTGGGTGCCTGGGCCGTTGGTTCAGGTGTTTGCGTGGCCGGCGCTGTCGCCTTGGGCTCTACCGGCGGACTGACAGGCTCGGGGTTCTTCGCGGCATCGGACTGTGACGGGCCGGATGGCGGTTGCAGCGCGACGGTCTTGTCGATTGGTGCGGCCGGCAGCGGGGCCGTAGCGCTCGACGCGACTGGTGGCGTCGGCTGCGGCTCGACCGGCGCTTTGGCCTGATCTTCAGCCGCAGTCTCCGCTGGTTGCGGCTTTGGCACCGTCTTCTCGACCGGCGCAGTGTCCGGAACGGGCTTGTCAGCGACGATCGGCTTTGTCAGTTCGGGTTGGAGCGGCTTGCCGGTGTCGGTGACGCGAGGCCGGTCTCCGAATCCCACGATACCCGATGCATAGAGCCCTCCAAGCGATACCACGGCCACCGCCGACAGCACCGCGATCGTCAGATTTCTGCCTGTAGTAGCACGCTTCGGCGGTGTGCTTGCTCGTCTGGGAGTTTCAGCAGCCGGTTTCGGCTGCGACAGGTGCGCCGGGCGCACGTGCGGCACGAAAGACGGCTCCGCCGTGCCGCTTGGCGGGGCCGAACCGAAGCCTTGGGCCGGCGAGTCCCCGACCTTCGAGACAGGCCCTGCGGTCTGCCCGGTTCGCGGCAGACCGGGCCGGGGCGCGAGCGATGCCGGCGGCAAGGTTGCGTCGCTGTCGTCGCGCGTCAACCGGGCGATTTCGGCCATGCTGGCCGGTCGATCATCCGGGTCAGGCTGCAGCATCGCTTCGACAATGTCCCTGAAATCGGCATCGATGCCGGAGAGATCAGGGACGGTCCGCCGTTTTTCGACGATCTCGTATTGCGAGCCGCCCATATCGATCGGCTTGCCGCGCAGCGCCGCCGCCAGCACCAGCCCCAGGCTGTAGATGTCGGACTGTTCGCTGACCTCGCCGCCATAGAGCCCGAGCTGCTCGGGGGAGACGTAATTGTATTTTCCGGCAAACTTGCCGCCGATCAGCGTCTCGCCACCGACCGCGGCCGATCGCGCAATGCCGAAATCGATGATCTTTGCCCGCTCGACCCGGCCGCCCGGCAGGATGATGTTGTCGGGCGACAGATCGCGGTGGATGGCGCCGGCCTGGTGCACGGCGCTCAGGCCCGAGGCCAGCCGGTGGCACAGTTTGCGCACATCCGGAGTCGCCATCGCCCCGCCGCGCATGACGTCGTACAGCGACTGGCCGTCGACGAATTCCATCGCCAGATAGGGCCGCCCGATGCCGGGATCTATGGTGAAGACGTGGTAGCGCACGACCGCGTCATGCGACAGATGGTTGAGGATCGAGGCTTCCTTGCGAAACAGCGACAGGATCGTCTGATCGCGGGCGAATTCCGGCAGCACGATCTTGATCGCGACATGATCGCCGGTCTGGATGTTGTGGCCGCGATAGACTTCGCCCATGCCGCCCGACGCGATGCGTTCGTCGAGCTCGTAGATGCCGCTGAGCTGCGTGCCGACGCTGGTATCCGCCATGTTGGGCAATAGCCGGGTCTTGTCGTCGGAGCTCATCGGTCACGGCCTTCTGCTCGGGACAGGCCATTGCCTTTGTCTCTGATCTTGACCAGAACGATGGTGACGTTGTCCGTGCCGCCGCGCTCAAGCACCATGGAAAGCAGCTTTTCGCAGGCAGCCTGCGGCGCTGCCGAGAGCACTGCAGCCGCAATCTCCGCGTCACTGACATGCGCCGTCAGGCCGTCCGTGCTGAGGATGAAAATGTCGCCGGCAAGGGTCTCTCCCTGCTGGAAGTCGATGGCGATTTCGTCGTTGACGCCGATGGCGCGGGTGATGACGTTGCGGCGCGGCCAGTTCTCCGCTTCGGCCGCGCTGATCGCGCCGCTGTCGAGCAGTTCCTGGACCTCGGTGTGGTCGCGCGAAATCTGCGAGATCGCGGCGTTGCGCACGAGATAGACGCGGCTGTCGCCCGACCACAGGCAGGCGAACCTGCCGTCCATGGCCAGCAGTGCGGCAACGGTGGAGCCGATGGTCACGCCGCGTGAGCGCGAAATCCGGCGGATCTCGGCATGCGCCCGGTTCAGCCGATCCTCAAAGCGGGCGCGCAGATCCGGCGCCGAACTGGCGATGCCGATCGTCGCCAGATGCTCGACAATGCTTGCCGAAGCGACTTCTCCGGCCTCGTGCCCGCCCATGCCGTCGGCCACCACCCAGAGGCCGATCCGCGGCTCGACCAGAAAGCTGTCCTCATTGTGGTCGCGCACGCAGCCCTTGTGGCTCACGCCGTAGCTCTCAAAGGCGGCATCGTTCACTTGCCTACGCTCCGCAACGCCTTGGCTGACGTGCCTGGCCAGTCTGCCACAGCCCCATTCATTAGAGTATCGAAATCTAAGCCGCTGATGACGGACGGTGTGGTGCCGCCGCTGTCTCTGCGTCCTGCAATCGCTGGTCCTGCCATGCAATTCCCCATCAGAAAGCCTTCGGACAGCTGAACGCGGAGAGCGCCGGCAGCGTGAACGGATTACCGTCCTCCCCGGTCTTGATCGTGTAGGCGACATCGCGCCCGCCGATGAGGAAATGCGCTTCGAGACTGTCGCCATTGGCGGTGACCTGCCCCTTGTCCAGCAATCGTTTCAACGCCCAGGGACCGTCGAACTTGATTGCGGACTCGCGGCCGGGCAGCTCCGGCGTCAGGCTGAGACTGGCCGAACCGGTCTTGCCCGGCCACGGAATCAGGCCCGGCGTGTTGCCGGCTTGGGTGGCCTGCAGCACCTGGCCGTCGATATTGAGCAGCGCCATGTCGGCATCGCCATGCAGCGACAGCGGCGTGAAGGTGATGTTGATCGACGGCACCGGCCCGCCGAGCGGAAAGAAAGCCGCGCGGATTTGTGCCGCGAGCTGAAAGTTCTTCAGCGTCGATTTCGCCAGATTGCGGCCGAACCTGGTGTCCTGTTTCCAGTCCCAGTCCTGGCCGCTCATGTCGACCAGCGACGCCAGGTTCTGCGCGAAAAACCGGTCGAGAACCCCGCCCGGAGAAAACAATCTGGCAAAATCCGCCATGGCGACATCGTCGGTACCGGCGGGGGCGAATGGAAAGCGCCCGGCAATCATCTCTTCGCACGGACGGCCGACGGTCTCCTCCAGCATCTCGTTGAGATGCGTGGTCGATGTTTCGGCGACGGTGCCCTCGAAATCGTCCGCCGCCGCGCTCACCATCCTGGCCAGCGCCTTCGGCAGCCGCGAGGCGTTGGCGCGTAGAGTCGATATCTGCAGCTGCAGATTGGCGTTGGCCTGGTCCGTCTGGGCGGGGACATCGGCGGCCAGCCGCACGCTCTGATAGATTTCGCGGAAATTCTGGGTCAGGGCGTCGAGCGGCCGCTGCCCCGGCGCCCCGGCCACCAAAGCCTGGAAAGACCGGAACTGGGCTTCGATGTTGGCGCCGGGATCCTGGTTCTGCGTACTGACAAAGGCGGTCCCGGCCCTGCTCTGCGATTTGCGCGCTGCAAGCTCGATGCCGATGCGGGCGAGGCCCTTGGCGCGTGCCGCGATTTCCTGGCCGCTGTCTTGAGACGGCGCAGCCGGATTGCGCTCTTGCGTCAAAGCTGTTTCGCGCGCGATCGCCTCGAACAGCTGCATCAGCGGCGAACTCGGTGATCCCGCTGCGGACAGCGCCAGATATTGCGGTTTGTCGGCGGCCATTGCCTTGAACTTCAACCTGTCGAGCACCTCGTTCCACGCCGCCGCAAAGCCCTTGCCATAGCGATCGAGCAGCTCCGGGCCGAGCTTGAGCAATTCCTGGTCGAAACCGCCTTGCTCGCCGCTCGAGCCGATCACCCATTGATCGTCGACCAGCGCCTGCGCGCTCCTGGCAAGTTGCGCCAGATAGAAGTCGAAGCCGGCATGGGTGTAGAGACCGGGGACGCGAAGGCCGGCGAGATCGTTTCCGTCATTGCGCTCGAACAGCATCGGCGCCTCCGCGCCGGCTTGCGATGACACCGAAAAATCGTCCAGCGCCGCCGCATAGGTGGCCGACTGGATGAGCGCGGTGGCGCGATCGGCAAGGCTCATGCGGCCGAGCGAGCGCTGGGCGGATTCGACCAGCGCGCGGTTGAGTTCGAACGAGGGATCCTGGTCATCGTCGAGCGCCAGCATGGCGCGCAAATGCTTCTCCAGTTGCGCCCGGCCGTCGCGATTGTGGGCGCCGGGATAGCGGTTCTGTTCCCAGTCCCGCTTCAGCCAGGTGACGACCAGCTCGTCATCCACTTTCGGCGCCTTGCCGCCCAGCATCAGGTAAATCTTCAACGGCTCGTACAGCGCCATCGGATCGGCCATCCTGGCCTCGATCGTGCGTTCGAGCTGGAACAGCAGGCGCGAGCGGAACATCCGCTCCAGCCCCTGCCGGTAGGCGGTCTCGGAGGCCGAAAGGATACGCTCACGCTGGCTGAGGCCGAACGTCGCCGTGGCCGGGGTGGGCTGGTCTCTCGTATCGTAGCCGGCCGGCAGGCCGCGCAGCGCATCGAGCGCGCCGATGACGGTTTCGAGGTCGGCATCCAACACCGTCGTGCTGGCCAGCAGCGGCGCGGCTGTCGCGCGGTATTGGCCTGCCGCCTGGCCGGTCGCGGCGACCAGCGATTTGTTGGTCGTAAAGCTCAGGCCGAGAACGCCAAGCGCGGCGATCGCTATGGCCGCGATCGCTGTCAGGCCGGCGTAGCGGGCGATCGCAACGCGCCTGTCGGCCGCCCTGTCATAGGACACCCAGCCGGACTCGGCGAAAATGACGCGGCTCAACAGATCGTGCAGGAAGAAGCTTTTGCCGGTGCCGGAAAGATGCGCCTGGGCATTCCTGCCGAAACTGCGGCCTATGCTG
The DNA here is from genome assembly GCF_040323735.1 of Mesorhizobium sp. M0029. Taxonomy (NCBI): domain Bacteria; kingdom Pseudomonadati; phylum Pseudomonadota; class Alphaproteobacteria; order Hyphomicrobiales; family Phyllobacteriaceae; genus Mesorhizobium; species Mesorhizobium sp. M0029. The sequence continues at coordinate 403,693 of NZ_JAMYVF010000003.1, forward strand.
CCCAGCAACTGGTCGATCGGCGTGCCTTCCTGCGTGCCGGAAGAAAAATACAGGCCGCGCAGGGGGGCGTTCAGCTGCTTGCGCGTCGGCTCGAAAACGCCCTCGAGGAAATTCACGATCCGGCCTTTCAGCGCACCGAGCTGCGCGGCGAAGCCGAAAATGGCGATGCGCGCGACCGGATCGGTCTCCGCCTGCAGCCGCTCGCTCATCTCTTCGGTCAGGCGCTTCACCAGCGCGTCGAATTCGGCTGGCGCTTCCGCGACCATGTTCAGGCCGCGCTCGGCGGTCTGGAAGGTCGCGCCCCACACCTTGCGCCGGCGTGCTTCGTCGAAACCGCCGAAATATTCCATGAATCCGGAGACCAGGTCGGCCTTGGTGAACAGCACATAGACGGGAAAGCGGACCTTCAGGACCTCGTGGATTTCCTGCAGGCGGCTGCGGATCTCGGCGACGCGGGCCGCCTGCTCGCTGTCCGCCATCAGATCGGAAAGGCTGATCGCCAGGATGACGCCATTGATCGGCTGGCGCGTCCGGTGCCGCTTGAGCAGCGACAGGAACGCCAGCCAGCTTTTGCTGTCGGTCCGTGCATGGGAATCCTGCGTCGTGTAGCGCCCGGCCGTGTCGATCAGCACCGCCTCGTCGGTGAACCACCAGTCGCAATTGCGCGTGCCGCCGACGCCTGCCACCGGCTGCGCCTGGCCCGACCCGGCAAGCGGAAAGTTCAGGCCGGAATTGACCAGCGCGGTGGTCTTGCCGGCGCCCGGCGGGCCGATGACGATGTACCAGGGCACGTCGTAGAGGAAGTTGCGCTTGCCGCTCGATTGCCTGAGCGTCGCGACCGCTTCGTTCATGCGAGCTTCCAGCACCTTTGCATCGCTGCCGTCATCCTCGGCGCTGGCCATGGCGGCCTCCAGCGCCTTCTGCGCCTTGCGCCTGCGCCAGAACCGGGTTGCATAGATGATCGCCACCGTTCCGACGACGATGCCGATGATCGCTGCCCGCAGCCAGATGGGATCCAACGGCCGGGCGCCGGCAAAGCGGATTAACGGGCCGGCGTACCAGACCGCGGCTGCAAAGCCGGCGAGCGCGAGCGCGCTGAAGATGCGCAGCAGCCAGCCGGTCACAGCATCTCCTCCCGCGGGATCATTACATCGACACGGCGGTTTTTGGCGCGGCCCTCCGGCGTTGCATTGTCGGCGATGGGCTCGTCCTCGCCCTTGCCCTCGACCTTTGTCCGCGACGGATCGCTGAAATGCGCTGCGATCCTCTTTTCCACCGACTGGGCACGTGCGACGGAGAGGTCGAAATTCGATTTGAAGGCGCTGGTCTTCTTCGGTTTGACATTGTCGGTGTGGCCGACGATCCGGATCGGCCCGCGCTCCGCATCGAGAGCCGCCGCGATGCTGGCGGCCACCGGCTCGAACTCCGGTTTGACCTCGGCTCGTCCCGACTGGAACAGCAGGGCGTTGCTGATTTCCACGATGATGAAATCACCCTTGGTGCCGACGCTGACGCCGCCGGCTTCGATCTCCTTGGCCAAGGCAGTGCGGATGCGATCGACCTGCGCAATCGTCGTTGGCGCTGCGACGACCTTCACCTCCTCGGTCAGCGGGACGAAGCCGGTGCGCTCGATGGTGACCGGCGTCGCCGGATTGAGCGCCAGCAACTCGCTGGCAACAGCCTCGCCATCATTGGTGATGAGCACGCGCAGCGTGAAAAAGGCTGCGGTCAAAACTGCCGCGGTTGCAGCGGCTATGGCCCAGAGCGGAACCCGTCTGGAGCCTTGCGCCGATGTGACCGACAAGCCTTGCCAGCGCGGCGAGATGTCGTCGTCACCGAGGACGCGGAAATAGGCTGATGTCTCGTAGACGTCGCGGCGGACCCGTTCGAGGCTCTCGCGCGGCTGGCCGCGATACTGGCCTTCGAAGCCAAGCGACAGGCAGACATGCATCAGCTCGATGAGATTGCGATGAGGTTCCGGCGTCGCCAGCACCGTGTTCAGCGCCTGGAAAAAACCGGCACCGGTGGGTTTGACCTGGAAGAAGCGCTGCAGCATGGCGTCCTGCGCCCACGCATCCCGGCTGGAACCGGGCAGATTGGCGACGATATCGTCGGCGGTTTCGCAAAGCACATAGCTGGCGATGCGCGCATCCTCTTCCGAGGTATCGGTCCTGGCGATCTTGCGGTCGAAATCCTCGATCAGGCCGGCGACATGCTGCGCCAGCGGCTCGGCCGGTCTTTCGACAGCCATCAGCCGCAGATGCCCAAGCAGTATCAGCAAGGGCGCCGCGGCAGCGACGATCGGGTTGGCCGCGCCATAATCGACGGCATCGCTGGCGCCGAGCAGCGCATCCCATGGCGGTTTCCCCGCCGTCCCGGCTGAGCCGTGAACGGGCGGATCGGCCGGCGCGTTGGCGAAGGGCGTTCCCTGATAGATCACCGTCCCCGTGACGTCGGACGGCGGCTGGCGGCCGGCGTTGGGATCGGAAACCGTGGGTTCCGGGACGCTGGCAGGGGCGATCACCGTACTGCCGGGGGCCGGCGCATCGCGGGCGAGAACCGTCTTTTGCTTGCGGCCGGGATTGGGGCGGCTGGGGCGGATGACGGTTTTGCCGGTCGGATCGAAAGGATCATCCTTCGAGCTCATCGCCGATCCCTGCCTCTACGCCCGCGCGCCGCGACGCACAGCGCCATGTCCGCGCAAACGCGGACCGCAGGACGCTATCTCGCCGTGACATGACATGTGCCGCAGACCCCCGAGGTCGACCAACCGTACCCGCGTGCTCAATCGTCGTATGTGATCGTAGTCTCAGAAGGTTGCGATGGAAACCCGGCGCAATTTTGGTGGCCGGCCCGTGCTCGGGTCGCCTTCACGGTGTCTTCAGCGGTGCGCGGGCTTAGCCCTTGCCGGTCTTCGGTTTGGCGGCCTTGGCATAGGCTTCACTGAAATAGGTGAGGAATATGTCCAGCATGCCATTCTCGTGCGCTTCCTCCTTGGCCCGCCAGGTCGCGACCAGCGCGTCCCAGGCGCGCGTTTTCTTCGAGGCAAAGGAGGATGGCGGCAGTTTTTTCGCAATCGCCTCGGGCGACAGATCGTCAAGCAACCGCGACAGCGCTGCCTGCATGGCGGCGAAGGTGGCGAATTCATGTGTTTTGAGGTCGTGGAAAGCGTCTTCGATGCTGTGCCTGGCATCGAGATAGCCGGCCCTGCGCCGCGCGAACATGATGTCGAGGATTTCGTCTGTCCCCGGCACGAACTTTAGCGGATTGTTGTCGGCGGGATTGATCATGGTCCGGTCGCTGGTCTTGGCCAGGACTTTTGCAGCGGCGCGCGCCTTCAACAGCAACACCAGCTCGTCGACGACGATGCGCAGCACCGCGCCGATCTCGCCGGCTACCTCCTGCGGTTGGCGCAGCAAAAGCACCTCTGGCGGAATGCCGGCGCCGGCGGCAATCGCGCGCAGGATCTCGTCGGCTTGCTGCGGCCGGCTGGAGACCGAAGCGGGTGGCGCGGTCGGTGGCCGTGGCGAAGCGGCACGGTCTGGAAAGGATCCAGCAATGGGCATCTGCCGTTGCGTCGAACCATGGCCGCCGAAGGCTGGGTTCCCGTCATCGATCGATACCGAGACGATATAGCGGCCGATCCGGAGCCGGTCACCTTGCGCCAACCGGTGCGGGCCGGTCAGGCGCTGGCTCGAGCCGTTGACGAATGTGCCGTTGCGCGAGACGTCGTGGAGAAAAAAGGCACCGCCTTCGTAGCGGATTTCGCAATGTCGGCCGGAGATGAACTTGTCCGGATCGGGCAAGGTCCAGGCGCAGTTCTCCCGCCCGATCTCGAAGCCGCGGTCGCGCGATGCGTAGCCGGGCGGCAGCCCGGCAGGCAGGACATCGACATTGCTGATCTGCAGACTGATGAACATGCGCTATGGACCGTCGACCGCTGCCGTTTCCATTGATCCGATGTGCCACAGTCTAGCAGCTTGCGGGCACAGCGGGAGAGCGGCGTTTCACACTGGCGAAAGCGGCGCAAACAGCAACTGCCTGCCGCTTGTCCTCTTTGGTCTGCCATAGAACATGTGGTAGGCTCAACATGGCTTGGGTGGCAAGTTGCGGAATATCCCTGAACGTGAGGTCGTTAACACAAGAAGGGCTTCGAACCTGCCACACTAGCGCTCAGGAGGGGCACGACCCATGCCGAGTGAACAACGCGCCGCGCTTGTGCAGACGCCGGTCGGCGCCGAACTGTTGACTTTCACGCATCTCGTCGGCCGCGACGAGATCAGCCGCTGCCTTGCCTACACCGTTGGATTTGTCTCGACCAATGCCGATATCGACCCGCTGAAGATGCTGGGCGGCGCCGTTTCGATCGAAGGGGAGGCCGACCCCAAGCGCTGGTTCAGCGGCCTCATCGCCGAGTTTCGCCTTACCCGCATCGAAGATCGGCTGGCTCACTACGAGGCGGTCGTCAGGCCGTGGCTGTGGTTCCTCGGCAATACCACCGACTGCCGCATTTTCCAGGACAAGACTGCCGTCGAGATCGTGGAGGAGATCTTCTCCAAATATGGCGGCATCGCCAAGTTCGAGAAGCGCTTGCAAGGCTCCTATCCGTCGCGCGAATATTGCGTGCAGTACGACGAGAGCGACCTCGATTTCGTGCAGCGGCTGCTCGAGCATGAAGGCATAATGTACTTCTTCGAGCATGCCGAGGGTGAGCACACACTGATCCTGGCCGACGCCATGAGCAAGCTCAAGCCGACGCCGGGTTATGAGACGGTGCTCTATCAGTTCGAAGGGCAGGGCTCGCGCCGCGACGTCGAGTACATCACCGACTGGATTCCAGGCAGCGCGGTGCGCCCCGGCGCCTATGCCCACACCGACTATGACTTCGAAAAACCCGCCGCCGATTTGATGGCGAAGTCGGCGCAGCCCTTCGGCCACAAGCAGGCCGCCGGCGAGAACTATCGCCACCCCGGCGCGCATCTGGAAGTCGGGCGCGGCGACAGCCTGGCGGCGATCAGGCGCGAAGAAATCCAGGCGCCGCATATGCGCATTGCCGCTGTCGGCACCGTGCGCGGCCTGTTCTCCGGCTGCACCTTCAAGCTCGACGGCTTTCCGCGCGACGACCAGAACAAGGAGTATCTGGTGATCAGCGCCGAGTACCGGCTGTTCGATCCGGGCTATCGCGCCGGCGTCGACACCGATGGCGAGAATTTCAAGGTGGTGCTCGGTGTGGCGCCGACCTCAGTTGCTTATCGGCCGCCGCGCATCACGCCAAGGCCGATCATGCGCGGGCCGCAGACGGCGACGGTCGTCGGTCCGTCCGGCGAGGAGATCTTCACCGACAAATATGCCAGGGTGAAGGTGCAGTTCCACTGGGACCGCCTCGGCAAGAAGGACCAGAAGAGCTCCTGCTTCGTGCGGGTGTCGCAGACCTGGGCCGGAAGCGGCTGGGGCTTCATCCAGATCCCGCGCATCGGCCAGGAAGTGATCGTCGATTTCATCGAAGGCAATCCGGACCTGCCGATCATCACCGGCCGGGTCTACAACGCCTCGCAGATGCCGCCCTACGGACTGCCTGGCAACGCCACGCAGTCCGGCTGGAAGTCCAACTCGTCGAAGGGCGGTGGCGGCTACAACGAACTGATGTTCGAGGACAAGGCCGGCTCGGAGCTGGTCAACTTCCAGGCGCAGAAGGACCACCACCTTCTGATCAAGAATGATCGCCAGAAGCTGGTCCAGCACGACCAGTCCGACCGCATCGACCACGACGCCAAGCACTCCGTCGGCCACAACCTCGACGAGGACGTCGGCAACAACAAGACGGTCAAGGTCGGCGTCGACCAGACGACCAATATCGGGTCGAACGACACCGAGACGGTGGGCAAGAACCGCTCACTGACGGTGGGGGTCGATGAGACGATCAACATCGGCTCGAACTCGACCGAGACGATCGGCGCCAACCACACCCAGACCGTCGCGATCGTGCAGACGGTGACTGTTGGCGCGGCGCGGGTCGATTCGGTCGGAGCATCCGAGACCCGAACTGTGGGCGGTCCGCAGACGAACACGATCGGTGCGACGCGGTCGGTCACCGTAGGTGCTGCGCAGAGCCACGATATCGGCGCGGCTGATAGCTGGAACATCGCGGCGGCGCAAAGCGTCAATGTTGGCGCCGATCAGAGTTTCACCATCGGCGGGGCACAGTCGTCGCAGATCGGCAAGGGCAGGTCGGCAAAAATCGCTGCGGACGACGCAACCGATGTCGGCGGCGGGCACGCGCTCAAGGTCGGCAAAGGCAGCGGAATCCAGATAGCCGAAGACAGTGTGATCAAGGTCGGCAAGAATCTGATGATCGAGGCGGCCGACTCGATCACGCTCAAATGCGGTTCGGCCTCGATCACGATGAAAAAGGATGGCACCATTGTCGCTGATGGGAAGGATATTACCCTCAAGGGCAGCGGCAAGATCACCGTCAAGGCCGACGGCGAGGTGATCGTCAAGGGCAGCACGATCAACAACAATTGAGGGCATCATCATGGAAGTGCTGGAGCGTATCGACGGCGTCGTGATCGGCCTGCTGATCGGCTTCCAAGGCGGGGCGCCGCTGGTTGTCTTCGTCGGCAATCCGCGCGAGACCGCGATAGCGGCGCGCAGCCTGACGGAGCTGGACGTTTCGGCCGTCGGATCCGAACTGGCTTTGCTCTTCGAGGGCGGCGACCCGGCGCGGCCGCTGGTGGTCGGGCGCATCGTCGATCCTGCGCCCCGCGGCAGGAGCCTCGAAGTCGTCCGCGACGGCGAACGTGTCGTCATCAACGGCGATGAGCGCATTGAACTGCGCTGCGGCCTGGCATCGATCATTCTGGAGAAGAATGGACGCGTGACCATTCGTGGCACCCAGTTGACCAGCCAGGCCAGTGGCACCAACCGCATCCGCGGCGGGGCCGTGCATCTTAACTGAGGCATTGCCGATGCACAGCATCGCGACCATTGCGGCGATCGTGGACCAACACGCCGAGGACGCGGCGTTCCTGTGGCTTCGACGTCGTCTGGAGATCGACGGTCCAATCCTCGACGAGACCGATATCGGCCGCATCGACCAGCGTCTCGAAGCCAATCTCGAAGGGCTCATGGCAGCCGGCAAGGCCGGTTGGGAAGCTGCTCAAGCGCGCTTCGCCGACTACGCCGAACCGGGCGAGATTTTCGTGCTTGGCACTCTGGCAATGCGTTGGAGCGATGCCAAATTGGTGACCTCTGCAATCGACGCGGGCGCAAGCCTAGGTGACGCCGGCATATCGAGCCTGTCTGCCGCGATCGCGCGCACGCCGGGCGAAAACCTGCGCCCGTTCGTGGCGCAGTGGCTGGACACGCGCGACGCGCGGCTGCGCTGTCTTGGGCTATCTGCGCTCTGGCATCATCGCGTCGATCCGGGACAGCGCCTGCATGATCTGGCCAGCCATTCCAATGCGAACGTGCGTTGGCGCGCCGTCCGGCTCGCCGGCGTGCTCAGGCGGCGCGACCTGCTTCCGGAAGTCCTGGCTGGGCTTGACGGCGAGACAACGAAAGAACGTCTTGCGGCCGCCTTCGCTGCTTGCCTGCTTGGCGAGGCTCGGTCCGCGCACTCGGTGATCGACAAGATCGTGCTGACGGAGACGGACCATGCGCAGGCGGCGATCGAGTTGCGCCTGCTGACGACGCCGCCGAAGGCCGGCAAGGCCTGGCTGCAATCACGTCTCGGACAGCCTGTCTTGCGCATCGCGGCCACGGCATCGATCGGGCTGCTCGGCGACCAAGCGGTGGTGCCGTGGCTGATCGAGAAGATGCGCGAGCCGGAACTGGCATCCGCAGCGGGTGCAGCACTTCGCGATCTGTTCGAGGTGGACTTCGGCGACACCGACCTTTTCGTTGCCGATCCAGCTGTTCTTGGCGAGGGCTTTGCCCAACTCGACGACAGCTCGCTGCCGGCCGCCGATCGCGTCGAAGCATGGTGGGACGAAGGGCGCGGCGGGCGCAACCATCGTCTGTTCCGTTCGATGCGCAGGCTCAGGGTGGATGCGTTGCGCGCGGCAATCGCCACGCCCGAGGCGCCGCTGGCAGACTGGCGCAGGACACGCAAGTTCCCGGCGTGGATGTGATCGCTTTCGCCGAGGGAAGGCTTGTCCCTCCGTTCAGCGTTGGCGGAGGTCGGTAAGCGCGATCGCCGACCGGTTGCCACCCTCGGATGCAAGCTCGCAGGCTGCGACGCGGCCCGGCGCGTAACCGCTTATAAAACTGTCGGCCGCCAGCATCAGAACAAGTGCCGCACTAGCGGCTCCAATGTCGCCGACCGTCATCGCAGGGTAGGCTGTCGGGAATATCTCGCGGTGCGTGCGGTAGAAGCGCGAGCGACCGACCAGTTGTTCGAGCCCGCTGTACCGTTCCCCGTTTCCATTGCTGACAAGGAACTCGATATCGGGTTCCTTGGGTCCGGACCCGCTGAAGGCAGCAAGCAGCGAAGCCACCATCGCACGGCCTTGACTCTGGCGTTCGGAAAGAACGCTGTCGATCTCTTGAGCCAGGCCCGCCCCGCAAATCATTGCAGCCGGCCCGCTCCCCGGCGCTCGCGTCAGGCGCACGAAGACAGCGCCCTCGCCAGGGACTGCCCCTTGAGCATTGTTTTCGGATTTCAGACGATTGGCTCGCATCAAGCGCGCAATGTCGGTCCCGTTGACGAGGCTGTCCACACCACCCAGCAGCACCTGCGCGACGGTCCCGGATTCTAGCATGTCGCCGGCATAGTCGAGCAGTCCGGCGCTGGCTGCGGCACCGCCGTCAAATACCCGCGAGCCGGCATTGAAGCGCAGGCCGCATCGCTCGAAAATGGCATTCAAAAGGCGCCCCCGCTCGACCTCTTCATACGCCGGATGGTCGCGGAAACTCTCCGGCAGCGCGAGCAGAACAGCGGTCTGGTCCGGCGTTGCCTTGTTGTCGAGCATCGCCTCCTTGAGAGCGCGGGCGCCCATGCTGGCGAGCCATACCCCGTCATTGCGTCGCAGGCCCGCCTTGGCTGGAATGCGTGCCACGATCTGTGTGGTGGGAAACGGCTCTGAAAGAGGCACCTCCTGAAATGCTGACAGGTTGGCGCGAATGGCTGAGATGGTCTGGCGCGCGTTCAATCCAGCAGGCGTGACGGCGCCACCAACCGAGATGTAGAGCGGCCGCTTCACGGCTGCCACGCCGAGCGATCGCGCAGGGCCCCGTCGCCGCCGAGAAGATTGAGATAGAGTTTTCGCTTGCGGCGCGCATTGATCCAAACAGGAGAAATGTGGCCGAAGGCGATTTCCCGCAGCGCCGGCACGTTGCGCCGGATTACCACTGCCAAACGAGCCTTAAGGGTCACGCGCTTCAAGTCAGGCTCGATGAGCACGGTGTCAGGCTTGAACGCGTTTTCTTCTACACGATCGTCATAAATGAGCCGAAGCGGGGCCGTGATGCGCGGCAGGCGGAAATCCCATCTGCCCGAAGCCGTCATGCCGATCACCGTGATATCCTCGCCGTTGCCGATGCCGGCCATCTGCTGATCGGCTGGGGCGCACATATAATGCCGCGTGTCGAAGTCTTTGGGAGCGAGCGGCCATTGGGATTCGAGCCAAGCCTTGTCGTAGGTTCCGGCGAAAGCCAGGCGCGGTTGCCAGCCCCGGCCAATCGTCCCGAATCCCGCCGGCCTCAGGGATTCCCCAGGTCGGGCTTGCGCTTCGCCCGGATACATGACGTTGGGCGCCTCGGTTCTGACCGCAGGATCTGCAGACCGGGCGTTATGGTACCCCACGCCGACTGGGTTGCGCTGGTCCGTGCGCAAGTCTTCCAAAGTGCCGCCATAGGTGCGTTCATAGACGATCGGCATGGTCCGGAAAGGCGCCGGTGCGCTGTAGCCGCCGGAGTCGTAGATCCGGTCCCCGACGACCTGCAATACCTTGCGGATCGAGTTACCGACACGCAGGCCAACCTGCATCTCGCGTACCGGCCTTCCATCCGGCGCGTGCGCGACGCCATTCACGATCACCTCGGCGCCAGGCTTGACGGGCGCGATGTCCGCTTCGTAGCGGGTCGATGAAAGGGCCGGATCGCCAAAAGGCTCATCGCCAAAGATCACCGGCACCTGTTCGGCCGCTGGCTGGAATTCCTTTCCTTCATCCGTCGCCGTGAAACTTGCCGATAGCATGACAATCAGAGTTTCTTGGCCGTCAGCATTCAATTGGACGTGCGTCGCGGCGGCGAAGGGTGTCCTGTTTTCCAGCCAGACATCGAAGGCCATCGTTCAGCACCACCGGCCGTTTTCATCAAGCCCGATCGGCCAATAGGGCATGGCCGTCAGCAGTTCTACATATTCCTTGTTGCCTTCATCGACGACCCATTGCAGCAGGAACACCTCAGGCGCGAGGCGGTCGGCCGCGGGCAGCGTTTCCCCCACCGCAACGCATCGCAGCCAGTATTCCCGCACGAGCCACACCACCGCCGGATGATTCGCCGGGCCGGCCGCTGCATCATCCAGCTGGGCCGTGATCGCTTGATTGACGGTCAGGCCGCCATCGACCAGTTCGTCGAGGCCAGCTTCCCAGATCTCGGAAGCCACCTCGAACGTCTCCTGCAAGTCAGCGAGGTAGGCCTTGAACAGGGACCTATAGGCAGCAGAGGCCTCGCGGCGCGAAAGGCGGATTCCATGATCGGGACCGACAACGTCCTGGGGTGCGTTGAGAAGCCGGTTCAGGCCGAGTTCGACACTATGATCAATCCGCATTGCCATCTTCTTCTAGCCTCAGCACATTTCGAGAGATGGATCCTCGCCGATCGGGACATAGACGAAGTACTTGAAGTACTTGAATAGTTCCGTGTCGTATTCGGACATCATTTCGACCAGCAGCAGATTGGGCGGCACGGGACCGCTGGCGTCCGCTTCGTCGCCATCCTCACCCCAGTTCGATTCATCGTCCTCGTCGTCATCATCGGTCTGTCGGGCGTACCGTTCAAGGTTCAGGCCGTGAACCTTGAAGTAGTGCTTGCGGTAGATCGCCAGAATCCGTGGATGGGCCACCAGCCCGGCGGGCCAATGCAGATTGGCTATGTTCTCACCGGAGGCGTTCAGGCGCTGCTGCAGTGCGCCCCACCATTCCTCGATCGCCGGCATGACGGCGTGGAGCTCTGCGGTCCACGCATCGATTATCGCCGTATAGTCAGCGTCGAGATCGGCAAAACCCGTTGCACTCATCGCCTAGATCCCCCGAGCGTTCATGAACTTCCTAATCGCCTTGTTGTCCACCTTCGACTGCCGGCCCGGCTGGCTGTTGCTGTGGCTGGAGCAATGCGGCCTGACGTAAAGCGCTTTCATCGCATCCTTGAAGCCTTGTGGGACGATCTCTATATTGCATCCACCCGCGTACCACGCTGCCTTCTGCGTCGGCTGGTGATCGGCGATCAGCGGGGCTTCCTTCCCCGAAATTTGCCGGTTGACCTTGGCCTCCAGTCGCTTGATCGCGGTCTTGTTCTTGCCGGTCGTGCGTTTCTTCAACCTGTCAAGGTTACGTTTGCATTCCCAGCATGGCCGGTTCTGAACCTTGGCTTTCTGCGGGCCTGTTGGCTGGGTGTAATGATCGTCGTAGCAATAATCGGTCGTGCATTTCTTCTTCTCTTTCACCAGAAGAGCATTGCGGAAGTTGACCAAGGCGGCGGTATCGATGGTGTTCGGGAGTGGACTTGCCGTGTTCTGCTCCATGGTGTCGCCATGGCGGCAGACACCCTTACCCTCCACCTTGACGACGAACGACCAGAGCTTGAACACTCCCTTGCCCTTGATCTTGTGCGTTATGACCCCCGCGCCGAGGCCTTGGGTGGCCGGCTCGTTGCCGGTGCTGGTCGCAACCTCCGACGAGCTTTCGAGCGCGGTCGGATTGCCTTCGATCTTGACGCTCTTACTGCCTTTGGTGAGATCGCTGGAAGACAGCATGTTGACGTATGGAACCGGAACCGGGCCTGCCGGCGGGGAAGGCGGGCTCAAGCACACATCTCCCGGCGCCACGCCCTTGCCGCCGCTTCCTTTGTGGAAGAAGCCCATGCCTTCAGCAAAGACTGTGCTGCCCATCAGAGCTATTCCGTCTCAGGGCGCGGGGCGCGCATTTTCGGCAGGGCGTTGGCCGCCAGGTCGTGAATATCCGAGAACGCGAACTCATGCACCGACCAGTCGTCGAGCCAGAAGCCAATCCGGTTCGGATCGCCATGGCTGTTGCTGGGCGCGGCAAGGTTGGCCAAGCCTTCGGCTATCCAGGACTGCGTCCTCTGCAATTCGACCGCTTCATCAACGATTGACGCAACGCCGTCGAACCATGCATCGTCAGGTGCCGGTGTAGCCCCAATCCCGATGATCGCGAACGGATAGCGGCGTCCCACGCGGTCCTCGCTCATGCGCCATGCGCCGGCACAGGGCCGGTCGCCGAAAATGCCGCTCTTGACGATGAAGCGCCAAACACGCGAATCCAATTCCCCCTCGTCTGGCCTCTCGCGCAACTCCATCGACATCCAGCGGTCCCAGCGGTCGATGAAGGTCCGCGGCAGGTTTACGGCAACGAAATCTCCGGTCGCCGGAATCTTGCCGAAGAAGCCGGTGTTCAGATCTGCGGCGGACATGAGAATTTCTTGAACATCTGGAGGTTGTAGGGATTTTCCACGCTCGCCGCCTTGAGCTTGAAATCGGCGTACATGCCTTTCGTCCCCAGCCGCAGGCTGTAGACATCGGACAGCGACGTCCCGGTGAAGCGGCCGCCGCGCAGCATCCTCAGCCACGCCCAGCTTCCCGTCTCGTTGAGCATGATTTCGGGCGAGCCGTCGATCGGCTGGAAGGCGAGCGAGATGACGCCGGTGCCGTCCTTGCCGGGCCAGGTCATCGGCTGCGGCCGCGTCGCATTGTTGAAATAGACCAGGTTCTGGCCGTCGAGGTTGAGCGTGACGCGGGTCACGTTGGGCGACAGGTCGGTCGGCTCGAGCGTGAAGGCCATCACCGGGCCCTGACCGCCGGGAAAGAGATCGTCGCGGATGCGCCGCGCCTGCTCGAAGGCGGCAAGTGCGGACGGGTCGAGGCCGAAATCGGCACGCCATTTCCAAGGCTGCGCCGAGGTGTCGACATAGCCGATCAGATGGTCGTTGATGAAGCCGTCGATCATCCCTGCCGGTCCGAACAGGCGGGCGAAGTCGCGCACGTTGACGTCGACGGCACTGTCGGGGCTGAACGGATAGCGGTCGTTGAGCGCGGCCTGGCAGAAGGGCAGGATGTCGGCACGCCAGATGGCGTTGAGCTCGGAGGCCACGGCCTTCTGCGTCAACCCGCTGGTGTCGCCGGCAATGCCGCTCAGCCAGGTGTTGACCGGGTCGGGCAGGATTTGCGCCTGGCGGGCGACGGCGCCGGTCAGTTCGGCAAGCCCGCCCTGTTTCTTGATCGCGTCCTGCGGGTCGGGATTGGCGGTCACCGTCTGCAGCACGTTGGACAGCGCCGTCAGCGCGACGACCGCGGCATCGAGCGCCGGCGGCTGGCCGTCGACCTCGGCAATCGTGCTCTTGAGCGGCTTGAAGTGCTCGGCCACCAACGTGCCGGTCAGGTCGACTTCGCTGGCCGATCCTGCGCGCGGCAGCAGCTTGGCGCCGGTCTTGACGATCTTGCCAAGCTTGCCGAGTTTGCCCAGCAGTTTCGAGCCGCCCTTCGCCGCCGCCTTGTCGTCACCGGCCGGCGCGTCGTCCGAGCGGGTGAGGTCGACCTCCTGGACCACCGCCGTCAACAGCCGCTTCAGCGCGGAATCGGCGCTGGAAAGATCCTTCAGATTCTCGCTGGCAATGTTGAGATCGCTCAGCGGCGCCAGCCGCATGTCGCGCAGGAAACTATCCCACTGCGCGATATAGTCGTCATAGTAGAGCTTCAGGATATCTTCCGACAGCGCCGACACCGACGTCTCGGAATTTTCCGAGCAGCCGCCGGCAAACACGGCGCGGTCGAGTGCCGCCTGGGCGGCGACATCCTCGACCCGGTCGAGGATCGCATCGTGGAAGCCGTCATAGGTGAAGGCGCCTGATATGCCGACGCGCAGCGTCTTGTCGGAGCGTCGCGAAAACACCTTGGCGCCGTTCGGCCCGGCGAAATTGGCGGGGATCCATTCCTTCAATCCGGCCACCGCCGGATCGGCCAGCAATTGCTTGTAGGCCCGCGCCGGCAGCGAGATCGTGCAGACCGTTTTCAGCGCTTCGGCGACCAGCGCCTGGTCGGGCGCGATGTAGCTGTCGTCGACCGCCATGCGCCGGATCGCGGCCAACTGGTGTTCTTCCGCATCGGCGGTCGGGAAGGGCGCGGCCGGCGCGAATTCGGGCAGGTCGTTCACCCACCAATTCTCGACGAAGTCGGAGTCCATCTGAGACAGGCCGGTCATCATGCGGTAGGTCTTGAGTGCGCCCAGCATGAAGTCCGGATCGCGGATCTGCCGCCACATGATCGCTTCGAGCAGCGCCACCATGCGCGGCTCCAGCACGTTGCGCAGAGCGTGGTCATAGGTGTCGGTCTGCGCCCGCATCATCTCGGCCGAAGCCGATGGTCCGAGCAGGTCCTGCGCCTTGTTCGGAGGCGCAGTCCTGGCATTGACGACTTCGTCCATGGCGGTCAGCGCAACGTCCATAGCCGGCTGCAGCACCGAGGCGGGCGTCGCGGCGGTCGACGTCAGCGGCGCCTGCAGTGCTTCGAACTGGCCGGCTTGCGCGGCGATGGCGTTGCGGTTGTCGTAGTAGGACCAGGTGAACAGGCCGCCGGCGAGTATGGCCGCAGCCGCGCAGGCAGCGGCGGCACCGCGCCAGATCCAGCTGCGGCGGCGCTGCGCCAGCGGATCGAAGGTGCCAAGCCCGGCCTCCTTGAAGATCACCTCGGTCAGAAGGTTCTTGAGGAAGAAGCTGCGCTTCTCGAAGCGCTGCGCCGGCATCGTGCGTCGTGCCGGCAGGCCGAAGGAGGAGGCCAGCGCCGCGGTCAGCCGGTCGATCGGCGCGCCTTCCTGGGTCGCCGAGGTCAGATAGAGGCCGCGCAGCCAGGCTGCCTCCTCGTAGCGGCTCTCGCCGAACATCGCTTCGACCAGCACCTGGATCGGCTCGGACAGGCTTTGCAGCTGTGCGGGAAAGCGGAAGATCTCGGCCCGTTCGGCCAGCTTGTCCTCGTCTTCCAGCCGCGGCACCAGTCGCTTTTCCAGCTCCCTCGACAGCGTCGTGATTTCGCCCGCGATCGTCTTGGCGTCGACGCGTGCATCGAGCGGGAAGGTCGTCCCCCATACCTGTTCGCGCGCCGCCGTCGACAGGCCGCCGAAGAAGGCCTCGAAGCCTCTGATCAGATCGGCCTTGGTCAGCATCAGATAGACTGGCAGGCGGATTTCCAGCCGCTCTTCGAGCTCGGCCAGGCGCCTGCGGATCTTGCGGCCATGCGCCTTGACGGCTTCGTCGCCCTCGGACAGCGCGTCGATCCCAAGCGCAACGATGACGCCGTTCAGCGCCCGGCGGCCACGGTGCTTCTTCAACAGGTCGAGGAAGCCCAGCCATTCCACGGCGTCGACATCGGGCTGGCTTTCCTGCTGGACATAGCGGCCAGCGGTGTCGATCATCACTGCGTTTTCGGAGAAGAACCAGTCGCAGTTACGGGTACCGCCGATGCCCTGCAGATCGTCGGTCAGGTCGATCGGAAAGTTGAGGCCGGATTGGCGCAAGGCCGTCGTCTTGCCGGTCGCCGGCGGGCCGACGATCACATACCACGGCATCTCGCGCAGGAACTTGCGGCCGCCGAGCTTGCGGCGCTTCAACTCGACCATGACGTCCTGGAACTTGGCGCCGACCGCGGCGACGTTTTCCTCGCCCGGGCTGAGCCGCTTTTCCTCGACCGGGGCGGAAATCTCGGCGACGAACATGCGGTTGGCGCGGATCGCGCGGCGCTGCGCGACGATCAGCCAGATCAGCCAGAAGATCACCAGAAGAGCGATGATGACGATGCGCACCGTCTCCGACGCCATCGGCACATAGTCGCCAACCCGTACGATCGGGCCGAATACCCAGATGATCAGCGACAGCAGCGCCAGGCCGATGAGCGTCCACAGGAAACGCGAAGTCAGGACCGCCCAGAGGAAGCGCAGGATGAACATGTCACAGCCTCTTTTCGACCAGCACTTCGACGCGGCGGTTCAAGGCCCGGCCTTCGCGTGTGCCGTCGTCGGCCACCGGATCGGTGGCGGCCCGGCCTTCGGAGCGCACGCGCTCCTTCGGCACGCCGTTCTGAATCAGGATATCGGCAATTTCCGCGGCGCGGGCTTCCGACAGCCGCTGGTTGGTGGACAGTGGGTTGGTCTTTTGCAAGGGAACGCCGTCGGTGTGGCCGACCACGGTGATATCGCCGATCAGCTCCTGGTTCTCGAGGATCACCTTGGCGACCGAGGCGATGAGCGGATCGAAGCCGTCTGTCAGCTGCGCGCGCGACGACTGGAAGAGTTCGGGATTGGAGGCCTGGATGACCAGCCGCGCCAGCGACACGCTCTCCGTGCCGCTCAGCGCTCTCTTGAGCTCGTCGGGTGCTGCCGCCTGGAATTCCGGCAGCAGCGCGAAATCCACCGCCACCGGCGACGGCGCGTCGACCTTCGGCGAAGCGCGGGTGACATCCGTACGCGTCGGCGGCGGCAAGGCGCGAACCAGCGCCGAAAGCTCGACCGCCTGGCTGCTCAGGCTCATCGACAGGCCGATATGGATGGCGGTGGCGATCACCGCCGCCGCCGCAACCATCACCCAGATCGGCACGATGAAGCGCTGCGGTTCGTCGGAGGCGATCACGCCCTTCCAGTTGGGCGAAAGCGGTGCGCCTTCGGCGTCGCTGTCGCGCAGGAAACGCGCCGCGGCCACCCGCACCGCATTGAGCGAACGGTCGCCGGAGCGGCCCGGCACTCGATATTTGCCGCGGAAGCCGAGCGCCATGCAATGATACTGCAACTCCAGCATTTCGCGGTCGCGATTGGGATGGCGTTCAAGCTCTTCGAGCCGGGCGAAGAACTGCGCGCCGGCATCGACGTCGCCGCGCAGCATCACCACCAGCGGCTGGCGTGGCCACGCGCTGGCTCCGCCCCACGGCGTATTCAGCGCCAGATCATCGAGCAACGCAGCCACCAGCCACGCGGCCTGGTCGGCGCGCTCGAGCGAGGAGCCCTGCGCCATGGTGGTGTCGCGGCAGCGCACAAGTTCGTCGAGCAGCCTGGTGCGCAGGGCTTCCGGGTTCTCCGGCGGCTGCGCGTTTTCGAGTTCGGGTGCAAATTCCAGCAGCGGCGAGAACGCGTTGACGAGCACGTTCGGATGCGCGCGCGCGGAGCGTTTCGCAGTCACCCCTGACGCCGGCAGCGGCATGGCGCGCGGCGTTGGCGCTCCGCTCAGCCGAATGCGCGTCCGCTCCCGATCCTCGGACAGTCCGAATGGATCGTCCCTGCTCATCATCTCACCTGTTGACCGAGTAGCAGTCGACCTGCGGTTCGCTGGGCAGCACGCCCGAAACGCCGATCACGAAACCGGGCGCTTCGAGCAGCGAGGCCCAGTGCTCGCTTTTCTGGTCGAGTTCGAGGCACAGCCGGTCGCCGTCATAGGGAATTTCGCGCGGCTGCGAATGCAGTGGCTTTAGCGGAATGCCGGGCAGGCGTGATTTCCACAGCCCTTCGAATTCGCTGGCCGAGCCGACGGTCGCCTGGTTGACGAAAATCTTGCGCAAGGCATCCTCCGACAGTTCGGAGCCGATCCGCACCACGATGCGGCTCGCCACCAGAAGTTTCGGGTTGTCGATGCGGATCTTCCACACATTGGTGGCATGGCGCATGACCGGCAGCGCGCGCGATTTCGGCTCGATGTAGCGCAGGCTGAGGATCAGCGAACGCAGCGCGTCGGCCAGCGCCGAATAGGCGGGGCCCGGTGCCATGTGGTCATAGACGGGCAGTTCGCCGAGCCGCCTTGCGCTCGAGCCGTAGGTCGCCATCGAGCCGGCAAGGCCGGCAAGTTCCATGTAGACCTCGGCCGGATGGAACACGTCCTGCGCCAGCATGTGCGCCAGCCGCGGCCGCGCGGCGTTGACCAGGTTCAGGATCAGAAGATCCTCGACGCTGCGCCCGGGGCCGCCCAGCACCATCTTGCCATGCGCCTCGGCGATCTGGTCGACGCCGGTGACCACTTCCTGCAGCAGGCGGCTGTACCAGGACGCCGCGCCGATGACCAAGGTCGGCGGCAGGAACGTATCGTCCAGGGCCACGCCGCCATCGGCGCGCACACCCTTGAGATCGGCAACCGGCAGCGCGGTGTAGCCGCCCACGGCCGTGCCCGGCGCCAGCAACAGCGCCTGTGGTCGCGCGATCTCGATTTCCTCGGGATCGGAGCCGCCATGCACGGCGTCGCGCACCGAGACGATCCGGCCGCGATAGCGCGCGCCGGACGGCTCGGCATGAGCGGGGTCGAAGCCGACGCCGCCGGGCGGTTCGAGCGGCAGCGCGATCAGCACCGGTCCCGCGCCCATTTCCGGCGTCACCGCCAGCGGCCGCGGCGCATCCATCGTCTCGGGGATCGCGAACGGCGTCCCGTCTGGAAAGATGCCGCGTGCCGAGAGCACCGAAATCTGGCCGGCATCGAGCTGTGCCTGATCGAGCGTCAGCGTTCGAAAGCCGAACGTATGCAGATGCCCGGCCTGCAAGGCGCCGCGCACCGTCGCTTCGAAGAAGCGGTCCTGTTGCTGGAAATGCTGGGTGCGGAGGAACAGTCCCTCCGACCACAGCACCCTGTTTGCATCGTTCATGCCGGCACTCTCTGCTTCCTGCTCATCACGTTGGCGCGGCCTTGCGGACTTTTGCCGCCCATGCATGTCGCTCAAAAGTGGTCACGGTTTTGAGAGAACGACATGCATAAAAATAAAGATCTAAAGCGCGTCGCCTGAATCCGTTCAAACGCGACGCGCTTTAGGCGGAAATCCCGCCGCTGCCGAGCTTCACATTGACCGTGAACTTCGATCCCGGCGAAACCGATTTGGTCGTGCGCCAGTTGCGTCCGCCGGGTTCCCTGATCAGCGCGACGAAGCCAAGTGCTGCCACTTCCGGCTCGACCGTGATGGTCTTCGATGCGGTCTTGCCGGGTCCGACGGAAACCGTGTCGGAGCCGATGAGATCGCCGCCAAGTGCCGCGCCGGCACCGCCCTGCAGGGCGAAATAGTCGGCCGAGTTGAAGGCGCCGGTGCTCTTCAGGCGCAAGATCATCACCGTCACCGGCCTGTCGCCGCCGCCCGGTCCCGGGTTCATGCCGGCGCCGCCGGCAAGATTCACTGTGATGACGGATGGTTTCGGCGGGCCGCTCTGGCAAGCCGTCAGCAGTCCCGTCGCCCCGATGGCAAGGATAAATTCGCGTCTGTCGATCATGTCTCAGTCCTCCTCATATGCATCACGAAAATCAGCGCCGATCTCGCCCAGAAAACGCGTCTCGGCGCTGCGAGCGATTTCACGGTGGCGTTTCTGGTACAACTCCCAGAGCTTGGCTCCGCGCCCGCCGGTCAGCAGATTGCCGATCGCCGAACTCGACTTCAGTTCCTGCTCGATCGCCGCCGGATCGAAGCGGTCGATCATGCGCTTGAGCGCGCCTTGCACGCCGCGCCAGGCGCGAACGTGATGCTGCGCCAGATCGCGCACCGCGTCCTTGATCGCCGCCTCGGCGCCGAGGAAACCGGGGCTGCGCTCGGCCAGGATGGTTACCAGCGCATCGTCGACCGAGGGCAGGAATTTGAGCGGGTTGACTTCGGATGCGCCAACCACCGTTTGAGCGACGCGAGCGTTGCCCTTCTCTTCGGCGCGCTTGCGCAAAAGCTGCATCAGCCCTTCCATCATCAGCCGGTACTCGCGGCCGAATTTTTCCATGTCGGCCACCGGATCGCCGCCGGGAAAATCGGCCTCGTCCATGCCCATGCCGCGCAGGAAAGCGGCGCGCAATTCCGCGTCCGACGGTCCGGCTGACGGCCGCGCCGCGGATTGGCGGACAGGAGCGCGTGGTGGCGGTGGAGACGGGGGAGGCGGTGGCTGCGGTGGCGATGGCTCGACCGCGCGGACTGGCAGATCCCAGGGCGCTGCAGAGGGGGCAGGCGAGGGCGCATCGGTTGCACCGCCATCCGTCACGCCGGCGTCGAGGCTGGTGGACCCGGCAGGGCCGAAACCAAACCCGTCATCGTAGGCCGGCAGCTTCTCAGGATTGGATCTGCTCGGCTCTCTCGACCGCGGCGCGGAGTCGAGGCCGAAGGGATCGTCGAACGATGGCTTGGCGCCGTTTCTGTCAGTGGGCTCGGCCACCGGCGTTGCCACAGGGTCGAGGCTGAACGGATCGTCGAACGCCTGCGAGCTGCGTTCATCGGACCGCGCACGCGCGAATGCGCCGGGCACCGGCTTTTCGAATGGATCGGGCAGGTTGGCAGGGCGTGGCCGTCCCGGCTCTTCTTCCGTGGTGGACGAAAAGAAATCGTCGCCGCCGAGGCTGACCGGCGCCCGCGACGCCGCCGGCTTGCTGGCAGGCGCTGAAGGCCTGGAGGCCGGCGCCTCGGTCTTCGCCGTCTGCAAATCGACCCACACCACATAGTCGCCCAGTCGCAGTCGCATGCCGCTTTGCAGGCGCGCGGTATTTCCCGCGCCGAGCGGGCTGGCGGCATCGTCGATGAACAACCCGCTGCTGGAGGTATCGGTGACGAAATAGCCGCCCTGCTTGCTGGTGATCTTGCAGTGGGCGCGCGAGACGAACATGTCGGGATCGTTGATCTGCCAGTCGGCGTCGGCGCTGCGGCCGATTACCAGCTCGCCCTCGTCCAGCCGCGCCTGCCGCGTGACTTGCGCGCGTGGTCCCTGTTCGAGAATCAGAAGCAGGCTCATGCCGCCACCTCTTCCCGCCAGCCGACGATGGTCCGCAACCGCATGTCGTCGGCGTCCCCCTTTTCGACCGGTCGCGCCAGCCAGGTGGTGCGGGCAAGCTGGACGGTGCCGAGCTTCGCCGGCGGCACTGCCTTTGCCGCAAGCACGATCCTGAGATCGACATCGATGGTCTCGCCGATCAGGTCGCGCACCGCCTGCTTCAACAGCTTCAGCCGCTCACCGCCCGGCAGGAAGGCCTTGTAATCGATATAGCTGAGCGCGCCGATGCGCAGCTCGATGCGGCTCTGCCGGCTGAAGCTGCGCGGGCCGATGGTGGCGCTGCGGCCGAGCGTGGCATAGCTGCCGGCAAGCCGCGTCTGCAGCGCCTTGGGGATGGTCATCCAGGCCGCGACGAACTCCTTCAGCACCACCGGCACTTTGAAGGCTTCGGCCAGGAACAGCGTCAGTCGCTCGGGGCCGTCGACTTGGGCAGCGAGCGAGGCGGCCTGGCGAAGTTTTACTGTATCGAGTTCGGCATCCTGCGTGCCCGGCAGCCCGATGCCGGCCATCGCTTCCAGCATGGAACGGACGCGGCCGCCGACACCGCGTTCGACCTGCACGGCCGGATGCGCATCCGCCCAGGCCCGATAGTAGAGCGCGATCATCCTGTGCTGCAGGATATTGACAAAATCGACGAAGGTCGTGTCGCTCGTCTGCCGCGCCTCGGCGCCGGCATACCAGCGTTGCGACAGGCGATCGAGCACCCAGCGCGTCAGATGCAGTGGCATCGGCCCTTCGGGTCCGAGCAGGCCGAGATTGTTGACCGTGACGCGTGCCGGCGACTTGTCCGTCGGCTCGCGGAAATCCACCACGTCCTGCACTGCGAAGGACAGCCGCACATTCTGGCCGAGCCTTGCCGGCTCGCGGTCCGGCCGGCCGGAATGGCCGAACAGGCCGCCTTGCCGTTCGAGCCGGCGCAGCAGTTCGAAAAAGTCGAAACTCTCGGACAGGGTTGCGGCTCGCTCTAGATCAGGTAGCGATTGCCGGGCGTCATCGGCCATGGCACATCCTCCTGTTTCTGGAGCAACCGCGTGCGCGTGCGCACGAACCCGTTAATGCCGGCATGGCGGGCAAACAGCCGCGACAGCAGGCCCGACAGCAGCAGAGTGCTCTGTCCCGCCAGCACCGACTGGTCGACATGCAGCGTCACTTCCGTGCCGCGGCCGAAGCACATCGGCCCTTCGATCGCCAGCCTTTCGATCACCGCGCGCGAGTCGATGCGCACGATCGAGCGCACATTGCGGGCGAGCCCGGGGTCGCCGCGCTCGGCATAGAGATCGAGCAGCGCGTGCAGCGGATCGACGCCGCGGCCTTCCTTGGCCAGGCTGAGGAAGTTGAGCGCCAGCTGTGACACCAGCCGCCAGGCCAGGTCGTCGGCGCGCGACTCGCCGTCGGCGCCGGTCGGCAGCGCTGCCGGGATCGCCGGCTGCGGCGAACGCAATGCGCCGAGCAGCCGGACCGTCTCCACAGGGTCGCCGGCTTCCAGCGTCAGGGTCGGCGTGTCGTCGAGGATGGCCAGGTCGCGATTGGTGCAAAGCGCCATGATATCGACGCGCTTGAGCGGCCGGTTGGCCTGACTGTTGACTGGGCGCGACACCGCCAGGAAGACGTCGTCGCCGGCATAGGAGGTCCGCGTCACGCCCTGGCGCCGCTCGTCCTCGGTCGGCCGGCGCGGCCGCCGCTCCGTCGAATAGACCCAGCCGCTGCCGCGATTTTGCCCAAGGCTGAAGAGTTCCGGTATCTCCGCGTCGGGTCCCTCGGCATCGGCGTCTTCGACGCGGATGACGCGGTAGATTTCAAAGTCGCGCGCCCGCGTGCGGTCGGCATGCAGCACCTGGCGTGTCTTGCGCTGGTCGAGCTCGACGATGTTGCACTCGCGCTCGAAGAGATTGATGATCGGGGTGGCGAAGAGATCGAAATCCGCCGGCGTCAGATCGGCGAGTTCGGGCACCGGACGCCGGAACAGGAAGATGATTTCGAGCCCGGCCTGGCATTTGCGCACGACCGGCAGCAAGCCGGTGACGCGCCCATAATGGAAGCGCTCGGGCATCATGAAATATTCGCGCAGCAGGCGGTAGCCTTCGAAGGTCGGCCGCGTGCGCGGCATCAGCGCCTCGGCATCGGCAATGCCGACCATCTCCGGCGGCGGTAGCGGCGACAATGGATTGGTCTTGCCTTCCGGTCGAGCGCCGACACCAGAGCAGACTCCGAAGATGGCGTCGAAGATTAGCGGCGCCTTGGTGCGGTTGGCGAAATAGAAGTCGAGCCGGTCGAGCGCCAGTTCGTCGAGCTTGCCTTTGCCGGTCCGCGCCAGCGTGATGCGAAGTGCCGCTTCGCCGGCCTTGCCGGCGATCGGGCCGATGCCGGCGGCGGCAAGCGCGCTGCGGTCCTGGAAATAGCCGACCGAACTGATCGCGATCGGAAACAGCGTCATGTCCTGCGCGGTGGTGAAGGTGCAGCGTGTCGACAGGCCGGCCTGCAGGCTGGAGACCAGCCGCGTGCCGCGCTTGACGACGTGGCCGGCAAGCATTGTCTGCACCTGCTGGCCGGGCTTCAGCACCACCATGGCGGTTGCCGGCACCGGCGTGACGAGATCGGGATAAAGCACGTCGAGGATGCTGCGCGAAAACCGCGAGCGCTCGGCATCCACCTTCAGGCGCGTGCGCGCGGCGAGGAAGGCGACGCCGTCGAGCAGCCGCTCGACATAGGGGTCGGGACACGGCACCGTATCCAGCGACAAATTGCGGGCAACCGCCGGATGCATGTCGGCGAACTCCGCCGCCAGCCCGCGTATGTGGGACAGTTCCTCCTCGTAATATTCTACGAAGACCCGGTCCATCTCTCAGGCTTCCCTGAACTCGGTGCGCGCCAGTCCGTTGTCGAGATTGATCGTCGTGCGCAGGCGCATGCGCTCGGGCGTCGGCGTCATGATCAGCACGGCGTCGATCTCGATCTTCAGGCCGGTCTTGTCGCCGAGGTTGACCGTGACTTTCGTCGCGCTCTCCTTCAGCCGCGGCTCGAATGCGGCGAGCACGGCGCGGATCTCGCGTGCCAGAACATCGCGATCGAAGTCGCGCGACGACCGGCCGGAGAAGGACGGCACGCCATAATTGACAACGCTGCGGCGCACCTCCGGAAAGTCGGCCAGCGATGTCGGACTGTCGGTCATCTGCTCGGCCTCGAGATCGGATAGCAGCGGCGCGGATTCGAAACGCTCGGTGTTGAACAGCGCCTCGATGTCGCGCCGCACGGCCTCGCGCAGCACATCGGGCGACACCACGATGCCTCGGCTTTCAAGCTCGCCACGGTGCCGGTTCTGAAACGCCAGCCGGTGCAGCCGGCGCTTCTGATCGGGGTTCAATGCGTCATCGGCGTCGATGCGCCTCGGTCCGTCTGCCAGCAGCTCGTCCAGGCGCTCTGCGCCAAGCTCCTCCTGCAGAGCCTGCCTGAGCCCGTCTATCTCCGAGCTCAGGCCCGGCAGGTCGTTGACGAGGCGGTCCCACAGCGAAGGCTGTACCGCCTCGCGCTTGGCCCGTGAACCGCCCGCCTGTACCTTGTCGGCGGCAGGGCGCTTTGCTCGCCCCTCACTTGCCGACATAGACATCCATTTCGGCTTCGTCATTGTCGTCATAGACGAACTTGATCTTCTTGTAGGCGAAGGAGACTTCCTCCTGGATCAGGTCGGCTTCATCATCGGCCTGCGACATGTCGTATTCCATGATCGAGGCGTCGGTCAGGGTAACGACCAGATAGTCCTTGCTCTCGCCGTCGATGGTCCGCCGAGCGGAGAATTTGACCTCGTCCAGCGCCTTGTTTTCGAACAGGGCCTTGGCCAGATAGGGTGAGGCCTTGTCGTAGTGCTTGGTGAACTTGATCATGCCCATCGACACGCGGCCTCGGCGCGAGAGGGAATTGGGGTCGTAGGGCGCGACCATCTTGTAATCGACGCCATGGATTTCGATCTCGTCGTCATGGCCGTCGCGCGTGCTGGGCCCCTTGATATCCGGAACTTTCAGAAAACCGTCGATCTTCATTGTGGGCATTTTCGTTCTCCACGCTTTCAAACAAAGGTTTGGTTGCTGCAATCAGGTCTTCACGGACGGCAATTCCGACACCAGCCTGAGCGAGGCATTGATGCCCTCCAGCTGGTAGTGCGGGCGCAGATAGAAGCGGGCGTTGTAGTAGCCCGGCCGGCCCTCCACGCTGTCGACCTGCACCTCGGCGGCGGCAAGCGGACGCTTGGCGCGCGCCTTGTCGTCGGCGAAGGCCGGGTTGGCCAGCACGTACCGGTTGATCCATTCGGTCAACCAGATCTGCATGTCGGTGCGTTCCTTGAACGATCCGACCTTGTCGCGCGCAATCGCCTTGAGGTAGTGCGCAAAGCGCGAGACCGGGAACAGATAGGGCAGGTTGGCGGAGAGCCGCTCGTTGGACTGGGCGTCGGGGTCGACCAGGCGGCCCGCCCGCGTCTCATCGTCCTGCAGCGAATGGGCGCCGATGAAGGCCGCGAGATCGGTGTTCTTGCGGTGCAGGATCGGCATCAGCCCGAGCTTGGCCAGTTCCGCCTCGCGCCGGTCGTCGATGGCGACTTCCGTCGGGCATTTCATCGCGATCGAGCCGTCATCGGTCGGGAAGGAGTGCACCGGCAGGTTAAGCACAGTGCCGCCATTTTCGACGCCGCGGATCTGGGTGCCCCAGCCATAGAGCTTGTGGCTGCGGTTGATGTTGACGCCCATCGGGAAGGCAGCGTTCATCCAGACATATTTGTTGTGATCGCCCTGCACTTCCTCCTCGAAGGAGAAGCCCTTGACCGGGACTGTCTCCGAGCCGTAGGGCAGCCGCGCCAGCACGCGCGGCATGGTCAGCCCGATATAGCGCGCATCCTCGCTCTCGCGCAGCGATTGCCACGAGGCGTAGGCCGGGTTGGAGACGATCTGCTGCAGGTCCTGCGGGTTGGGCAGTTCCTGCCAGCTGTCCATGCGGAACAGCCGTGGCGAGGCGGCGGCGATGAATGGCGTGTGCGCCGAGGCGCAGATGCCGGAGATGTTGCGCAACAGGCCGACGTCGCGCGGGTGGTTGGAGAACTCGTAGGCGCCGATGACGCAGCCGATCGGTTCGCCGCCGAGCATCGAATACTCGTCGGTGTAGACCTTCTTGAAGATCGGGCTCTGGTCCCACATCTGGCCTTCATAGTCTTCGAGCGTATCGGCCAGCTGCTCCTTGGAAATGTTCATCACCCGGATCTTCAGCTTCTGATCCGTCTCGGTATTGTTGATGAGGTACCAGAGGCCGCGCCAGGTGCCTTCCATCTGCCGCACTTCCGGCGCGTGCAGGATTTCGTTGACCTGGGTCGTCAGCATCTTGTCGATGCCGGCGATCAACGACTTGATCGACTTGATCGAGTTGGACGAAATCGTCGTCGTCTCGGAGCGCGACTGCGCCGCCAGAGCCAGGTTGCGAACCAGCTGCTGCAGCTTCTCGCTGTCGTCCTTCTTGACCTTGAAGTCCTTCTCCAAGAGCTGGCTGAATTCGCCGAGATCGACGGCCTCGGCCTCGGCGACGGATGCTGCGGTCTTTTGCTGTTCGGCCATGATCTATTCCTCACCCTTGTCGTCGGACAGCGCCTGGGCGGCGATCTGGCCAAGCAGCGGCTGGTTGTTCAGCAATTGGGCGATGCGCTTTTCGGCATCGACGCGGCCGTCCATGAAGCCGAGCAGCTCCTCGAGCTGGCGCCGCATCTTGAGGATTTCGGCCAGTTGCGGGACCTGTTCGGCGATCTTGTCGGGGGCGAAATCGCCCATCTTGGTGAAGGTCAGGTCGAGCGCCAGTTCTTCGTCGCGCTCCTGTCCCTCGGCCTGCGGCAGCGTGTTCTTCACCCGCGCCTTGACCCTGGGTCCCAGCGCTTCCATGAATTTGGGGAAGCGGTTGGCATCGGTCTCGACAAAGGAACGGTCGAGCACCGTCTTGGACGCTTCCCTGGTCTGCGATGCGCCCGACAGGTCGGCCATCACGCCCATGACGAACGGCAGTTCGATCGTCGTCGGGCTGCCGTAGGTTTCGACATCGTAGGCGATCTGCACGCGCGGGGCGCGATTTCGCTCGATGACCTTCGCTTTGCTTTCGGCTGGCATGTGTTGCTACCTTTCATCCTTCTGGGCAGTCTTCTTGGCGTCGGGAACGCCGGCGAGCAGCCGGAATTCCTTGAGCCCCGACGGGGCGAGGTCTTCCATCAGTTCAACGAAATCCATGTGCACCATCCTGCGCACCCGGCGGGCGAGATGCGGGATCGGGCTCGACGGCTCGGTGCGGTCGTAGAACGCGACCACAAGGTCGAGGCACTTCACCACATCGTCGCGCGAGGAAATCCTGTCCGGGAGCCCCGCACCGGTCTCCGCGTAGCTTGCCATCGTCTCGGCTCCATGACCGTTTCTGACCGGCGCGGCCGGGCTTGCCGGGGGAGCAGCCGGGCTGGCCGCCCCCTTCGTCGCTGCCTCTTCCGTGGTCTCGACCGCCGTATTGCGTTCCAGCGTCGTCAGCACGCGCTGCAAAAATCGTTTCAGGTCCGGGACGGCGGCCCCGTTGCTGTCAAGGCGGGCATTCAGCGCCGCATCGACCGCGTCGAGCGCCTCGATCGCTGCGTGCGCCCCGGCGATGAGCGCCGTCATCTGTTCACCGGCCTGGTCCTGATGGGCGGCACAACCGCTGCCCACCCGGTTCAGGAGCTGTCCGTGCGCGCTGACCAGTGCTGCCTTCTCCGTGGCATTCAATCCCGACGCCGCTTCCTGAAGCATGACGCGATCGTCGAGCGCACCCTGTTCGAGATCGCGTCCGCTGATCGGCCCGATGGGACGCGGCGCGAAGAAGACCATCTGCCTGAGGTTCGCCAGCAGGCCTTCCTGGCCGTTCTGCAGGTCGGCCAGCGCGTTGAGGCGGCGCAAGGCGGCCTCGCGTGGTTGGGGGCTGGCCCGCAGCGCCGGGTGCATCGTCTCCCAATGCGTCTCGAAGGTCCTTGCAATCAGGGTCAGGCCCTGTGCCAGTCCGGCCAATCCCTCTTCATTGGCCAGCGCCCGGGCGACAATGACGAGCAGGCGCAGGTCGCGGCCATGCGAACGCAACTCCTCGGCCTTGCCGAGCACGGCAGGCCAGTCGACCGGAATGGTCGATTGCGCGGCTGGCTTGTTGCGCCCGTCATGGACGACCTTGACCTGCGGCTCCGTGAGCCGCTCCAGCTCATGAAAAGCCGGATCGTTGCGCAAGTCTTCGCCTGACGGATTTTCACCGTCCAGCGGAGCAAGCCAGAGTGCGAGATCGATCACAGATACCCCCGGCGACCGGCTCTAAAACCGTACGTGACCCAACGTTAGCACACGGTTGCATATTCCCACAATTCGCCATCCGCTCAAAAGTTAACGAGCGCTAATGAATGTCGGTGCAACTGCGTCTCGGATGGCGCAATTCATGGCGTGCTTGGCCAACCTCGTATGTGAAGCGCATCGCATAGGATTAGAAAAAATCGTGGTTGTCTGCATTTGGCGGCGCGGGACTCTCCACAAAGGGAAAAGGCCGGCTGCATCAAGCGCTTTGTCAAGCGGCTGCTTATGTGGCAGGCTGTCGACGGGCAGATTGCAGGAGCACGTTCGATGGAACAGCGCCGGTCGTCGCAGGGGTTCAAACGCAAGGAACTGGTTGGCAAGCTCAATCCGGTCTGCCTGCGCGCCTTCAAGGCCGCCGCCGACAGCGCCAAGCTGCGCGGCAATCCTTACGTCGAACTCGTCCATTTCATAGAACAACTGGTGCTGTCCGAGCGTTCGGATGTGCAGATGATCATTGCCGATGCCGGCGTCGATGCCAGCCGGCTTACCAGCGAAATGACCCGCGCCGTCGACAAGCTGCCCTACGGCGCCACCTCGATCGAGGAATTTTCCGACCACATCTTTCACGCCATCCAGGAGGCCTGGAACCTGGCGACGCTGGAATTCGGCATGGAGGAGGTCCGCAGCGCCCATGTCGTGCTCGCCTGCCTGAAGACGCCGGTGCTGGAAGGCCTGGTGGCGAAGATCAGCGGCGAATTCGACAAGATCGACGCCGACGGGGTCATCGCCCGCTTTGCCGAGGTGGTGGACGGTTCGCTCGAAGCCGGCGCCACGGCAGCAGTGGCTCCCACCGCGGAGGCGCCGCGGCGAGCTCCGGGCGGGGACTCCGCGCTGGCCAAATACGCCACCGACCTGACCCAGCGCGCCCATGACGGCAAGATCGATCCGGTCGTCGGCCGCGATCCGGAAATCCGGCAGATCATCGATATCCTGATGCGGCGCCGGCAGAACAACCCGATCCTGACCGGCGAGGCCGGCGTCGGCAAGACTGCGGTGGTCGAGGGCTTTGCCCTGCGCATCGCCCAGGGCGACGTGCCGCCGCCACTCCAGGGTATCAGCGTACGCATGCTCGACGTCGGCCTGATGCAGGCCGGCGCCAGCGTCAAGGGCGAGTTCGAGAAGCGCCTGAAGGCGGTGATCGACGAAGTTCAGTCATCCGAAACGCCGGTCATCCTGTTCATCGACGAGGCGCACACGCTGATCGGCGCCGGCGGTGCAGCGGGAACCGGCGATGCCGCCAATCTGCTGAAGCCGGCGCTGGCACGTGGCGAACTGCGCACCATCGCCGCAACCACCTGGGCCGAATACAAGCAGCACATCGAAAAGGACCCGGCGCTGACCCGCCGTTTCCAGGTGGTCAAGATCGACGAGCCGTCGGAAGCGGTGGCCGTGCTCATGCTGCGCGGTGTAGCCGGCGTGCTCGAACAGCATCACGAGGTGCAGATC
This sequence comes from Mesorhizobium sp. M0029, assembly GCF_040323735.1. Lineage (NCBI taxonomy): Bacteria > Pseudomonadati > Pseudomonadota > Alphaproteobacteria > Hyphomicrobiales > Phyllobacteriaceae > Mesorhizobium > Mesorhizobium sp. M0029. The sequence continues at coordinate 433,493 of NZ_JAMYVF010000003.1, forward strand.
CTGGACGAGGCGATCGAGGCGGCGGTCGGCCTGTCGCATCGCTACATCCCGGCGCGGCAATTGCCCGACAAGGCGGTCAGCCTGCTCGACACGGCTTGCGCCAGGGTCGCGATCTCGCAGCATGCGACGCCGGCCGAGGTCGAGGACATTTTGCGGCGCCGCCAGGCGCTCGAGGTCGAAAGCGGCATCATCGGCCGCGAGGCAGCGATCGGCATCGAAGTAACTGACCGGCAGGCGCGGGTCGAGGCCGGGCTCACTGAGACCGGGACCATGCTCGCCGCCGCCGAGGAGCGCTGGGAGCGCGAAAAGGCGCTGGTTGCCGAGATCCTCGAACTGCGCGCGCGGCTGCGCGGCGACGGCGTCCCGCTAGATGCGGTGGCGGCAGCTGAGGCCGATGCCGAACCAGCAGCGCCGGACGAAGAAAAGACCAAGGTCCCCAAGGCTGAACCGCCCAAGGCCGAAACGTCCGAGCCTGAAAAGCCGAAGGCCAAAGCGTCCGAGACCGAAGCGCCGGCTGCCGAAGCTGCGCCGTCAGATCCTGTCGCCGATCTGGCGCGGCTGCGTGAACTCATGGCCGAGCTTGCCACGGCGCAAGGCGAGACGCCGCTGATCCTGCCGTCGGTCGACCGCAATGCGGTAGCTGCCGTGGTCCAGGACTGGACCGGCATCCCGACGGGACGGATGCTGTCCAGCCAGACCGAAAAGGCGCTCAAGCTCGCCGACACTTTGTCCGAACGAGTCGTCGGCCAGGATCACGCCATGGAGATGATCGCCAAGCGCGTGCAGACCAGCCGCGCCGGGCTCGGAGCGCCGGAAAAGCCCGTCGGCGTGTTCCTGCTCTGCGGCCCCTCCGGCGTCGGCAAGACCGAGACGGCCCTGGCCTTGGCCGAGACGCTCTATGGCGGCGAACAGAACCTGATCTCGATCAACATGTCCGAGTTCCAGGAAGCCCACACCGTCTCGACGCTCAAGGGCGCGCCTCCCGGCTATGTCGGCTACGGCAAAGGCGGCATTCTCACCGAGGCCGTGCGCAGAAAACCCTATTCGGTGATCCTGCTCGACGAGGTCGAGAAGGCGCATCCCGACGTCCACGAAATCTTTTTCCAGGTCTTCGACAAGGGCATGATGGATGACAGCGAGGGAAGACGCATCGACTTCAAGAACACGCTGATACTGCTGACATCGAATGTCGGCTCCGAAGTCATCATGGAGCGGACGCAAAACGGCACGGTGAGGGCGGGGCTCGACGGCCTTGATGCAGCCTTGCGCGCTCCACTGCTGAAAGTCTTTCCGGCAGCGTTCCTCGGCCGCGTCGTGACCATCCCTTACTATCCGCTCTCGGATTCGATGATCGAGGCCATCACGCGGCATCAGTTCGGCAAGATCGCGCGGCGGCTGCGCGCCAGCCACGACGCCGAACTGGTGATCGGCGACGGCGTCATGGCGCTGGTCAAGGCGCGCTGCACCGAAATCGAGTCCGGTGGCCGCATGATCGACGCCATCCTCACCAACACGCTGTTGCCGGAACTCAGCCGCGGCGTGCTGAACCGGTCGCTCGACGGCGAGAAGATGACCAAGGTGACCGTCAGCGCTTCCACTGACGGGTTTGCCTATTCGTTCGAATAGTCAGGCCTGACTGCTCGGCTCCGTCTCGGCGCGGATCAGCTTGATGTCGGCGCCGGCTGCCCAGGCGCCGATATCCTCGCGCCGCAACGCCGCCGCCATCATGTCGGGAAACAGGTCCGGCGTGCAGGCGAAGACCGGTATGCCAAGTGCCGCGACCGAAGCCGACATCGCCGGATCATAGCCCGGCCGGCCCTGATCGGTCAGCGCCAGCAGCACGATGACATTGACGCCGGACCGGACCAGCGCCGCAAGCCGCCGCAGCAAGTCCTGGCCGTTGCCGCCCTCATAGAGGTCGGTGATCAGCACGAAGTGGGATTTGGTCGGCCGCTCGATGCGGTCGGCGCAATAGGCGACCGCCTGGTTGATGTCGGTGCCGCCGCCGAGCTGCACGCCAAACAGCACCTCGACCGGGTCGCTGAGCTCTTCGGTCAGGTCGACGATGGCCGTGTCGAAACAGACCAGCTTGGTGCGCACGACCGGCAGCGACGCCATCACCGCGGCGAAAATCGAGGCGTAGATCACCGAGCTCGCCATCGAGCCGGACTGGTCGACGCACAGCACCACTTCGTCGAGATCGACCAGCCGGCGTTGCTTGCGCATGAAGCCGACCAGTTTTTCCGGCACGACGGTTTTGTGCTCAGGCTGGTAGTGGCGAAGATTGGCCGAGATGGTGCGCGGCCAGTCGATGTCGCGTTGGCGCGGCCGGTTGGTGCGTCGCGACTTGTCGAGCGCGCCACGGATCGCCTCGGCGGTCTTCTGCTCCAGCCGCTGCATCAGCTTGGCAACGATGTCGGCGATGATGGTGCGGGCGATGTCCTTGGTCTTGGCCGGCATCACCGAACGCAGCGAGATCAGGTCGGCGACGAGGTTGACGTCGGCCTCGATCGCCTTGAGGAATTCCGGCTCCATCAGCATCTGCTTCAGGTTCAGCCGCTCAAAGGCATCCTTCTGGACGATCTGGACCACCTGGGCGGGAAAGAAGGAGCGGATATCGCCCATCCATTGCGCCACGCGTGGCGCCGAGCGGCCGAGCCCGCCGCGCCGCTTGCGCGGGTCGGCATCGGCATTGGCGCCGTCGCCGTAAAGCGCATCGAGCGCCGAAGACAGTTTTTTGTCATCACTGGAAAGGGCGGAGGAAGCCTCGTCATCGGCGCCGATCGCCAGCCGCCAGCGGCGCTCGCGCCAGCTATCGGAGGATGCCGGGCCGGGTTCGGGCACTTCGGCTTCGTCATCCATTGTCACACTCCGCCCGCCAGCAATGGCCCAAGCCGCTCCAGGTGACGGCGCCAGCCCTCGCCGCCATCCGGCGCCGGCGTCAGGCCGGCCGGCAACCTTGCGGTGCGGCCGAGCACGGCCTCGATCAACCGCTGCCGCTCCATCGAGTCCAGATTGGAGAAGACGCGGCGCAGCAATGGCAGATGCGCGATGAAAGCGTCCTCGTCGAGCGATTTCAGCCACCCATCGACGGCGCCGCGCAGGCCCTCGTCGTAGATCAGCCGCTGGCCGGCAGTGCTGAAGAAACCTTCGAAGAACCCCGCTGCCTGGGCGACCGGCGTCCCCGGCGACAGCCTGCGTCCGAGCAGCCCGGCGGCGTCCTCTGCCGACAGTTGGCCGGCTTCATAGAGCAGATGCGCGGCGCAGCCGGCGAGCAGCGCCGTCGAGCCCGGACCTTCCAGCACGCCGGTCAGGCCGTTGCGCCATGCATCGAGCACGCCTTCGCCGGGCTCGACCAGCCGGATCGCCGTGTCGGCCTTGCGCACAGCACCGACCAGCGTGGTGGCCGCCTGCTCGTCCAGGTCGCGCACCGCATAGGGCAGCGCGATCGCGCCTTCGACGATCAACCGTTCCAACAAACCGGACAGCCGGTTGGTTTCGGTCTTGCGCGCCTCGCCGTAACGGATGATGTCGGCAAGCGGCGGCACCGAGGCCAGCATCTCCAGGCATTCGCTGCTGTGCGCTGCGCGCGCCTCCAACGCTACAAGGCCGGCGCTCGCGGCCTCCGACAGATCCGCCGTAATGGCGCTCTGGACAAGGGCGGCAAGCGTGTCGAGGCTCGCGGCCGCACCGAGCATCTGGATCAGGCGGCCATTGGCGGCCTTTTCGATAGTCGGGCCGTAGATCAGGTTCTCGACCAGGCGCACGGCATATTCCGGCTCCCAGGCCAGCGTCCATTTTTCGCGAAAGGTGCCGCGGCTGCGGCCGGCGTCGGCCAGCCTGCCCCATTGCACGCCAAGCACGTTCAGCCGGTGCAGCAATGTCGAACGAAACAGTCCGCTTTCGCTGCGCAGATCGACCGACAGCTCGCGTTCCAGCGCCTCCGGCTTCAGCCGCGCCGCCTTCTGGTTGCGCTGCAGGTCCTCGATCAGCGGCGCCAGCGGCGTGTCGGGCGGAATCTCGCCGACATCCGCGCCCAAAAGCAGCTCGGCCTCGACCAGCGCCCACAGCACCGCTTCGCCGTTGAACAGCGCCGCGATCGCGGCATCGCGCAATTCCTCGAAGCCGGGCTTCGGCCGCTCGCGAATGGCAGCCAGTGTGCGCGCAAGCCGCTCGGCCTCGATCAGCGACGCGGTCGACACCAGATGGCCCTTCGCCCGCAGCACCGCCGCGATCGTCGCCAGCCACAGCGTCGCGGCGTCGCGCCGCCCTCGTGTGCGCCACAGATGCTTGCACCAGCCGGGCGCGACGACGCCAGCGCCATAACCATAGCCCAGCGCAAGACGCGGCCCGGTCCATGGCGCCCATGTCATGATGCTTTTGCGCCGGGCAATTCCCTTGATCAGCGCCTGGTCGTTCTTCTGCGTGTGCGCGGCCTGCAGGGCCGGCACATGCCATGCGCCGCAGACGACGGCGATCGGTCCGGCGAATTCCTTGCGCGCGGCAGCGATTTCCAATCGCATATGCGCTTCACGCTTGGCCTCGAACGGCGCGATCGCACCTTCGCCGTCGCGCAGCGTCGTCATCGCATCGGTGATGGCAGCGAAGATTGGACCCGGCTGCGGATTCTGCTCGATAATGTCGGCCCACCAGCTTTCGCCATCTTCATAGCCGGCGGCCGCAGCCAGCGTGCCGATCGGGTCGCGATGCGATGCGGGCTCGCCATCCTCACCGGTTTCGTCCTTGGGTTCGGGCTTGTCGGCGTCAGCCGTTTTGTCGGTGTCGTCGGTTGCCGGTGCCGCGAACCGTGCCGATGACGGCAGGTCGATGAACCGCAATGCCGCCTTGTTCTCCACCGCCCACACCGCCGCCTGGTATTCCGGCGAGAACTCGGCGAACGGCCAGAAACTTGTCGCGGCCGGGTCGTCCTCGGGGTAGCAGAGCAGCGCCACCGGCGGCTGCATCTGCGGGCGCGCCAGCAATGGCAGCAGGGCGGACGCGTCGCTCGGCCCTTCGATCAGCACCGCGACCGGCTGCAAGTCCCGCAGCGCCTGCATCAGGCTGTCGGCGGAGCCCGGCCCGTGATGGCGGATGCCGAAATAGGCGACGTCGCTCATGACCTCAGATCGCTGCGTTCAGTGCCGCGTAATAGCCGGCATAGTCCGGCCGCTTCTTGAGCACCGTTTCGAGATATTCCTCCAGCACCACCTTGTCCTGCACCGGGTCCTTGACGATCGCTCCGACAAGGCTGGCGGCGAGGCCTTCGGCGCCGAGTTTGCCGCTGTCGAACCACGCCGCCTGGCTGAGGCCGCCGACCATGGTGGCGATCGCCTCGGCGGTCGACAATGAACCCGAAGGCGTCTTCAGCGTCACCTTGCCGTCAGCGGTTGCGCCCGAGCGCAGCTCGCGGAAAATGGTCAGCACGCGCGCAATCTCCTCGCCGACATTCTTCGGCACCGGCAGGTCGAGGCCGCCGGCCATCTCGTCGACCCGCTTGGAGACGATCGCCACCTCTTCGGCCATGTCTTCGGGCAGCGGCAGAACCACCACATTGAAGCGGCGCTTGAGCGCCGAGGACAGTTCGTTGACGCCCTTGTCGCGATTGTTGGCGGTGGCGATGATGTTGAAGCCGCGCTGGGCATAGAGCGAGGTGTTGAGCTCCGGGATCGGCATCATCTTTTCCGACAGCACGGTGATCAGCGTGTCCTGCACGTCCGAGCCCATGCGCGTCAGTTCCTCTAGCCGGCATAGCTTGCCGCTCTCCATGGCGCGGTAGAGCGGCGTCGGCACCAGCGCCTCCTGGCTCGGCCCTTTGGCCAAAAGCTGCGCATAGTTCCAGCCGTAGCGGATCTGGTTCTCGTCGGTGCCGGCCGTGCACTGCACGATCAGCGTCGAGTTGCCCATGATGGCGGCGGCGAGATGTTCCGACACCCAGGACTTGGCGGTGCCGGGAACGCCGAGCAACAGCAGCGCGCGGTCGGTAGCGAGTGTCGCCACCGCGGTTTCCATCAGCCGGCGGCGACCAACATATTTCGGCGATATCACGGTGCCGTCGCTTGCCTTGCCGCCGAGCAGATAGGTCAGCACGGCCTTCGGCGACAAGCTCCATCCGGCCGGCTTCTGGCGTTCGTCATTGCGCGCCAGCGCCTGCAGTTCAGCGGCATAGGCCTGCTCGACAGGGAGGCGGATGGCTGCGTTCATGGTGCTGTTCTCCGGATTGTCATGTTTTGGTTCCCGTCATTGCCGCGTTGAGGCGCAGGAAAACGAGCGAGGCTGCCGCCGGCAGCATGCCGGCCGCAACAATGTCGCCGATCAACCGTTCAGCGGTCTCCGCTGTGGCAAGAAAGCCTATCGTTTCCAGGGCGTGGTCCGCGCTTCGCTTCGCGGGCTCGTCGTTTCCCGCAACCATGGTGCGCAGTGCCGACAGCGCCTTGCCATTTGTCAAATCGTCCCATTCAAGCCAACTCGCTTCGGCGCCTTCGACCAGGTTGAGCGCTTCAAGATTTTGAGCGTCCTTCAGGATCCGCCTGATCAGGTTCCGCTTCCTGCCGCTGTCCAAACGCAACATGAGGTGGAAGACAAACAATGCCGACTTGCCACCTTCGGCGACAAGCGTATCCGCCAACAGCGCCACCGTGGCATCGCTGCCGGACACGGCGACCATCCGAACGAGAGACAGATCCGCTCTGTCATCGGCACCGAATTGCCATGCCCCGATGAAATCGGACTCTGTTTTGCCGAAATGCGCCGCAAGATCGACCAGGTAACAGCTTGCGAACAGGTCGACGCGACGACTTTCTTGCGCAGCCGATTTGAGTTTTGCCGGCGTGTATGTGGTGCGGCGGCGGATGAAGCCGGATTTGCCTTCTGTGATGAAGGCGGCGAGTTCGGCAACGGGGTCGTCGGCTCCGTCGTTGCCCGGCCGGCCATGCTCGCCCAACCTTGCCAGCAGCCGGCCCGCCAGCTCCTGCACCTTGCCGGAGCGGTCGGTGGCCAGGCTTTTCAGGAATGGCGCGTCCGTGGGCGTCAGGTTGAAATGCATGAGTTCGATGAGCGCCAGCCGGACTTCAGCCGGCTCGCCCGTCGCCTTGGCTTCCATCAGGCTGCGGGCCGTGGCCGGATCGCGACGGCGCATCTCGGCCAACGCGATACGGCGCGCGGCGGGGTAAAAGTCATCCCAGTTCTGCGCCGTCAGCTGCTCCTGCGGGGCAATCTTCAGCCCCTCGACGCTGGCCTGCCAGTCGATCCACGGCGCATAGATGTCAGGGCTGTTCTGGTCTGATGCCGACGGCATCCAGTCCATCGGATGCAGCACGTAGCCGCGGCTGGCGACGAGCGTCGCGACGCTCGACTTGCGCCGCGCATCGGCGGCGTTCTTCAGGGCCGCCCGCAACAGCGGCCGCAACCGCTCCGGCAGCAGCGGCAGGCCAAGCCTCGGCAGCGGCGGGCGCCGCTTCAGCGTCTTCGGCGCCGACGGCCGCAGGCCGACATCGAGCGCCTGCGCCGCGATCGCCAGCAGACGTCGCTCCCGTTCGTCCGGGCTTGCGCCACGCGCGATCTCCTTCCATGCGGTTGGCGCCAGATCGAACGCGGTTCCGCCGGTGATCCAGCAGTCGCGCATCGTCGCCAGGCCGGTTAGTTCGAGCTCGTTCATGACAGATCGAGCCTCCCGAAGCCGCTTTGCGCGGCCAGCAGATCGAGCCGCGCGCCGTTCCAGAGTGCCGCCGTGGCCGCGAGTTCGAGGCCAAGCACGGTCTGATCGACGGTCCCGCTAACAGGCAGGGCGATCCCTTGCGGGTCGTGCGCCGCTTGCCACCAGGCGGTGCCGCGCTCATCGAGCAGGATCGCGCCGGCAGGCAGCATCAGCGGGCTATCGGTCGACCAGGGCGCTGCGTCCTGGTGCGCCGCATGCGCCGCGAGCGGGTCCTTGACAGCGTCGAGGCCGAAATCCGGCCAGGCGCCCGACACGACGTCGCCCTTGCGCTCCGCCACCAAGGCCCGCAGTGGCTGGCGCGACGGGTAGAATACCAGGCGGGCGTGAAACCGGTCACCGGGCGTGAACGCCGCCGAGCGGCGGCCGGCCGAAGCCGGAAAGAAATCGAGCAGCAGCCCAAACTGCGGCGTCGGGCTTTTCAGATCGAGCAGCCAGGTCGAATGGCTGACGAGACCGTCGCGGCGGGTCTCGATCTTCTCGCCGACGACCTCCCAATGGCTGTCGACCTGCTTCGCGTCGGGACTGGACAGAACCTGGTCGCGGGTTTCGGACGCCGACACCAGTCGCTTCAGCTCGGGATCGTCGGGCGCCGAGCGCCAGGCTTTGGCCAGCAGCACCAGCTTGCCGAGTTCGCGGATCGCCGCGTCCGGCCGTTCCTCGCTGCGCAGCGCCATTAGCCGGGCCGGGATTTCGTCGATGCGTCCGGCAAGCGCCGTCGCCTTCATGTCGACAAGCCGCGCGGCAATGCGGCGGCAGCGCTCGCTGCTGGCGTCGGCAAAGGCGGAAAGGCCGAGCCGCAGCTGGTCGGCAATCCACTGGTCGAGTTCGTCCAGCGCGCCTGCCACCGCGGTGCGCGTATCTTCCGCCCGCTTGCGCTGCGCCGTCTCGCGGCGCTCCGTCGCGGCGGCGTCATCGACGGTGCTTTCCTCCGCCTGCGAGGCCTCGCCAGTGCTCTTGCCAGACGCGCCCCTGCCAGGCTTTGCGTCGACCGGCGGGGGCGCAGTCTTCCTGCGCCGGCCAAGCCAGTCATTGACCCATTCCGGCGTTGTTTCGGCTGATGTGAAGCTGGCCGGCGCCGTGGCGGCGATCCACATCAGCGCCAGCGTGTGCTTGCAGGGAAATTTTCGCGACGGGCAGGTGCATTTGTAGCCGTGGTCGCCGGTGTCGACGACGGTGCGATAGGGGTTGGATCCCGAGCCCTGGCATTCGCCCCAGATCAGCGCCTGCTGCTCGTTCTTCTCCAGCCGCGGCCAGTTCGAGCGCTTGGTGAGCTTCGAGGCGGCGCTTAGCGACGCCTGATCGGGGGCCAGCGCCTCGATGGTTTTCAGTTCGAATTCCAAGCCGCGCCTCTCGTCACCCCAAATCAATGCCTGGCATCAATATAGGGTGCCGTTTGTGAAGGATTGTTGTGGCCCCGGCAAGACGAAGATAGCGCAGATCAGTACAACGGCGTGGCCATATGCCGGGGCGTCGGCCATTGCGCCGTGATCTCGGGCTGCACCGGGCGCTCGAGATAGGTCGACAGCACGACATAGCTTCGCGTCGAGGTGACGCCGGGCGTTTCGTAGAGACGCGCCAGCAGGCCTTCGAGCGCCCTGGTGTCCTCGGTGCGGACCTTGAGAAGCATGCAGGTGTCGCCGGCCACCGAATGGATTTCCTCGACCTCAGGATATTGGGAGACGGCCATCAGCTCCGGTGTCTTGCCCCAGCCCTTGGTATCGATATGCACGAAGGTGAGCAGCGGCTTCTTCACCGCCTTCGGGTCGATGATCACAGCCGTGCCGCGGATGGCGCCGCTGCGCCGCAGGCGCTTGACCCGCTCATGCGCCGCCGGCGGCGAAAGGCAGACGCGTTCGCCAAGTTCGGCGTAGCTGATCGTCGCATCCTCGACCAGCACGCCTAATATTTTTCGGTCGATTGCGTCGAGCTCGCGGGGAGCTACCTTGTTCTGCAGAACCCCATCTGTTTCTTCGTCCATATCGAAATTCCTTGTTGTCGCGGAATTCAGTTCGGCCATTATGACCCGATGACGAACGCGCATCAAGCTGCAACGCTCCATCAGCCGATCCCGGCGCTGGCCTATCTCCTGACCGGCTGCATCGCCGTCATCGGCTCGAACTCGCTGGTCCTGGGTCCAATTGCTCCGGCAGTCGCCGCATCCTTCGGCACCAGCGTGCCGGCGGTGATGGCCGCGTCGGCCGCCTTCGGCCTCGGCACTTCGGCCAGCGCGTTGTTCCTCGCCCGCTATATCGACGGCGTCGGCGCCCGCCGCATGCTGCAGGGCGCGCTGCTTCTTCTGGCCGTCGGGCTTCTCGCCAGCGCGCTGGCGCCGACGGTGATCATGCTGGTCGCGGCCCAGGCCGTCGCCGGCATCGCCGCCGGCGTCGCCATGCCGGCCATCTATGCCAGTGCAGCGGCAATTGCGCCGCCCGGCCGCGAAAGCGGCACGATCGGCGTCGTGCTGACCGGCTGGACGGTCTCCATGGTGGCCGGCGTGTCGCTGTCGGCCGTGCTTGCCGATCTCGTGCACTGGCGCGCCGTCTTCGCCGCCGTCGCGGTGCTTTCCGCCATTGCGCTTGCTGCCTTGTCGATGACCTCGCTCAGCGACGTCAGGAAGAGCGGCCCGGCGCCGTCGCCGTTCGTTGCGCTGGCCATTCCGGGGATCGTGCCGCTGCTCATCGCCTGCACCGCCTTCATGACCGCTTTTTACGGCGTCTACGGCTATCTCGGCGATCATCTGCACCAGGATCTGGGCGAGCCCGTCAGCGCCAATGCGCTGGCCGCGCTCGCCTATGGCGCCGGCTTCGGCGCCGCGGCCTTCCTCGACGGCGTCATCGACCGCATCGGCGCGCGGCGCGTCATGCCCTTCGCCTATCTGCTGGTCGCCGTCGTCTATGTCGCCATCGCGCTCGCAAGCAGCAATTTCGTGCTGATCCTGGCTATGATCGCCATATGGGGCCTTGCCAATCATTTCGGCCTGAACGTGCTGGTGATGCGCCTTACCGCGCTCGATCCGTCGCGCCGTGGCACCATCATGGGCCTGAACAGTTCGGTCACCTACCTCGCCGTCTTCATCGGCACCGCCAGCTTCGGGCCGCTTTATTCATCGTTCGGCTTTGCCATCTGCGCGATCGTCGCCGCCGTGCTGATGCTGGTTGCGGCAGCAGCGGGGTCATGGCGGTCGCCGCCGCCCATCAAGCCGTAAAGCTTGCGTCCTCATCCGGTCCTTCGCTAGAGCTTGGCTTGCCATACGAGCCCCGCCCGGATGAAGACGACGCTTGAAACCACTGCCGACCCCTCGTCAGACGGCCTCGCCTTCCTGGCCGAGCGGCTGACGGCGTTCAATGACGGCGATGTCGGCCCCTCCGGCCGCAAGCCGATCGCGGTCTTCGTTCGTGACGAGCACGGCGCTGTCGTCGCTGGCATTTCGGGATACACCGCCTGGGGCTGGCTCTATGTGCAATGGCTGTGGGTCGACGAACGCCTGCGCGGCCAGCATATGGCCGGCGACATGCTGGACGCTGCCGAGCGCGAAGCAGTCGCCCGGGGCTGCCAGAACGCCTGGATCGACACGTTCAATCCGACAGCGGCCAAAGTCTATGAGCGGCAAGGCTACCGGCGCTTCGGCGAACTGCCTGACTTTCCCGTCGGCCGCAGCCGCATCTTCCTGCAGAAGAAGCTCTAACCTGCCAGCCGCCCGCCTTGCATCGGCTGCGGCACGCCGGTGGTGCTGGGAAAGCTGATCGGCAGGCCGCGCAGCACGCGCACGGCAAGGAAGGCAAAGCATTCGGCCTCCACCGCATCGCCTTTCCAGCCCAGTGTCTCGGCCTGCACCACCTCGACGTTGGCGCGCCTCGCCAGCATCGCCATCATCGTCGGGTTGCGGCGGCCGCCGCCACTGACCGCCAGGCGCTTCGGCCGGCGCGGCAACAAATCGAGCGCCTTGCCGACGGCCGAGACGGTGAAGGCCGTCAGCGTCGCCGCCCCATCCTCTGCGCTGAGGCCGTCGGCCATGGCGGCGCCGAAGTCGAAACGGTCGAGCGATTTCGGATAGGGCTTGGTCAGATACGGATGCTGAAGCAATTTGGCCAGCCGCACTTCATCGACGGTGCCGGCCGCGCCCAGTGCGCCGTCGCGGTCCATCTCGCCGAGTCCGTTTGCCTTGATGAAATCGTTGAGCGGCGCGTTGGCCGGGCCGGTGTCGAAGGCGACGATGTTGTCCTTGCCGTCCCACCAGGTGACGTTGCCGACACCGCCGAGATTGAGCACCGCCGTGTCGCCGCTGGCGTCGGCTTCCCTCAAAAGCGCCGCGTGATAGGCGGCTGCCAGCGGTGCGCCCTGGCCGCCGGCGCGCACATCGGCCGAGCGGAAATCATAGGCGACCTTGGCGCCCAGGATCGAATGCATCAGCTCGCCGTCGCCAAGCTGGCGCGTGGCGCCGAGGCGTCCGGGTTGCGGGGCGCGATGCAGTACGGTCTGGCCGTGGAAACCGACCACGCCGATATCGCCCATGGTTAGGCCGTAGCTTTCGACAAGGTCCTTCACCGCCGCCGACTGCGCCCGCGTCAGCGCCTCCTCGGCTTCGGCAAAGATCGCCGGCTCCGGCCCGTCGAAATTCCACACCCGGGCCTGACGCAGCGTCTCCTCCAGCAAGGCACGGATCGCTGCGGGGTAGGGGGCCAGCGTATAGGTGCCGAAATCGGCGATCCGCTCGCCATCGGTCTTGATCAGCGCCACGTCGATATTGCCGTCAAGCACGGTGCCGGTCATCAGGCCGACGGCCCAGATTGGTTCCACGGTCGACTCCCTTGCGACACCGTTTGCGATTCCAACGCAATCACCTGTCGGACGGATTGTCTCGCCAGGCAAGACCCTGGCCGCGGTCGATTGCTCCGAACCTGCCGGCAGAGTTTTTCACCGAACAGCGAAAATCGAGCAACGCCGTTCTTGCCTCTTGCCGTTCAAGACGCCAGCTATGGAACAAGCACATCAATCGCCAGGGAGAAACGGCATGGCATCCGAAGTCGCAGTGATCGCGGGCGCGGGCGCAGGCCTGAGCGGCTCGCTGGCCCGTCTTCTCACCAAGGAAGGCTTCCGCGTGGTGCTGGCCGCCCGCAACACGGCCAAGCTCGCGGCGCTGGTCGGGGAAACCGGCGCACTGGCCGTCGAAACCGACGTCGCCGATCCGGCCTCCGTCGCCGGCCTGTTCGACACCGCCGACAAGCAAGGTCCGCTGGCGCTTGCGGTCTTCAACGCCAGCGGCCGCACGCGCGGCCCGATCGCCGAGGTCGATCCCGATGCGGTCAAACAGGCGCTGCTGGTTGGCGCCTATGGCGGCTTCCTGGTCGGCCAGCAGGCGGCGCGGCGGCTGCTTGCGCGCGGCTCCGGCTCGATCCTGTTCACCGGCGCTTCGGCCAGCATCAAGGGCTTTCCCAACTCCGCCGGCTTTGCCATGCCGAAATTCGGCCTGCGCGGCCTGGCGCAGTCGATGGCGCGCGAACTCTTCCCGAAGAACATCCATGTCGCCCATTTCATTATCGACGGCCAGATCGAGCCGGTCGGGACGAAGCCCGAGCGACCGGACAGCCAGCTGTCGCCCGATGCGATCGCGCAGACCTATCTCGCGACCCATCGCCAGCATCGCAGCGCCTGGAGCTTCGAGGTCGAGCTGCGGCCCTTTGTCGAGACATTCTGACCGGTCCGGCGTGAGCGTTCTCGCAATTGTGAAATCTTTGAGAGAATATTCCCGGCTTCGTGTTCGAGAAGAAATGCGGTTCTTTGATCCGGCAAGCAGCATTGCCGATGATGTCGTCAAGGCTTGGTATTCCACCTCGCCGCAATGACTTCAGGATTACGAGGGATCGACAATGTCCGAACGTGGAAACGCTTCCAGCTCTCTTCTTTTTTCAGCCATCAGCCGGCGAGCTGCCCTTGCGGCACTTTTTGCCTCGGCCGTCACGCTTGCCGGTCTGGCTCAGCCGACGCCGTCCTTCGCCGACGACAAGAAGTCTATCAAGGTCGGCATCATCAGCGGCGAGGATGAGGACGTCTGGCGCGTCGTCGTCGCCCAGGCCGCCGAAAAAGGCCTGACCGTCGAGACCGTGGTGTTCAACGACTACACCCAGCCCAACGAGGCGCTCGAACGCGGCGAGATCGACGCCAACGCCTTCCAGCACCAGCCCTATCTCGACAACCAGATCAAGACTCAAGGGTACCACATCGTGCGCGTCGGCTACACCGGCGTCTGGCCGATCGGCCTCTACTCCAAGAAATACACCAAGGTTGCCGACCTGCCCGAAGGCGCCGTCATCGGCCTGCCCAACGACCCCTCGAATGAGGGCCGCGCGCTGCGCGTTCTGCAGAACGAAGGCGTGATCAAGCTGAAGGACGGCACCGGCATCCTGGCGACTACCGCCGACATTGCCGAGAACCCGAAGAAGGTCGTCATCAAGGAACTCGATGCCGGCATTGTCGGGCGCTCGGTCGAGGATCTCGATGCGGCCGTCGTCAACACCGACTGGGCGCTGAAGAGCGGTCTCGGCCCGGATAACCGCATCGCCCAGGAGCCGGTGGCTGACAACCCCTACCGCAACTTCATCGCCGTCAAATCCGGCAACGAGAACGAGGGCTGGGTAAAGACGCTGGTCGCGTCCTACCAGAACGAGAAGGTCAAGGCCGAGTTCGACAAGGTCTACAAGGGCACCGGGATCAGCGCCTATTGATCGGCGCCTGGTTGTCAGGAGCAGGCGACCCGCTGTTGAGCGGGCCGCCGTCGCATTTGTCGAGCGTCGAAACGGACAGTGAGATGAACCAGCACGTCACGGCCGAAGCATCCGGTCCGGTCAATATATCGGCCGGGCAGGAAGATGTCGTACGCCTCGTCGACCTCAAGCGCCGCTTCGGCGCGACGCCTGCGCTCGACGGCGTCTCGCTGACGGTGAAGAAGGGCGAGATCCTCGGCATCATCGGCCGCAGCGGCGCCGGCAAGTCGACGCTGATCCGCTGCCTCAACGGGCTGGAGCGGCCGGACTCCGGCGACGTCTTCATCGAGGGCCGCGAGATCGGCCGGCTCGGCGAGCGTGAATTGCAGCCGCTGCGGCGTCGCATCGGCATGATCTTCCAGCACTTCAATCTGCTGTCGGCCAAGACCGTGGAGGACAATGTCGCGCTGCCGCTGAAGATCGAGGGCCGCCCAAAGGCCGAACGGCTGGCGCGCGCCGCCGAATTGCTCGACCTCGTCGGCCTGTCGGAGAAGGCGAAGGCCTATCCGTCCTCGCTGTCGGGCGGCCAGAAGCAGCGCGTCGGCATCGCCAGGGCGCTGGCCGCGCGGCCGGCGCTGCTACTGTCCGACGAGGCGACCTCAGCGCTCGATCCGGAGACGACGCGCTCCATCCTGGCCTTGCTGAAAGACATCAACCGGCAGCTCGGCCTCACCATCCTGCTCATCACCCACGAGATGGAGGTGATCCGCTCGATCGCCGACCGCGTCGCGGTGATCGATGCCGGGCGCATCGTCGAACAAGGCCCGGTGTGGTCGGTCTTTGCCGAGCCGCGTTCCGAAATCACCAGGAGCCTGCTCGGCGGCATCCGCCCGCAACTGCCGGCCGAGATTGCCGGCCGGCTTGCTCCCGGAGGCGGCGCCGAGCTCATCCTCAGGGTCGACGTCGCCGGTGAGGCCGCGCGCGGTCCGCTGCTGTCCGATCTTGCGGTGGCCGTGCCGGGACGGTTCCGCCTCGTCCATGGTGGCATCGACCATGTCCAGCAGCAGCCGGTCGGCACGCTGTTCCTTGCGGTCGCGGGCAACGATCCGAAACATCTGTCCAAAGTAATCGCATTCCTGAAGGCCCGCGACGCACGGGTGGAGGTGCTTGGCCATGTCGCCGGTTCTGTTTGAACTTCTGCTGCGCTCGATCTGGGAGACGGTCCTGATGACGGCGGCATCGGGCCTCATCTCGCTCGTCTTCGGGCTGCCGCTCGGCCTGGCATTGATTGCCACCGAGCGCGGCGGCATTGCCGAAAGCCTGTGGGTGAACCGCGCGCTCGGCGCCGTCATCAACGGCTTCCGCTCGGTGCCTTTCATCATCCTTCTGGTGGCGCTGATCCCGGTGACGCGGCTGATCGTCGGCACCTCGATCGGCACCTGGGCGGCGATCGTGCCGTTGTCGATTGCGGCGACGCCCTACTATGCCCGCATCGCCGAAGTGTCGCTGCGCGAGGTCGATCGCGGCCTGATCGAGGCGGCACGCGCCATGGGCGGCAATCGCTGGACGATCATCCGCGAGGTGCTGGTGCCCGAAGCTTTGCCCGGCATCGTTGCTGGTTTCACGGTGACGCTGGTAACGCTGATCGGCGCCTCGGCCATGGCCGGCGCCATCGGTGCCGGCGGGCTTGGCGACCTCGCCATCCGCTACGGCTACCAGCGTTTTGAGACCAGCGTCATGGTCGCCGTGGTCATTGTGCTGATCATCCTCGTTTGCGGCATCCAGTGGGTCGGCGACCGGCTGGTCGCCAGGCTGGACCGGCGCGGATAAGCGGCCACGAACGTTATTTGCCGGCAGGCTGCCAAACGCAGCGCCGGCTTTCTCCATCGGCGCCGAGATTGGATTGCGCGTTGCTTTGATCGGACCGGCCTGCGTGCCACCGTGACAGCGGAACAAGGAGCTTGACCATGCCCAGGATCGTACCCGTGCTTGATCTCGGCCGCCTCGAACAGGGCGCTTCGGAACGGCGAACGTTTCTCTTCGACCTGCGCACGGCCGCGCGCGATGTCGGCTTCTTCTATTTGACCGGCCACGGCATATCGGCTGCGGATACCGCAGAAGTGCTCGACGCCTCGCGCCGGTTCTTTGCCTTGCCGGAAGCCGACAAACTGGCGATCGAAATGGTGAAGTCCTCGCAGTTCCGCGGCTATACGCGCGCCGGCGGCGAGCTGACCAAAGGCAAGGCCGACTGGCGCGAACAGCTCGACATCGGCGTCGAACGCCCGGCCATCGAGCAAGGCCCCGGCGTGCCCGCCTGGACGCGGCTGCAAGGGCCCAACCAGTGGCCGGCCACGCTGCCCGAGCTGAAGCCGGCGCTGCTCGCATGGCAGGCCAAGGCGACCGCGGTGGCGATCCGGCTGCTTAGGGCCTTCGCTTTGTCGCTCGACCAGGCCGAGGACGCCTTCGATCCGATCTACCGGGCCGAGCCCAACCATCGCATGAAGATCGTGCGTTATCCCGGCCGCGACGCCACCGGCGACAACCAGGGCGTCGGCCCGCACAAGGATGGCGGTTTCCTGACGCTTCTGCTGCAGGACGAGAGCAAGGGCCTGCAGGTCGAATATGACGGCGCCTGGGTCGACGTCGATCCGCTGCCCGACACGCTGGTGGTCAACATCGGCGAACTGCTCGAACTGGCGTCGAACGGCTATCTCCGGGCGACAGTCCACCGTGTGGTGACACCGCCGGCCGGCGTCGAGCGCGTCTCGGTCCCGTTCTTCTTCAGCGCCCGGCTCGACGCCACGATTCCGCTGCTCGACCTGCCCGAGGAACTGGCGGCCGAGGCGCGGGGTCCGGCCAGCGATCCCGACAATCCGCTGTTTCGCAATGTCGGCACCAATGTGCTGAAAAGCCGCCTGCGCTCGCATCCCGACGTGGCGCGCCGGCACTACGCCGATCTCCTGGAAACTGGCGCCTCAGCCGGCTGAAATCTTCGAAGACAAGAACGAAATTTCTGCATCCCGCGTTGTTTTAGAAAGCCGTTCGTCGCCAACCGCAGCGAATGCGCGCACATAGGAATTACCGTTCGGCGGTTTCCTCCCATTCCACCGAACGGTGTTCCCCTCTGAAGGTTCTTGACCTTCTTTTGGCCGGGCCGCTTTCGCGCCCGGCCTTTTTTATCCATTAAGAGCCCTAGCCAAACTTCGGATCAAGGCTGCCCGACTTGTACCGCTTGGCCATCTCAGCCACCGGCAACGGCTTGATCTTCTGGGCATTGCCGGCGGTGCCGAACTGCTCGAAGCGCTCCTTGCACAGCTTGCGCATCGCCGCCATGGCCGGCGTCAAATATTTGCGCGGATCGAACTCCGACGGGTTTTCGGTCAGCACCTTGCGGATGGCGCCGGTCAGCGCCATGCGGTTGTCGGTGTCGATGTTGATCTTGCGCACGCCGTGCTTGATGCCGCGCTGGATCTCTTCCACCGGCACGCCCCAGGTCGGCTTCATCTGGCCGCCATATCTATTGATGATCTCCTGCAGGTCCTCGGGCACCGAGGACGAGCCGTGCATGACCAGATGCATGTTGGGCAGGCGGCGGTGGATTTCCTCGATGACATTCATCGCCAGCACCGCGCCGTCCGGCTTGCGCGAGAATTTGTAGGCGCCGTGGCTGGTGCCCATGGCCACCGCCAGCGCATCGACATGGGTGTCCTTGACGAACTCGACCGCCTGCACTGGGTCGGTCAAGAGTTGGTCGTGGCTGATCGCGCCTTCGACGCCGTGGCCGTCTTCCTGCTCGCCGCCGCCGCTCTCAAGCGAACCGAGCACACCGATCTCGCCTTCCACCGACACGCCGCCCCAATGCGCCATGTCGACGACGCGCCGGGTGATGCCGGAATTGTAGGCATAGTCGGCCGGCGTCTTGCCGTCCTCTTTCAGCGAGCCGTCCATCATCACCGAGGTGAAGCCGTACTGGATGGCGGTGACGCAGGTGGCTTCGTTGTTGCCATGGTCGAGATGCATGCACACCGGGATGTCGGGGTGGATTTCGACCAGCGCGTCGATCAGCTTGGCCAGCACCACGTCATTGGCGTAGGCGCGGGCGCCGCGGCTTGCCTGCAGGATGACCGGCGACTTGGTCTCCTCGGCCGCCTCCATGATGGCGAGGCCCTGTTCCATATTGTTCATGTTGAAAGCGGGTACGCCGTAGCCGTACTCGGCGGCGTGATCGAGCAATTGTCTCAGTGTTATGCGAGCCACCCAATAGTCTCCCGTATCTGGTTTCAAGCGCAACGTCGCGGGCCGGCCGGTTGCCGGCCAGATGCTTCTGGCCGGATTTCGCCAGAACCGCAACCGTCAGCCGCCATCGAGGCCGCAATTCTTGTTGCAGGGCTGAAATCCGGTAGCCAGCCGGTGAGGCGCTAATCTCCCCCATTGAGGGGGAGATGGCCGGCAGGCCAGAGGGGGTCGGTTCGACTGGAGCGCTAGCGTCATCTGTCGGTGCTGGGAGGTCGCGTCAGGACGCGCCGACCCCCTCTGTCGCCTTTGGCGACATCTCCCCCCTCGAGGGGGAGATTATCCGCGTTCGGGGAACATTGCCTTCAACCCTTCGCGCGAAGCCTTGGCCACACCGCGCTCGGTGATCAGCCCCGTCACCAGCCGTGCCGGCGTCACGTCAAATGCCGGATTTGCCGCCGGCGTCGCTTCGGGCGAAACCCGCACCTGCGCAATCTTGCCGTCCGCCGTCTTGCCCCAGACCAGCGACACCTCGTCACCGGAGCGTTCCTCGATCGGGATTTCGGTCAGGCCATCACCCACCGTCCAGTCGATGGTCGGCGAGGGCAGAGCGACGTAGAAGGGCACCTCATTATCGGAGGCGGCGAGCGCCTTGAGATAGGTGCCGATCTTGTTGCAGACGTCGCCATTGGCCGTGGTGCGGTCGGTGCCCACGATCACCATGTCGACCGCGCCACGTTGCATCAGATGGCCGCCGGCATTGTCGACGATCAGCGTGTGCGGCACGCCGTGGCCGGCCATCTCCCAGGCGGTCAGCTGGGCGCCCTGGTTGCGCGGGCGCGTCTCGTCGACATAGACATGGACCGGAATGCCGGCCTCGACGGCGAGATAGATCGGCGACGTGGCGGTGCCGTAATCGACCGTCGCCAGCCAACCGGCGTTGCAATGGGTGAGGATGTTGACCGGCTCGCCCGGCTTCTTGCGTGCCGCGATCTCCTTGATGATGGCAAGCCCGTTCTCGCCGATGGCGCGATTGAGATCGACATCCTCGTCGGCGATTTCCGCGGCGCGCTTATAGGCCGCCTCCGCGCGCTGTCCCAATACGATCGGCCTGAGGAACCGCCGCATCTCGTCCAGTGCCCAGCGTAGATTGATCGCAGTCGGCCGCGTCTTGTGCAGCGTCTCCCACACCGCGTCGAGCGCTTCGTCAGACGGATCGTCCGCCATCTGGATGGCGACGCCGTAGGCCGCGGTGACGCCGATCAGCGGCGCGCCACGAACCCACATGTCACGGATCGCGGTGGCGATGCCGGCAACGCTCCCGATCGTCTCGACCCGGAACTCGTGCGGCAGCCAGCGCTGGTCGATGATCTCGACCGAACGCTGGTCGTCGCTCAGCCAGATGGTGCGGTAGTGGCGCTCGCCGACGTTCAAATCCTGCTCTCCCGTTCGATCAAAGCGGCCAGATTATTGACCTCGTCCATGCCGTGAATCTGGCGCCGGTTGACGGCGATGTGACGGCCGAATTTTAGCGCCTTGGCCTCGCAGGAGGCTCGCAGATCCTCGTCCTCGATGGTCTCGAAATCGGCATTGTGGGCGAGGCCGAGGATGCGCCGGTGCACCTCGATGCCGGCAAAGCCCAAGAGGTCGGTCCAGATCTGGTGCAGCACATGGTCGAGCGCCTGCTCCGAGGCGAGAATGTCGCCCTGATCCTCGAACAGGCTCTTCTGGTAAAGCATGCCTGTGCGCTCGGTGCGCCATAGATGCGAGAACTCGGCCCGGAACACCGTCCAGGTGTCGTTGGTCACCCCGAGCAGATAGGCACGCATGGCGTCACGCTTGCCCTTCTGTTCATGGCCGCGCTGCGAGAAGTAGGACATCCAGAAATTGGCGAGCAGCATGCCTACATCGAAGGCCATCGGACCGTAGAAGGCGAACTCCGGATCGATCATCCGCGTCTCGGTGTCGGTGACCATGATCGAGCCCGAATGCAGGTCGCCATGCAGCAGCGTCTCGGCGTTGGCGGCGAAGATATGCTTCAGCCGCTGCGCTTCGACCTTGAGGTCGCGGTCGGCGCGCAGTTCGGCAACCAGGCCGTCGAGCTGCGGCGAGGTGTGCCGGTTCAGCTTGGCATCGAAATATGGGTCGGAAAACACCAGGTCTTCGGTGATGCCGCAGAGCTCGACATTGTCGGCAAACAGCGCCAGGTCGGCCTTGCGGTCCTTGGTGGGCATGGAGAGATCAGAGCCGCGGAACAAAGTGCGGGCCATGAACAGGCCGATGTCGCGGGCGATATTTGGCAACTCGCGGCCGTCGATCAGGGCACGGCGCAGGATGATGTGCGGCGGCGCCAGATATTCCATGATGATCAGCGCCTGGGCTTCGTCGAAATGGAGGATCGCCGGCACCGAGCCCGGCGCGCGCGCCTCTTGCCGCGTCAGCGCGTGATACTCGAAGAAGGAGCGTTTGAGCGGCAACGGCCAGCTGTCGCCGACGAGGCGAACATAGGGCAGGGCCTGCTTGACCACGGCCGCACCCGAGCCGCCTTCGACGATGAAGACGAGGTTCAGATTGCCGTCGCCGACCTCGCGCACCTTCCAAGGGCCCTTGCCGATTTTGGCGCACAGCGCTTCGTTCGTACCGAGGCGCGTTGCAAGCGTCTCCACCGACAGTGCTTCAAACGGCAATTTCGCAGTCATTCCTCACCCTCCCGCTTGCTCGCTCCAATCATAGTGGAGCGATGGCGGTGAGGCCAAGCTAGGAAGCTGACTGGCAATTGTCAATCGAGTTGACAATTGATCACGTAGCCCATAGCGTCATCGTCAGGGAGGAACGAATGGGCAATGATGCCGTGTTCCGCGTGGACGGGCTGAGGAAATCCTTCGGCCTTATCGAGGTGCTTGGCGGCGTCTCGCTCGAACTGCATGCCGGTGAGATCACCGTGCTGATGGGCGCCAACGGCGCCGGCAAGTCCACCCTCGTCAAGATCATCAGCGGCGTCTACGACCATGAAGGCGGCATCATGCACCTCGCTGGCGGCAACTTTGCGCCGAACACGCCGGCAGAGGCGATCCGCGCCGGTGTCGTTACCGTGCACCAAAACATCAATGACGGCGTCGTCGCCGATCTCGATGTCGCCACCAATCTGACGCTCGACCGGTTGACCGGCAAGGGCGCGCCGCTGCTGTTCAACCCCGGCCGGGTGCGCCGCGAAGCCAAAGCGGTGGCCGACCGCATGGGGCTCGCCATCGACCTCAAGGCCCGCATCAGCGACCTGTCGCTGGCCGATCGCCAGATGGTGGCCATCGCGCGCGCCATGGCGCACCAGCCGAAAGTGCTGATCCTCGACGAGCCGACCTCGTCGCTGTCCAGCGCCGAGGCCGACCGGTTGTTTGCGCTGCTCGACCGCTTGCGCGAGCAGGGCGTCGCCATCCTCTACATCTCGCATCGCATGTCGGATATCAGGCGGCTGGCCGACCGCATCGTCTCGATGCGCGATGGCGTCATCTCAGGCGTCTTCGATAGCAAGCCTCTCGACTATGAGGGCGCCGTTAACGCCATGCTCGGCCGCAAGATCCATCTTGACCGCATCGAAGCCAGGAGTTCTGCCGAGCCGATCCTGACCGTCGATGCCTTCCGCATCGCCCCTGGTGCCCGGCCATTCTCGCTGACTCTCGGCGACGGCGAGGTCGTTGCCATTACCGGCCTCGTCGGCGTCGGCAAGACAGCGCTCGCCGAGACGCTGTTCGGCCTGCGCAAGCCGCTGTCCGGTACGATGACTTTATATGGCAAGCCCTATGCGCCTGGGTCGACGGGCGAAGCCATCGCCGCCGGCGTGTTTCTGGTCGCCAAGGACCGTGGCGAAAACGGCATCGTCGGCGGCTTCAACATCCAGGAAAACATCAGCCTGCCCTTCCACAAGCGCATGTCGCGCTTTTCAGTTCTCAAACGCGGCCTTGAACGCACTATTGCCCGCCGGCAGATCGAGGATCTCGGCATCGTCTGCCGCTCGGAGAAGGACGACATGACCACTCTGTCGGGCGGCAACCAGCAGAAGGTGATGGTGGCCCGCTGGATGGCGCAGGACGCCCGATTGTTCATTCTCGACGAACCGTTCCAGGGCGTCGATATCTCCGCCAGGCGCGACATCGCCGCCAAGCTGAGGGCCAGCGCCAATGGCCGCGCCACGCTGCTGTTCGTCACCGAACTCGACGAGGCACTGGAGACGGCCGATCGCATATTGGTGATGTCCGAGCAGACCATCGTCGGCGAACACCGCAACGCCGATGTCGATCTCGACCGTCTGCTGGCCGAAGTCGCGGGCGGGCCGTTGCACAGTGCGGCCTGAGCCACGATGATTGAAGAACTGAGGGTTGGAATGGAGTGCACGGGTTTGAGTTGGGTATTGACGGCGGGCGCTGAATGACGCTGCGCGATTACGCTATCCGCTACGGGTTCATCGTGCTTCTGTTCGGGCTGATCGCGTATTTCGCCATCGCCGCCGACGGGTTCGTCTCGCCGCAAAGTGCCGTCTTCATTTTCCAGTCGGTCGCCATCACCGGCGTGCTGGCGCTGGGCGTCACCGCCACACTGGTTGTCGGCGGCTTCGATCTCTCGATCGGCTCGGTTGCCACATCGGCCATGATGGCGGCTGCCTATGTCATGGTGGTGCTGGAGCAGAACGTTGTCGTCGCTGTCCTCATCTGCCTGCTCATCGGCGCCCTTGTCGGCCTCATCAATGGCTGGCTGATCGTCTATATGCGCGTGCCCGATCTGCTGGCGACGCTCGGCATGATGTTCCTGCTCGTCGGCCTCCAGCGCATCCCGACTGAAGGACGCTCCATCGCCACCGGTATGACAATGCCGGACGGCTCGGTCGCCAACGGCAAATTCTCCGACGCCTTCCTGGCGCTCGGCCGCCACCGCTTCGACTTCTTCATCCCGAACCTCATTCCGGTCTCGGTGGTCGTGCTGATCGTGCTCGCCGTGCTGATCTGGTTCTTCCTCGAATACACACGCTTCGGCCGCATGATGTATGCGGTGGGCAGCAATGAACGGGCCGCCGAACTCGCCGGCGCGCCTGTCAAGGCATACAAAATCTGGGCCTACGTCATTTCAGGAGTTTTTGCCTCGATCGGCGGGATTTTGCTGGCCGCACGGCTTGGACGCGGTGACATCGCGTCGGGTAATAATCTGCTGCTCGATGCGGTTGCCGCGGCGCTGATCGGCTACGCGGTGCTCGGCGCCGCCAAGCCGAACGCCTTCGGCACCGCCATCGGCGCGCTGTTCGTCGGCATCCTGCTGCAAGGCCTGACGATGATGAACGCGCCTTACTACACGCAGGATTTCGTCAAGGGCGTGGTTCTCGTCGTCGCCCTTGTCTTTACCTTCGCCCTTTCCGGCCGGGGCAGGAGATAGAATGGCTGCCGGGACAGTTTTGGGTTCAACAAACGGAGGAAAGAACGTGAACATCACAAGACGACTTTTGGGGAAGGTCGCGCTCGGATTGGCCGGCGCAACAATGCTGATGCAGGTCCCGGCCTTTGCCGCCGACAAGCCGGCGCCGTTCGACAAGCCCGGCGTCAAGATCGCGCTGGTGCGCTATCTCTCGACCGGCGATTTCTTCCAGGCCTATCTCTCGGGCGTCGAGTCCCAGTCCAAGGCGCTCGGCATCGATCTGCGCGTGCTCGACAGCCGCCAGGACGCCGCCCTTCAATCCGACATGGTCGACCAGGCCATCGCACTCGGCGTGCAGGGCATCATCATCCAGCACGGCCTGACGGAATCGATGAAGGACGCCGCCCAGCGCGCGGTCGATGCCGGCATCAAGGTCGTCGCCTTCGACGTCAATGTCGAAAACCCCAAGATCCCGCAGATCGAACAGTCCGACAAGGACCTTGCGCGCCTGGCGCTCGAGCAGGCGGTCAAGGACAATGGCGAGAGCTGGAACGCCGGCTATGTCTATGTCGCTGGCATCGCGCCGCTCGACCGCCGCAACGAGACCTGGGTCGACGTGAAGAAGAAACATGCCGGCATCAAGGAAGTCGCGATGTTCGGCACGCTCGACAACCCGATCGCCAACTCGGTCGCCAACCAGGCGCGCTCGGTGCTGCAGGCGCATCCCGACATCAATGTGATGTTCGCGCCCTATGACGAGTTCGCCAAGGGTGTGAAGATCGCCGTCGACGAGGCGGGGCTGAACAAGAAGATCAAGATCTACTCCGCCGACATCTCTACCTCGGACATCGCGGCCATGCGCGAGACCGACAGCGCCTGGGCCGCCACCGCCGCCACCAACCCTGCCGTCGTCGGCCAGGTCTCGGTGCGCGCGCTGGCGCAGCTGCTCGCCGGTGAAGATCCCGGCCACAACGTCGTCGTGCCGCCGACGCTGATCACCCAGAAGGACCTGATCGACAAGGACATCAAGAACATGGAGGACCTGTCGGCCAAGCTGCCGCAATTCGCCCATGCCGATGTCGCCATGCCGGCCTGGATGCCGAACCCGAACGCGAAGTAGGATCGGTCGTCTGATAGATGCGAAGGGCGGCTATGGGCCGCTCTTTTCATATTGATGGTAAGCCTGCCGGCCTACAACCAATGGTCTGGATCGCGCATCCCGGGGACAATCGCCACAGCGATAACACCATCGGGCTGCGGCTCGTAGATGATGATATAGCGGTCTTCGACGAGCACGCGGGCCGTTGCGCTTAACTCGGGCCGTGCGCTGCCCATCTTGGGGTGCTGCGCCGCCAGCTCCAGTCTTTCGAAAATGCGCATCAACAGTCTGTCTGCTGCCTTTTCATTGTCGGCGGCGATGGTGTGCCAGATGTCTCGCAAATCCTGCGAAGCGCGCGGTGTGAGCCGATGGCTAGCCACGGGCGCGGCGTTCTGCCTTCAGGCTGCGAATGAACTCGGTGTGGTCGACAGCCACTGGCTTGCCGCTGCCCATCCCGTCGGCATAGGCCCGCTTCAAGTGCTGGAGTTCGAGCGTGCGCAATTCCTCGCGCTGCTCCCATAAGCGCAGGGCGTCGCGGACAATCTCGCTGTTGGAAGCATAACCGCCACCTTCGATAGCGCTTTGCAGGCGAGCTATCTGCTGCGCGGTAAGGGATATGGTGAGGGTGCGCATAGGTTCGTTTTTCATACCCACATTATAATGCAGCCAACAAGATCTAACAATATCTGTTAGGAATCTGCCCCTGCATCATGACCGCCCGACGCGCACCAGCCACCGCGCCGTCCTCGCCATGCAGGCGTGCAGCACCGGAACACCATATTCGATGGCAGGCAGGTCATGCGGCGCCCTTGGCGGGATCGCCAGCATCCGCCATGCGGCAGGCAAAGCTGCGTCCCATCAGACGGTGTCGCCAGCGCGCCGTCCTTGAAATCGCTCAGCAGCCATTGGCCTTCGCGGGTGACGAAGGTGGGAACGGAGTCGTATTTCGCCGATCCAGAGTACGCATGACATGGTTGCCGAAAGCAGCGAAACCTCATGCTCGGCGGAGCGCCCGCCGAACAGCACGCCGACACGAAGTCTCTTCGCAGCCATCGACAACTCCACCAAGGATCAGGGTCGGAGCTCGCATGCGAAACACAAGGCGCGCCCTAAAGTGGTCGAGCAATAGGCCAAGGATTGGAGTGGATTTTGACCAGTTCGAGCAGTTTTTCAGCACGACCTGCAAAAGCAGTTCTCCGCCTGGAGTCCTTCAGGTGGGAGAGCGGTTCGTCGTTTTGGTGAACGATGAACCGCTCCAGGTCTATGTCTAGCGCAGCGCTGCGGCGATGTTGCCACCGTCGACCGTCGTCACATCGGCGGTGGTGCGTTCGGCCAATGCTTGGTGCAGGAAGGCCTGCGCCACGTCTTCTGCCGTCACCTCCTGTCCGAGCAGATTGCCCGACATGTATTCCTTCTCCGACACGCCGCGCGCGCCGGAACGGCTGGCGATCATGGCGTCGGTCAACAGGCCGGAGCGGATGCGGTCGGCGTTGACCGCATTGGAGCGGATGCCGTGCGCGCCGTAGTCGAGCGCATATTGCCGGGACAGGAATAGCGTCGCCGCCTTCGGCACACCATAGGCGCCGAATTTCGGACCCGGGTTGACCGCCTGCTTGGAGGTGTTGAACAACAACACACCGCCGGTGCCCTGTTCCAGCATGATGCGCACCGCGTTCTGCGCCGCCGACTGGTGGGCGAAGAAGTTGAGCTCGAAACTCTTGCGCAGCAGGGCATCGTCGAGCTCGCCGATGCGGCCTTCCCAGGCGGCACCGGCGTTGGAGACCAGAATGTCGACGCCGCCATAGACAGCGACAGCTTTGTCGAAGGCGGCGCGCAGCTCGGCCGGGTTGGTGATGTCGGCGCCGACGCCGATCGAATTGTTGCCGGCTGCCTTTGCCGCCTCGGCCGCCCTGGCCGCATCGAGATCGACGACGACGGCATGCGCGCCATTGGCGGCGAACAGTTTTGCCGTCGCAGCACCGATCGCGCCGGCGCCGCCAGTGATCAGCACCACCTGGCCGGTCAGCGGCTTCGGCTTGTTGGAGGCGAGCTTGGCCTGCTCAAGCGACCAGTACTCCAGCGGGAAGAGGTCGGCCTTCGATAGAGGATGGAAGCTGCCGACGGCCTCGGCGCCGCGCACCGCCTCGATCCACATCTCGCCGACATCAGATGCGATCTTCGCATCCTTCAGCGTGCGGCCATGGCCGAACATGCCGAGGCCCGGCACCAGCGTCAGCCGCGGCATCGGGTCGAGCATGGTGCGCTGGACGTCGTCCAGCGCATCGTTGGTTTCGAAATAGGCGCGATAGTCGTTGGCGAAGGCGTCGACATGGCTCTTGATGACGGCCTTGTAGTCGCCAATCTTGTCGGCGTCTGGCGCCGGAACCGCCATCGGTCCGGTCTTGATGCGGATCGACAGGTCGGGCGTCGACACGCCGCGTCCGGCATAGTCTGCAATGCCGGCTGAGTTGATGAAATCGACGATGGCGTCCGAAGTGCGGAAATCGCTGATCATGCGGTCGAAGCGGCCTTCGCCACGCGCCACCGCCACCGCGCCACGCAGCATCGGCGCGATCGCTGCCGGCGTTGCGAGCTTGGCCGGCAGTGCGGCTTTCGCTGCCTTCGGCTTGCCGTTCTTCGCCACATAGTCTTCGGCCACGTTCACATAATGGATCATGCGGTCATAGGCCTGCTTCGCAGCGTCGCCGAAGGTGAAGATGCCATGCTTGTCGAGGATCAGGCCTTCGACGCCGGGGTCGGCGTCGTAGACATCGGCGGCCACCTTGGCGAGGTCGAAGCCCGGCTTGATGTAGGGCACGTACCCCATCTTGTCGCCGAACACGGTCTTGATCAGCGGCTTGCTGTCCGCCTGGTCGACGATGGCGAGGATCGCGGTCGAATGCGTGTGGTCGACGAATTTATGCGGCAGGAAGGCGTGCAGCAGCGTCTCGACCGATGGATTGGGGGAGGCGGGGTCGATGAGGTTCGCCCGCTGCAGCGCCACCATGTCCTCGTCGGCGAGGCTGGCCAGCGCACGCGCCTTCAGCAGCGCGCCGAGCTTGACCGCCGGCAGGCCTTGCGGCTCGATCACACCCATGTCCCAGCCGCTGCCCTTGACGCACAGCACATCCCATTCGTCGCCGACGAGATCGGTGGCCTTGGTCTTGCAGGAGGTGTTGCCGCCGCCATGCAGCACCAGCCGCGGCTCGCCGCCGAGCAGCCGGGTCGTGTAGACGCGCAGCGCGAGGTCGCGGGCAACGCCCTTTTTCGCATAGTCGGCAACCAGTCTTTCCGCGTCGCCGTCATTCCAAAGGTTCTTCATGTCGCTATGTCCGCTTTGCTGTCTTTGATGTTGCTGTGAACAGGAGTGCCGCGACGCCTTGATGACAATGCGCCTGCTGCTGGGATTTCGTTGGTCAGGAAGCCTTTTTTGCCCCCGCACTGGCTCCGGCATGGTCGAGCAGCCGCCGCGCCATGCTGGCGCCGACGACGAGATGCGTGCAGAGTCCGCCGGCGAGCGCGGCGAGCAGCGGTTCGAACTTGCTGTCTTCCTGCACCACCATCAGCCGCTTTTCGATCTGGCGCAGTGACGACAGCGAGGCCGAGATGACGCGGCGGTTGTAGCTGCAGTCGAGCGCCTTGCCGGTGGCATCGATGATCTGGCCGGCAACGACGCCGGCGGCGCCCGCTTCGCGCAACAGCCCCATCTCGCCGGGGCTGAGCGCGCCGCATTTGACGACATGGCTGTCGCCATCGACGGTGCCGACCGAATAGAGCGCCAGATCGCAGTTGGCAATATCGGCCAGTTGTTCGCGGATCACCGGTTCGGCGCGCAGCCCATGCGCCAGCAATTCCGTCGTCAGCACCAGCGGCGCGTAGAAATTGAGGCCCTTGGCGTTGAGCCGCCGGGCGATCTCCATCGTGCACTGGTCGGGACGGTAGGAGTAGGGCGCGCCGAGATTGCCGCAGAGCTGCACAACGGTGACGTCCTGCAGGTCGGCATAGGACATGACGTCGGCGATGGTGTAGACGGTGCGGCCCCAGGCGACGCCGATCCGGTCGCCCTTCTTGACCAGTTCGAGAAAGACGCCCGCCGCCAGCACCGCAACGTCCGTCGAAGGGTCGACGACATAGGCATTCTCCGGCGCGATCCACACCGCATCAAGCTTGAGCGCGTCCTCGAGCTGGCGCGCAAGCACGTCGTCGGTGAACAGCTGCGTCGAGGTCGAGATGTTGACGATGCCGGTCTCGCGCGCCTTGCGCAAATACATGGCGACCGAGGCGCGGGAGATGTTAAGCTGGCTGGCGACCTGGTCCTGGCGCAGGCCATGGGCATAATAGAGCCATGCGGCCTTGTGGATAAGCTGTTCTGCCGGTCGGATCGCCATGCCGTCTCCTCGGCTGACATTATTCACGGCTCTCGACAAAAGTCAAACTGGCGTGGGTACACGATACCTCTTTGCCCATCGAATCTGGACGATCATTGCGCCAAATGTGCCCGGTCGGGAATCGCCGATGGTGACGTGGCGGGAAGCTGTGGTTAGAAGTTCTCAACAATGAAAATTCGGGGAGCACGGGATGGGCAGTCCCTACGAGCAGGATCTCGGCAAGAACGCCGCCAACCATCAGCCGCTGACGCCGCTCACCTATCTGGAGCGGGCGGCAAGCACCTATCCCGATCATGTCGCCATCATCCATGGCAGCCAGCGCATCACCTATCGCACCTTCTGGCAGCGCTCGCTGAAGCTCGCCTCGGCTCTGTCGAAGCGCGGCATCGGCAAGGGTGATACGGTGACCGTCATGCTGTCCAACACGCCCCCCATGCTGGAGGCGCATTTCGGCGTGCCGATGGCCAAAGCGGTGCTGCATTCGCTCAACACAAGGCTCGATGCCGCCGTCATCGCGTTCCAGCTCGACCATGCCGAGACCAAGGTGCTCATCGTCGACCGCGAATTCGCTGCTGTCGTCAAACAGGCACTGGCACTGGCCAAGGTGAAGCCGCTGGTCATCGACTATGACGATCCCGACTATGCCGCCGATGCACCCTATCCCAAGGGCGAGCGCATCGGCGCGATCGACTATGAGGCGTTCGTCGCCGGCGGTGACCAGGGCTACGCCTGGTCGATGCCCGACGACGAATGGGACGCCATCTCGCTCAACTACACCTCCGGCACGACAGGCAATCCGAAGGGCGTCGTCTACCACCATCGCGGCGCTGCCCTGATGGCTTACACCAACACCATCCATGCCGGCATCGCCAAGCACGCCGTCTATCTGTGGACGCTGCCGATGTTCCACTGCAATGGTTGGTGCTTCCCATGGACAATGGCCGTCCAGGCCGGCACCCATGTCTGCCTGCGCTGGGTGCGGCCGAAGCCGATCTACGATGCCATCGCCGACCACGGCGTCACACATCTTTGCGGTGCGCCGGTCGTCATGTCGGTGCTCATCAACGCCAGCGATGAGGACAAGCGCCACTTCCCGCAGACCGTTACCTTCAACACCGCTGCCGCGCCGCCGCCGGAAGCCGTGCTGTCAGGCATGGCCGATGCCGGCTTTGCCGTCACCCATCTCTACGGCCTGACCGAGACCTATGGCCCGGCGGTCGTCAACGAATGGCACACCGCCTGGGACGGTCTCGACAAGGGCGAACGCAGCGCCAGAAAGGCCAGGCAGGGCGTGCGCTATGCCGCACTCGAAGGCCTGACGGTGATGGACGCGGAGACGATGCAGAAGACGCCGGCCGACGGCGAGACCATCGGCGAGGTCATGTTCCGCGGCAACATCGTCATGAAGGGCTATCTGAAGAACAGGAAGGCGACCGACGAGGCTTTCGCCGGCGGCTGGTTCCACTCCGGCGACCTCGGCGTCATGCATCCCGACGGCTACATCCAGCTCAAGGACCGCTCCAAGGACATCATCATCTCCGGCGGCGAGAACATTTCATCGATCGAGGTCGAGGAAGCCCTCTACAAACACCCGTCCGTGGCGTCCTGCGGCGTCGTCGCCAAGGCAGACGACAAATGGGGCGAGGTGCCGGTCGCCTATGTCGAGCTGAAGCCCGGCAAGGTGGCAAGCGAGGCCGAGATCATCGAACACTGCCGCGCGCTGCTCGCCCGCTTCAAGGTGCCGAAGGCGGTGATTTTTGCCGAGATCCCGAAGACATCGACGGGGAAGATCCAGAAGTTTCAGCTGCGGGAAATGGCGAAGGGATCTTAGTTCCAGAGCGCAACGGCACGCGCAAGGTCGAGTTCGCGCACACCCTCTGTCACCAAATTATACGCGTACGTCGAATTCGCATTGACACTTCCCTCTTTTCGATTTACGACTGACGAAAGTTGAAATTCGTCACTCATAAATCGACAGAGAGCCATGTCCGAAGCCGCCAGCATAATGGCCGACTCCACCCGCCAGGAGAATGTCACCCGCATTCTCGACTGTGCCGAACGCCTGTTCCGGCACTATGGTTACGGCAAGACCAATGTCGCCGACATCGCCCGCGAACTCGGCATGTCGCCGGCCAATATCTACCGTTTCTTCGCCTCCAAGGTCGAAATCCACCAGGCCGTCTGCGGCCGCATGCTCCTCGCCAGCTACAACATGGCCTACGAGATTTCCCGGTTGCCGATCAGCGCCGAGGAGCGGCTGCGCCGCTACGTGCATGCGCAGTACAAGATGACGCTGGAAGTCATGCTCGACGACCAGAAGGTCCACGAAATGGTCATCGTCGCGCTCGAGCGCGACTGGGGCGTCATCGACAAGCATATCGACAGCATTCACGACCTGTTTGCCGAGGTCATCCGCGAGGGCATCGAGGCCGGCGAGTTTGCCGACCAGGATCCGGTCATCGCATCGCGCTGCTTCGGCGCCGCCACCGTCATTCTGTGCCACCCGCAAATGGTGGCGCAGTGCCTTGCCAAGACCAATCGGGCGATGCCCGACGATCTCATCGATTACGCGATCAAGGCTCTGAAGTAATAGCCGCCGCCCGCCGGGCGCCGGTGTCGACCGTTCATCTCCAGTCGGGAGTACGAAAGTGTCTTTGTCCAGTTCCATCATCCGCAAGCTGCCGGTCGCCGGCCTGATCGTCGCCACGCTCGGGCTCGCCGCCTGCAGCCAGGAGAAGACCGAGGTCCAGGACATCATCCGTCCGGTCAAGGTGGTCGAGATCGGCCAGGCCGAAAAGAGTCGCGAACTCACCTATTCCGGCTCGGTGCGAGCCCGTACCGAAATGAACCTCGGCTTTCGCATCTCGGGCAAGGTCACTGAGCGTCTGGTCGACATCGGCCAGCATGTGACGACAGGCGATGTGCTAGCCCGTATCGATCCCACGGACTATGAGTTGTCGGTCAAGAGCGCCAAGGCCAGCCTCGACGCCGCCGAGCGGCAGGTCGAGACGGTCGATCTGTCCCGCAAGCGCGCCGAACAGCTTTTTGCCAAGAACTTCACCTCCAAGTCGCAGCTCGAACAGGCGACGCTGAGCTACAACCAGGCGGTAGCGACGCGCGATGCCGCCCGCTCTACCCTTGCCCAGGCGCAGAACCAGGTCGTCTACACCGATCTCAAGGCGAGCGAGAACGGCATCGTCACGGCGGTCTCGGCCGATGTCGGCCAGGTGGTCGGCGCCGGAACGCCTGTGATGACCGTCGCCGTCGACGGCGAAAAGGAAGTGCTGATCGCGGTTCCCGAAATGGACATCGCCGCCTTCAAGCCGGGAAAGGACGTCAAGGCCAGCTTCTGGTCCGATGACGCGCTGGCGCTCTCCGGCAAAGTGCGTGAAGTCGCCGGCAGCGCCGACCAGCAGTCGCGCACCTTTGCCGTCCGCGTCTCGCTGCCCGACGACCCGCGCGTGCTGCTCGGCATGACCGCCAACATCGAGGCCTCGGTGGCCAAGAAGCAGGAGATGGTGTCGATCCCGCTCAGCGCGCTTGCGGAAAAGGATGGTCGCAAGATTGTCTGGACCGTCGACCGCGCCGGCGAGACGGTGCACGAGCGCCTGGTCAAGGTTGCGGAGTTCACCGCCGAGGGCGTCAGCGTCGCCGACGGGCTCAAGCCGGGGGATGTCGTCGTTGCCGCCGGCACCCAGTTCATGACCGAGAATCTCAAGGTCAAGCTGACCGGCGATGCGGTCCAGGCCGCCTCTGCGGAAGGCGATGCCGCAAAGGCCCTGCGCTGACCGCAGGCATGAAGCCGGCTTGATCGTCGCTTCGGCGAAAAGGCTGGGCAAGCGAATTCAGGGTTTCCGGGCGGCGAGCGCCCGATGGTCGAGACGCCAAGATCGAGTTCCCCCGCATCGATCCGCGCGTCCCACCGCGATGAGTGTCTCTCCGCTCGGAAAGCCTCGCCGCCCGGAAGCCAGCATCGGAATATCCTAGCTGCATGCAAAGCCATGCGCGCACGATCAACGAATTGGACTGACGCCGATGACCACCACCGACAGCACTGAAAAGCAGCCTTTCAATCTTTCGCGCTGGGCCATCGGCCATCCCTCGATCGCGCGCTTCCTGTTCGGTCTGATCATCATTGCCGGCGCGCTCGGCCTGATGCGCATGGGCCAGAAGGAAGACCCCGATTTCACTTTCCGCGTCATGGTCGTCCAGGCGATCTGGCCGGGCTCCTCGATCCAGGAGATGGAAGACCAGGTCGTCAACAAGATCGAGCGCAAGCTGCAGGAAACGCCGCACCTCGACTTCGTCCGTTCCTACACCCGCGCCGGCAGCGCCATCATCACCGTCCAGATCAAGGGCGACACCAATGCAGAGGAGGTGAAGGACGCCTTCTACCAGGTGCGCAAGAAGGTTGGCGACATCTCCGGCGACCTGCCGCAAGGCCTGCTCGGGCCCTATTTCAACGACGAGTTCGGCGACACCTTCATCACCCTGCACTCGATCGGCGGCGACGGCTACAGCTATCCGGAGCTGAAGAAATTCGCCACCCAGGCTCGCGACATGCTGCTGACGACGCCGGGCGTCGAGAAGGCCGTCATCATCGGCGACCAGCCGGAGAAGCTTTATATCGACGTCTCGTCCAAGGCCCTGGCCGAACGCGGCCTGACGCTGACCGACCTGCAGAACGCCATCAAGGGCCAGAACAATGTCGATCCGGCGGGCTCCGTCGACACCGGCCTGCGCTCGGTGCGCATCTCGGTCGAGGGCGATGTCACCAGGGCTGCCGACATCAGGGAATTGCGCCTGCGCGCCGGTGGTCAGGTGACACGTCTTGGCGATATTGCCACCGTGAGTTCCGGTCTCGAAGATCCCTATCAGCGCAAGTACCGCTTCAACGGCCACGAAAGCGTCCAGGTCGGCGTCGTCATGGCCAAGGGTTTTAACGTCAGGGACGTCGGCACGGATGTCGAGGCGACCTACAAGCGCTTTGAGGAAGCGCTGCCCTACGGCGTTGCGGTCGACCAGATTTCCAACCAGCCCGAGGTTGTCAAGGACGCCGTCAACGAGTTCATGGAGGCGCTCGGCGAGGCGCTGCTGATCGTGCTTGCTGTCTCGCTGCTGTCGATCGGCTGGCGTTCCGGCCTGGTCATCGCCATTGCCATTCCGCTGGTGCTGGCCGCCACCTTCGCCATCATGTACGAGCTCGGCATCGATCTGCAGCGCATTTCGCTCGGCGCCCTGATCATCGCGCTCGGGCTGTTGGTCGACGACGCCATGATCGTCGTCGAGATGATGGAGCGCAAGCTGGAGGAGGGGCTGGTCAAGATCGAGGCGGCGAGCTTCGCCTATTCCTCGACCGCCTTCCCGATGCTGAGCGGCACGCTGATCACCATCGCCGGCTTCATCCCGGTCGGCTTCGCCGCCTCGACCGCCGGCGAATATGTGCGCACGCTGTTCTATGTCGTCGGCATCGCGCTCGTCGTGTCGTGGTTCGTCGCCGTCTATTTCACGCCGTGGCTGGGCTACATGATCCTCAAGCAGCGCAAGCATGCCGGCAACCATCATGACGCCTTCGACACCGGCTTCTACCGGCGGCTGCGCGCCACGGTCGGCTGGGCGGTGCGCCACCGCATCATCGTTCTGGTGATGACGCTGGTCACCTTCGCCACCAGCCTGTGGGCGTTCCAGTTCATCCCACAAAACTTCTTCCCGCAATCCTCGCGGCCGGAAATCCTCGTCGATCTCTGGTTGCCTGAGGGAACCTCGATCAAGGAAGTCGAGACGCAGGCCAAGGCGCTGGAAGCCCGGATGATGGACGACAAGGACAAGCGCTTCATCGCCACCTATATCGGCGAAGGCGCGCCGCGCTTCTTCCTGCCGCTCGACCAGCAATTGCGCAATCCGAACTATGCGCAGCTTCTGGTGATGGCCAATGACGAACCGGCGCGCGAGCGGCTGATCCTCAAGCTGCGCTCAATCCTGGCGCAGGATTTCCCCTCGATCCGTTCCAAGGTCGACCGTCTGTTCCTCGGCCCGCCGACCGGCTGGCCGGTGCAGATGCGCATCATGGGTCCGGACCGCCAGGAGGTGCGCCGCATCGCCGACCAGGTGAAGGCGAAATTCGCCGGAAATCCGCTGCTCGGCGCCGTCCATGACGACTGGCTGGAGCCGGTACCGGCGATGAAGCTGGTCATCGACCAGGACCGCGCCCGTGCGCTTGGCGTCACCTCGCAGCGCATCCGCCAGATGCTGCAGGCAGCGATGTCCGGCGCGCCGCTCGATGACTTCCGTGATGGCGAGGAGACGGTTTCCATCGTCGCCCGCGAACCGGACGCCAGCCGCAGCCTGCTGTCCTCGGTCGACTCGGTCTATATCCCGACCGATTTCGGCGGCTTCGTGCCGCTGTCGCAGGTGGCCAAGGTGGTGCCGGTGCTCGAGCAGGGCGTCGAATGGCGGCGCGACCGCCTGCCGACCATCTCGGTGCGCGCCACGCTGCCGGA
Source organism: Mesorhizobium sp. M0029 (assembly GCF_040323735.1). NCBI lineage: Bacteria > Pseudomonadati > Pseudomonadota > Alphaproteobacteria > Hyphomicrobiales > Phyllobacteriaceae > Mesorhizobium > Mesorhizobium sp. M0029. The sequence continues at coordinate 469,525 of NZ_JAMYVF010000003.1, forward strand.
TGGCGTGCAGTCGAACGACGTCGTCACCAAGCTCTACAATGACATGCAGGGCATGCGCGCCGGCCTGGCGCCCGGCTACAAGATCGAGATCCAGGGCGGTGCGGAAGATTCCGCCGAAAGCCAGGCCTCGATTGCTGCCAAGGCGCCGATCATGCTGGCCGTCATCGTCGTGCTCCTGATGATCCAGCTGCAGCATTTCGGCAAGGCGATGCTCGTGCTGGCCACCGGTCCGCTCGGCATCATCGGTGCGGCGGCGGCTCTGTTGATCAGCGGCGCGCCGTTCGGCTTCGTCGCCATCCTCGGTGTCATCGCGCTGCTCGGAATCATCATGCGCAACTCGATCATCCTGGTCGACCAGATCGATCAGGACATCGCCAGGGGGATGGACCGATCGGAGGCCATCATCGGCTCGGCCGTGCGCCGGTTCCGGCCGATCGTGCTGACGGCGATGACGGCGGTGCTGGCGCTGATCCCGATCTCGCGTGCGGTGTTCTGGGGACCGCTCGCCTACGCCATGATGGGCGGCATCCTCGTCGCCACCGTACTCACCATTCTGGTGCTGCCGGCAGGCTACGCGCTGTTCTTCGGCCGCGAGCCGAAGCAAGGCAAGAAGCCGGCTGATGAGGCGGTGCAGGACAATGACAGGCCGCCACTGGCGCTGGCCGCCGAGTAGGCGCTGCCGGCGCACAGGATGCACCTTGGAAAATGCTGGAACGCCGTACGCTTGACGTGCGGCGTTCTGGCTTTCTCCTTGCCGGTGCCACCGAGCACCCAGGCAAGTATCTCAACACCAGGCGGGTTCATCAAAATAGGTTGAACGGCCACCTGTATGAAAATGCTTCGCGGCGCCGGTTTTGCAAAACAGAATTCCTTTCCAGGGCGGCAAAGCCGTCCGATCCTGCTTATATATCGGAGCGGCAATGCTCGTTCGCATCAGGTGATCATCCCATGGCAGACAACAAGCAATTGCGGCTCGGCGCCTTCATGCGTCCGGTCAGTCTTCACACCGGGGCCTGGCGCTATCCCGGCTCATATCCCGATGCCAACTTCAACTTCGCCCATCTGAAGCGCTTCGCGCAGACGCTTGAGGCGGCGAAGTTCGACGCCTTCTTCATGGCCGACCATCTGGCCGTTCTCAACATGCCGATCGAGGCGCTACGGCGCAGCCACACGGTGACCTCGTTCGAGCCGTTCACGCTGCTGTCGGCGCTTGCCGCCGTCACCGACCATATCGGCCTTGTCGCCACCGCATCGACGACCTTCGACGCGCCCTATCACATTGCCCGCCGCTTCGCCTCGCTCGACCATATCAGCGGCGGCCGCGCCGGCTGGAACATCGTCACCACATCCAATCCCGACGCCGCGCTGAACTTCGGCCTCGACGAGCATGTCGAGCACGACGAGCGCTATCACAATGCGCGGGAATTCTACGATGTGGTGACCGGCCTCTGGGACAGCTTTGCCGACGACGCCTTCATCCGCGACGCCGAGAGCGGGCTCTATTTCGATCCCGCGAAGCTGCATGTGCTCGACCATAAGGGTGAGCATCTCTCGGTGCGCGGCCCGCTCAACATTGCGCGGCCGGTGCAGGGCTGGCCGGTCATCGTCCAGGCCGGCGCGTCTGAGGCCGGGCGGCAGCTGGCAGCCGAAACGGCGGAGGTGATCTTCGCGGCCCATTCCGATCTGGCGGCTGGGCAGCGCTTCTTTGCCGATGTCAAAAGCCAGGCCGAGAAGCTCGGCCGTTCGCGCGACGACATCAAGATCCTGCCCGGCGCCTTCGTCATCGTCGGCGACAGTGTCGAGGAAGCACAGGCCAAACGCGCCAAGCTCGACAGCCTGGTCTATTACGAGAGCGGCATTGCCTCGCTGTCGATCGCGCTCGGCCATGACGCGTCGGCCTTCGACCCCGACGCGCCCTTGCCCGAAATCCCCGAGACCAATGCCTCCAAGAGCGGCCGTGAGCGCGTCATCGAGCTGGCGCGCCGGGAGAATTTGACCGTCCGCCAGCTGGCGCAGCGGCTCGGCGGCTATTCCGGCCTTGCCTTCGTCGGCACGCCTAAAACCATCGCCGACGCGATGGAGGAATGGTTGCTTGCCGAGGGGTCAGACGGCTTCAACGTCATGTTCCCCTATCTGCCTGCCGGGCTCGACGACTTCGCCGAGAAGGTGGTGCCCGAGCTGCAGCGGCGAAAGCTCTTCCGGCGCGAGTATGAGGGCACCACCTTGCGCGAGAATCTCGGCCTGAAGCGTCCGCCGAACCGGTTCTTCGAAGGCTCCGAAGCGGTCATCCGCAAGGCCGGCTGACGTCTGCCACAAAAAGAAACGGGCGCGCCGAAGCGCGCCCATTCTTTTCAAGCCATCACTTTCAGATGACGAAGTACCAGTTGGCGAGCAGCATCACCACCAGGCCGGCGACCAGCGTCAGGTAGGGCAGCATGCCTGCCTTTTTGACCGAGAGGTCTGCGCCCGCCATGCCGAGGTCGGCCAGCATGTGGTCGGGGAACTTGCCCTTGTCTTGGACGTAGTGCCGGTAGCAGAACACCGGGATGATCAAGGCGGCTGTGATCAGGCCGGCCCACAGCGCCATCGGGTTCCACACCTTGGCGCCGGCGCCCATGAAGATGGCGTTTACATAGGCGAAGATGGCGCCGAGGCCGAGCAGCCAGCTCGGCGCCTTCCAAGGCCGGTTGATGTGGCCGTTGTCGATGCGGTGGATCCAGCCGGCATTGAGGTTGAGGAAGTTGAAGATGATGTAGCCGCAGTTCGACACGGCGAGGATGAAGAAGAAGCTCGTCGCGTCGGCCGAGGCGATGGCCAGCACGATCAGGTTGAAGACGAGATCGGTCCACATGGCGCGCGTCGGCGCGCCATGCTCGTTGACGTGGCTGAGATAGCGCGGCAGCCAGCCATCGACCGAGCCCTGGTAGAGCGTGCGCGACGAGCCGGCCATTGCCGTCATGATGCACAGCACCAGCGCCAGGATCATCAGCATCACCAAGAGGCTGTGGATCAATGCGCCACCCCCGACCATGCCGGCCAGTGCATCGGCGACACCCGAGCCGTCGACGATCGGCGTCGCCAGCATGCCGTTGAGGCCCAGCACGCCCTGGAAGGTGAAGGGCACCAGGATGAACAGAAGCATGCAGAGCAGGCCGGAATAGAAAATCGCCTTGAACGTGTCGGTGCCCGGGTTCTTGAACTCCGATGTGTAGCAGACGGCGGTCTCAAAACCATAGGTCGACCATGCGGCGATGAACATGCCGCCCAGCACCAGCGTCCAGCCGGCAATGTTCCACGAGCCGGGCTCCGGCGCGTAAGCCGCCGCCAGCGGCACCAGCGGCGAAAAGTTCGCCCAGTTGATCTGGCCGGTGACGATCGGCACGACACCGACGATCAGCATCGGGATGATGACCAGGAGGCCGATATACTTCTGCACATTGGCGGTGCCGAGAATGCCGCGATGCTGGATCGAGAAGATGATCAGCATCAGCACCGCGCCGATGAAGAAAGTGGCATTGAGGGTGAAGGAGACAGGACCCAGCGTGTGGCTGAACAGCGTCCAGTTGCGGATCGCCGGCGTGGCCGCCGCGGTCACCGCGGCGATGGCGTCGGCAGGCACCGTTCCGGCATGCGCCGCGATATAGGCGACGACGTCCGGCGACGCCTCGGTGAACAGCGGCACCGGCGCCAGCGCGTTGAGAATATAGGCGGCGGCGATCGAGCAGCCCAGCGACAGCACCGGCGACCAGGCGAACCAGTTGCACCACACCGACAGCGGCGCGATGAACTTGGAATAACGCAGCCAGGCGGTGGCGCCGTAGATCGAGGCGCCGCCCGACTTGTTCGGGAACAGGCCGGCGATCTCGGCATAGGTGAAGGATTGCAGGAAGCCCATGATCATGGAAGCGATCCAGATCCCGAAGGCCAGCGTTCCCGTCGTTCCGGCAATGCCGCCGATCGAAAACAGGACAAGGGCAGGAACGCCGCTCGCCACCCAGAAGGCGCCGCGCCAGTCGATGTTGCGGAGCAGCTTGCCTTCAGCGGGCTGCTCCAGGGCAGTGGTAATCGTGCTCATCTGTCTGAATTCCCCATTTTGTGTTCCCGGCCGGTGATGCCTCGGCTTCGCGAAGCTTGTTCCCCGGTACATGACCGCACGACTCCAGTGTTTCCACTCAGTCGTATTTTTTTCTTAACAGTGAAGATTGATCCGGCGCGCTTTCACGTCAAGTGATTTGTGGCGTCGTGCACATCACGGTTGCGAAACGCTCGCTTTGTCCTTCTCCCCTTGTGGGGTGAGAAGCGGTCCGCGGTAGCGGACGGAAAGCCAATTGCTTTCGAGCTTCGAACGCCCTGAGCCTGCGAAGGGCCGGGGGTGCAACCCTCAGGATCGCGGCCTGGTCTTTTGCGGATCGTAGTGAGCGAAGGCCACCACCCGCGCCGGCAGCCGCTTGGCATGACCGTCGAGCTTGCCGATCTCCACCTCTGTGCCGATTGCCGCGTGGGTGACGTCAAGCCTCGCCAGAGCGATGTTTTTGTTCAGCACCGGCGAGCGCATGCCCGAGGTGACGACACCGATCTGGGCGCGGCCGATATGGACGCAATCCCCATGGCCGACGGCGACATTGCTGTCGATGTCGAGGCCAACGAGCTTGTGCTGCGGATGTTCCTTGCGCCTTATCAGAGCCTCGCGGCCGATGAAATCGTCGGTCTTGGCCTTCAACGGTACGGTGAAGCCAATGCCCGCCTCGAACGGGTCGGTCTGGTCGGAGAATTCGTAACCGGCGAAGATCAGCCCGGCTTCGATGCGCACCATGTCGAGTGCCTGCAGGCCCATCGGCTTCAGCCCGTGCGGCTGGCCGGCCTCCCAGATGGCATCGAACACTTTTTCGGCGTCGCGTGGGTGGCACCAGATTTCGTAGCCGAGTTCGCCGGTATAGCCGGTGCGCGACACCACGACCGGAATGCCATTGCCGCCGCCGATGCGCGCGACAGCGAAGCGGAACCATTCGAGTTCGTCGATCGACGGTTGCAGCGGCGAGGTCCAGACCACCTCTCGCAAAATGTCACGGCTCTTCGGCCCTTGGACAGCGACATTGTGCATCTGGTCGGTGGACGAGCGCACCAGCACGTTGAGGCCAAGCTTCTTTGCCGTCTCGCGCAGCCATTCGCCGGACAGGTCATCGCCGCCGACCCAGCGGAAATTGTCCTTGCCGAGCCGCAGCAGCGTGCCGTCGTCGATCATGCCGCCATGCTCGTAGCACATGGCGGAATAGACGACCTGGCCGACGCCGAGCTTCTTGACGTCGCGAGTCAGCGTGTATTGCAGCAGCCCTTCGGAATCGGGACCGGTGACCTCGAACTTGCGCAGCGGCGACAGGTCCATGATCACCGCGTCCTGCCGGCAGGCCCAGTACTCGGCGATCGGCCCCTCTTTGGCGAAAGAATTGGCCAGCCAATAACCCCGGTATTCCACGAAGTTGCGGGTGTGCTTGGCGAAGCTTGAATGGAAGGCGGTCTCGCGGGTCATTTTCGGTTCCGAATCGGGGCTCATGCGTCTGGCGATCGCTCGCGAGAATTTGTGTTGGCCGGAATAGGTTCGCACATGGATGTCGGTCGGGTTCCAGCCATTGGCCGGTGTCGTGTCGTCGGGACAGGCGGAGGAGACGCAGACGATGTCGGTGAGCGCCCTGAGCAGGACATAGTCGCCGGCGCGCGACCACGGCTCATCCGACACCATCACGCCATGGGCGTCGATCTCCGTGTTGAAGAAGAAGTTGATCGCCATCCAGCCGGCGCGGGGCGTCACGCCCTTGTCGGCCAACGCGCGATTGAAATTCTCCGAGCAGTTGGTGTGGCCGGGATAGCCGATGTCGTCATAATATTTGGCCGCACACGCGAGCGCGAAGGCGTCATGCCGGCCGCACGTGTCCTGGATAACCTCGACCAATGGCTCCATGTCCTGGTCGTAATATTTCGAGTGAAGGCCGGGCATCGGGTAGCTCGACCCCATCAGCGTGCGCGTGGTCGTAACGTCGAGCGGATGGTCCAGCCCCTTGTCCAGCTTGCGCGCCGAGAAGCACTGGAAATCGGTGCACTGGCGGCCGTCGACATCGATGATCTGCAGGTAGTCGCCGGCCTTGACGAAATAGGATTCGGCTGTCGCCGAATGGACGCGCAGATCGAGCACCAGATCGGCAAGCGGATCGGCCAGCTGCGACTTTGTCTTCAGGCGCACGGTGGCGCGGCGCACCATGACGGTGAGCGGCGTTGCCGTATCATGGCCGTCGACGAGCATCGGCCCGCCGGGCGCGGCAATCAGCATCGCGCCGTCGCGCGTGACCGTGAATGCCTGCTCGGTGCCGGCAGGCGTTGCGCCGCCGAACACACGCACCGCCTTGGGCTCGTCGAGCTGCACCTGGCGGCGCTCAAGGCCACGACGGACGGAAGCCAGGCTGTCATCGCCCTCGGCCAGAAGCGCCTTGATCCCGGCGGCATTGCTGTTGGACTTTTCGCCGAGGATGGAAGGATCGGTGGCGCCGGTCCTGCCCCAGGCCAGCAACTCGCAAGCCTGCCCGCCCTCGACATTGCGCACGGTGAACGCATCGCCGGCCTCGACCTCGATCAGCACCGCGCCATTGCCCTGGATCGTATACCGCTCCATGCCCGGCGGCAGCGCGATCTGGCCGGGCCTCAGGATGAGGCTCGGCCGCGGCGGTCCGGCTGCGACAGAGGGGTAGGGCGACTGGCTCATCTCAGCCTTGCGGTTCGAGAAACAAGTTTGCCTGTGTGTAAAATTATTTTAGCAGCAAGAATAGCAGCGCGGTTGGGTTTGGCAAGGTGGAGGGTGGCGTTCTCGCCGCGGTCGCTAAGGCCGAACCTTGCCGATCAGCCCTATCTTCCGAACGTCAGCGCTGCCCCTCATCTGGCCGCCGCCATCTTCTCCTCGTAAACGGGGCGAAGGACGCTGTCGTCGCCGGCTTCGCCAATCGCCAACGTTGCAGGATGAGCGCCGAGGCTGCGGCCAGCTTCTTTCTCCCCGTCACTATACCGGGAGAAATGCCCGGCAGGGCAATGAGGGGCGGCGCCAACATCTGAAACTATCGAGCTAAAGCTCCTCGGAATGCTCGATAGCCACACCATACTCCGCAGCCGAATCCAACATCGTGTGCCACAGACTTTCGGCAAACGTCGCAAACACCAGGAGGTTGAACACCGCCTGCCCATCCGCCTTGTCACCACCACGCCAGAGGGTGACGCTGGTGTGATCCATCGAGGTCGCGGCAGCAGCGCCAACCGGAAACGCATCGGGATGCAAATCAATCGACGACAGTTTCGCCAGCATGGCGCGCGCCTTGAGGCCGCAGATGCTGATCAGCACGCGTGCATGCGATTGGTCGGATAGCGAAGCGGAAGATGCAAAGGTCTGAGCGAGCACCTCAGTCCTGCCACCCTTCGACAGGACAAAAAACTGATCCGGTCCCGACCAGATCAGCGTCGCATCAGCGGTGCCAACTGCCTTCGGCGTTTCCGGAGCCGCGACGCCGAAACGAGCGTTCGCGGCCTCGGCCAAATCACCCGCCTTGCCGCGCCGTGCCATCACCTGGACGAGGTCGAAATTGCGGATCTCGGTCAGCGACACACCGGCATCGCCTTGCGGGCCGCAAGCGCCAGGAGCGAGCGCGCGCTCGAGCGGGCTGCGAACATCCCAGAAAAAGTCAGCCACGCTGGCGCCCTCCATCGGGATCGTAGAAGACGGGATTGCAGAGTTCGATATCGTAGTCTTCACCGCGCAGCGGATCATGCGCGTGGACGATCTCGCCGATGCGTTCGCGGCCGCGCTCGACAAGGCCGAGACCGATCCACTGGTCGAGCGTCGGCGAGAAGCAGACCGAGGTGACGTAGCCCTGGTCGTTATCAGGCCCGGGCGTCTGGCCCTTCGGGATGATGTGCGCGCCGGAGCGCAGGCGGCGCGCCTTGTCGACCGGCTTGATGCCGACCACGACCTGCCGGTCCGGCGCCACCAGCGCCTCGCGGCCGGCCATGACGCGACCGATGAAATCCTTCTTGGTCGACATCATCTTGCCGAGACCGAGATCGGCGGCGGTCGTCGTGCCGCTCAGTTCCGGTCCGGCGACATGGCCCTTTTCAACGCGCATGACGCCGAGGGCTTCTGTGCCATACGGCGTCACGCCGAACGGTTTTCCCGCCAGCATCAAATTGCGTGCCATCGCTTCACCGTAACGCGCCGGCACCGAAATCTCGAACGCCATCTCGCCGGAGAAGGAGATGCGGAACAGCCGCGCCTTGATGCCGCCGCGCAAAGCGACTTCGCGCACGCCCATGAATGGAAAACCTTCGTTCGAAAGGTCCTCGGCAGGGTCGACGATTTCCTTCAACAGGTCTCGCGTCCTTGGCCCGGCAATCGAGAATTGCGCCCACTGGTCGGAGACCGAGGTGAGTTGCACGTCGAGTTCGGGGAATAGCACCTGCCGGCAGAATTCGAGATGCTGCATCACCAGCCCGGCCTTCGCCGTGGTCGTGGTGAGGAAATAATGGTCATCGGCCAGCCGCGAGGTCGTGCCGTCATCATAGACGAGGCCGTCCTCGCGCAGCATCAGCCCGTAGCGGGCTTTTCCCACGGCAAGGTTTGAGAAGGTGTTGATGTAGACGCGGTCGAGGAAGGCGCCGGCATCGGGGCCGTGCACATCGATCTTCCCCAGCGTCGAGACATCGCAGAAGCCGACGCCCGAGCGCACCGCCTTGACCTCGCGGGTCACGGATTCCAGCCAGTCCTTCTCGCCCGCGCGCGGATACCATTGCGCGCGCTTCCACAGGCCGGTCTCGACAAAGATCGCGCCTTGTTCGGCCGCCCAGTGATGCGACGGCGTCAGCCGCGTCGCATGGAAATTTTCGTCGCGATGATGGCCGGCAAAGGCGCCGATGGCGACAGGCACGTAAGGCGGCCGATAGATGGTCGTGCCGGTCTCGGGAATGGATTTGCCCGACACCGCCGCCATGATGGCGAGGCCGGCGACATTGGACGTCTTGCCCTGGTCGGTCGCCATGCCGAGCGTGGTGTAGCGCTTCAGGTGCTCGACCGATTCAAAACCCTCGCGCTGCGCCAGCTCGATGTCGGACGCGGTGACATCATGCTGCTGGTCGACGAAAGCCTTGCCTTTGCCAGCGACATGCCAGAGCGGGGTCAGCGAGAACGCCTCGTCGTCGGCGACCGGTGCCGATCCCGCATTGCCGATCCGGCTGGCGTCACGCGCCGCTGCGGCGCCGGCCTCGAAACCTGCGCGCAGGCAGGCGCCTAGCCCGAAGTCGCCATTAGCCGCACCTGCGGCGACCATACCGGGCGGCGCGCCGTCCGGCACGAAGGCGGCGATGTCGTCTCGCCATTTCGGCCGGCCGCGATGGTAAGAGGTGAGCCCGACCGCCGGATTCCAGCCGCCGGAAACGGCAAGCCCGTCGGCCTCGACCTCGGCGCGCGCGCCGCCGGTCAGCGACACCGCTATTTTTCTTACGCCGTCCTTGCCGCCGTCGACGCCGCTGACCGAACCATGCAGCACGGTGAAGCCGTTCCTGGAAGCGAGAGAACGATGGGCAGGCGAGACGTCAGGCCGCGCGTCGATCACCGCCGCGATCTGCAGCCCCGCGCCGAGTGCCGTCTCGACCGTGCGCCAGCCATCCTCATTGTTGGTGAACAGCGCGATCCGCTTTGCCGGCGTCGCCGCATAACGTGTGACGTAGGTGCGGATGGCGGACGCCATCATCACGCCGGGCGTGTCATTGCCGGCAAAGACGATGGGACGCTCAATCGCGCCGGCGGCGACGACGCAGCGCTTGGCCACGATGCGCCACAGGCGCTGGCGCACCTGATGCTCGGGCGGCACCGGCAGATGATCGTTGACCCGCTCGATCGCGCCATAGGTACCGCCGTCATAGACGCCGAACAGGGTCGTGCGGGTCATGATGCGGACATTCGGCATCGAGCTGAGCTCGGCCAGTGTGCGCGACAGCCACTCCGCGGCCGGCAGACCGTCGATCGTGCCGCCATCCGACAACAGACGGCCGCCGGGCGCAAAATCTTCTTCGCACAGGATGACGCGCGCACCGCTGCGGCCTGCAGCGAGTGCGGCGGCGAGACCGGCCGGACCAGAGCCGGCGATCACCACATCGCAATGCGCCCAGGCCTTGTCGTAGTGATCCGGATCGGGGGTGACCGCCGCGCGACCCAGACCCGCGGCGCGTCGGATCGCCGGCTCGTAGACCATTTCCCAGAATTTTGCCGGCCACATGAAGGTTTTGTAGTAGAAGCCGGCGACGAAGATCGGTGCGAACAGCTGGTTCACCGACATCACATCGTGGCGCAGCGACGGCCAGCGGTTCTGGCTGGCCGCTTCGAGGCCTTCATAGAGTTCGGCCGTCGTGGCCTTGGTGTTGGCCTCGCGCCGTGCGCCGGTGCGCAGTTCGACCAGCGCGTTGGGTTCTTCCGAGCCCGCAGTCAGAATGCCGCGCGGACGATGGTATTTGAACGAGCGGCCGACCAGCTTGACGCCATTGGCGACCAGCGCCGACGCCAGCGTGTCGCCCTGGAAGCCGGAAAATGTCGTGCCGTCGAAGCGGAAGGTGAGGGGGGTGGAACGGTCGATGAGACCGCCGGATGAGAGACGATGAGAGGTCACGATGTCCAGCCTCTGATCCATATGGTGTCATGGCGAAGGATGGCGCCGCCCCTTACCCTCCCCCTTGTGGGGAGGGTCGCTGCCCAGCAGCGGGGTGGGGGTGCGGCACCGGCCCCCCCCCGGGCCGGGGGGCCGGCCACCCCCCCCGGGGGGGGGAGGGGGGGGGGGGGTTTAGCGGCCGCCGGGGTCTGGCCAGAATTGCGGATGTGTACACCGGG